>CAYMXY010000032.1:6914-11399 GCA_964394525.1 uncultured Gammaproteobacteria bacterium | reverse complement strand
ATTTGTAGCTGATGCCGGTTTGATTAAGACGATTAGTCAGTTCGGTGCTAATCGGCTGGGCGAGAATTGGTTCCAGCGCTGGAACGGTTGTTAATAAAATATAATTTGGTTTAATGGTGTTATAGGTGTTTTGCGCTAACCGCGCCAAAGCGCTGCTGGCCAAGCGGTCGTCCACCCGTACAATAGTTTTTTGACTGAAAGCAAAGTCGGTTGGGGCACCTGTTTCCGCCACCGAGGTAATGCGGTCAACTTCAGCCAGTGTATTCAAACCGATATTTTTTTGTGTCCAAACTACAATAACAGTAGCTTGCGAAAAATCATCCTTTTGAGTGATTAATTGTTCGGCCAAGTTGCGCGAGATAACATAATCAAGATTAGAAGCATGGCGCGGCCGCAACACCACCAGCAAGGTATCATTACGTTGAGCGTACTGTTTATAATAACGAATGGTATCGCGACCAATGGTATCGTCTACAATCATCAGCACCACATCTTCCGCTACCGATACCAATGCAAAATCTCTGGCCGTTTGATCGCCGTTGACAACGGTTAACTTTGCTTTATAAGTGCCGGGCTCTTTATAAATATGCGAGGCGTCGATTCCTTGAAATTGTTGACCGTCGCCAAAATCCCAAGTGTAGGTTGTGGCAGTTGTGTCTGGCGAGGTTGAAGCACTGGCATCAAACAAAACATTACGGCCGACAGCCACGTTTTTATCTGGTCCGGCTTCAGCCACCAACGGCAGCGGTTCGGGGGCAATGGCTTCGGTTGAAGAATCTAGGGCAAGGTCGGTGCCAGTCTCGTTGGTGGTGGTATCGGTGGTATCCGAAGTGGCTGTATCAGAGACGGCCTCTTCATCAATCCCTTCATCAGCAGTGATCTCAGTTTGCGCCAAGCTCGGCGTAATTGATAATAACCAACCAAATAGTAATAACGACGCCAGCTGAACCCAAAAAAATTGTTTATGATTGGTAGACATACTCAGCCACTTGGTTATTTTTTTTTCTAATGGCTTCATCTTCATAATAAGTTTGCGCAGCAAGAGCAATGGCCAAAGCATCGGCGGCATCATCTGGTTTGGGAATTTGTTCAAGATGCAAAATCGCTTTCACCATATATTGTACTTGTTTTTTTTCAGCGTTACCATAACCAACCACGGATTTTTTCACGGCTAAGGGGGTAAACTCAATTATTGGAATATTAGCTAAGGTAAGCGCTAACACAATGGTGCCGCGCGCTTCCCCCACCGATAAAGCGGTAGTAACGTTTTTACAGAAGAAAAGTCGTTCACAACCAGCTTGCGTAATGGGGTGTCGTTTGAGAATGTTTTGAATGCGTTTGTATAGCAAGCCAATTCGTTTGGGTAATTCCATATATGATGGAGTGTGAATGACGCCATATTCCAACACAGTGCGACCTTGGATAACACCATAACCAGCATTAGCTAAACCCGGATCAAAACCAATTACTACTGGCGGCGCCGTGGGGTCGTTGTTGAAAACGTTATAAACTGGCATTGTGAGTAATATCAATAACGTCGTCGTTCTCTTCCAGCGCCGACAGCAAATTGGTCACGCGTTCTTGGTCAGCAGTAGCTAAAGTAACAGATGTTTCCGGCAGCAGCGTAAGTTCGGCAAACTCAACCGCCTCACCCAGCGTTTGTTTTACGGCAGCCAAATTAGCTGGCGCGGTGTAAACCGTTAAACCACCATCTTCTTCAACAATATCCTCTGCTCCGGCATCAACCGCTTTTAATTGCAGCACTTCATCGGCGCGAGCCAATCGTACTAAACCGCGCTGCTTAAACAAATAAGCCACCGAACCCGGTCCGCCCAGCCGGCCGCCAAATTTATTAAGCACGCTTTTGATATTGATTAACGTACGATTAGTGTTATCGGTCGCGCATTGAATAAGCAAAGCCACTCCGGCCGGACCGTAACCTTCATAAACCAATTCTTCAATCTGTTGCCCGGGTAATTCACCAGCGCCGCGCAACACCGCTCGCTCAATAACATCTTTCGGCATATTGGCCGCCCGCGCCGCTTCAATGGCCGTGCGCAGAGCGTAATTCATCTCGGGGTCTTTGCCTTTCTTCGCCGCAATGCTAATATTTTTTGAGAGCTTAGTGAAGACGCTGCCGCGTTTAGCGTCGGCTGCACCTTTGGAGCGTTTGATTGTTGCCCATTTTGAGTGACCTGACATAATAAACAAACATATTATAATAAAAAAAGTATATGTCGTCAATACCTAAAACATCAAAAGGTGATTCTCGCAACATGCTTGGATCAATTGATTTGTTGGCAGAACAAGTGCGTCATGCTTGGGAAAGCAGCAGTAATTTTGTTTTACCAGAAACATACCGCCAGTGCGACAAAGTTGTGTTATTCGGAATGGGTGGATCGGCTTTGGGGATGGATATTGTGCGGGCGGTGTTTGCCGATCAAGCGCGCGCGCCTTTATTGATTGTCAATGAATATGTTGCGCCGGCCCTGGTTGATGATAATACCTTGGTGATTCTTTCCAGTTACTCCGGTACTACCGAGGAAACTATTACCGTGGCAAGACAATTACTAGAAGCCAGCGCCGCGGACGTCACCACCGCGCCAAAAATTGCAGTAGTTACCACCGGCGGCGATCTGCGACAATTAATGGAGGAACACAACTGGCCGGGTTTTGTAATTGATCCTAAAAATAATCCGTGCGGACAGCCGCGGATTGCGGTTGGCTATGCAGTGGTGGCACTGCTACGCTTATTAAGCGCCGCTGGCATTATTACCGTGACCGACGCAGCCATTGACGACATTATTCATTACCTTAACGGTAATCGCGAGTTGTTGCGCGACGCCGCGCAAGAAGCAGTTAAAAAAATAGGCAACAACATCCCACTTATTATCGGCAGCGAATTTCTGCTTGGAAATTTACATACCATCGCCAATCAAATCAATGAAAATGGAAAAAACTTTGCCACTTGGTTTGCCATCCCGGAATTAAATCACCACTTGCTAGAAGGCTTAACCTATCCGGCGGCGGCCCGACAACTTCAGTTTGTGTTGGTGGAATCGCAGCTTTATCACGAGCGTACGGTGAAACGTTATCAAATCACCCGCACTGTGTTGGATAAACAACAGCTTACTTATCAAACCTTTATTCCAACCGCGCCGACAAAATTATTGCAGGCTTTTGAAGTATTGCAGTGGGGCAGCTATTTGAGTTTTTATTTGGCAAAACAGAACGGCATTGACCCATCACCAATTCCGTGGGTGGATTTTTTCAAAAATGCGCTTAAAAAATAGGTGGTGGGAGTCTTGGCAATACGCGGTGGTGGCAGCCGTTAGCGGCTGGCTGTTAGCTTGGTTTCAGGCGCAACCGGTCTTTTTGGATCCGGATTCGTTTTATCATACGCGGATGGTGACGCTATTATGGGAAAGAGGTTTGGTGAAAACGCTTCCTTGGTTGCAATTTACGACTTTAGCGCAATCATTCACCGATCATCATTTGCTTTATCATGTTTTACTGATGCCATTTACGGCGGTAGCTGGAACGGTGGTGGGAGCAAAGGTGTTTCAAGCCTTAAGCGGCGTTGTTTTAGCGCTAGTGTTGTTTCATCAGTTGCGGCGGTGGCAGTTGCCGTTTGCCTTGCCGGCCATGCTGGTGTTGCTTAGCTCACCATTTTTAGTGCGGGTACAATTAGTGAAGGCTTCGGTGCTGGCGATTATTTTATTTTTGTTGGTGCTGGTCAGTTTGTTGGAGCGTCGTTACTTGCGCGCTGCTATTATTAGCGTCATTTATACGTTCGCGCATGGCGGGTTTATTTTGGCGCTGGTGGTGGCAATGATAGTGTGGAGCGCGGAAATGATAGCTGGTTCACTAGAAAGAAAACGGTTATTTTGGCCGCGTCCCGATGGGCCATTATTGGTTGGCGCAGCACTATTGTTAGGGGTGATGATGAGCCCATATTTTCCGGCAAATTTGGAATTTTTTTGGCAGCAATTGGTGCAAATTGGTTTGGTGAATTATCAATCAGTTGTGGCTGTGGGGGCGGAGTGGTATCCATATTCACCGGCTGATTTTTTAGGTGGCCTAAGCATAATGTTAATCGCTTTTAGTTGCGCTGTTGCCGTAGCGCCGGCAGCTAATACACGACCGCCGCTTTATTAGTTTAGGTTTGTTGGTATTGTTGCTGGCCGCAGCCACTTTGCGCACGCGCCGGTATGTGGAATATTTTGTGCCCGTAGCGTGGTTGTTTAGTTGCGTTGTGTTGCTGCCGTATTTGGCTTCGGCCAAGTGGCGGCAATTGCACCAGACTTTACGCCGACAATTTAGTTGGTGTTATTATATATTAGTTATCTATTTTTCCATTGCCATTCCCATCAGCACTGGTTTGGCGGTACAGCGTGCTTACCGCGCTACTGCCACCGGAATTCCATTAACAAAATTTCAAGGCGCCAGCGGTTGGTTAGAGAAGCATGCGCCAGCCGGCGCTAC
>CAYMXY010000032.1:2546-6904 GCA_964394525.1 uncultured Gammaproteobacteria bacterium | reverse complement strand
GGACGAATTCCCGATGTTATTTTTTCATAACATCAAGCAACAGTATATTGTTGGGTTAGACGCAACTTTTATGTATTTAGCTGATCGCGCACTTTATCAACGGTGGCAGGATATTTCAACCGGTAAATTAAAACAACAATCAGCTCACGTTATTGTTGACGATTTTCAAGCTCGCTATGTAGTGATTGATCGCACTAGAGAGCGCACTAAATTGCTGCAAGCCTACTTATTACGTGATCCAAACGTGGCGGTTGTTTATGAAGACGACACCAGCTTGGTTTTTAAAATTATATTATGAAACTGTGGCAAGCCGCTTTTTTTAGCGCGGTGGTTGTGTTTTTGGCAATACTTTGGTCATTGAATCAAGCTACGCCGGGCTTTGCCGATCCAGACGCTTATTACCACATTAAAATGGCGCAACTAATTTCTCAACAGGGGTTGGTGCGTGATTTTGTTTGGTTGCCATATACTACTTTGGCGGAACACTTTACCGATCAGCATTTGGTTTTACACATTTTGTTGATTCCGTTTGTGCGGGCGCCGTGGCTTCATCCATTCATTGGCGCAAAAATTTTCGTGGTATTGACGGCGCTAACCACGCTAGTGGTAATTGGGTGGTGTTTGCGGCAATTAGGATTGCGCTGGTGGTGGCTGGCGACAATCGTGCTGACCATTACAACCACTTGGACCTTCCGCTTACAATTGATTAAGGCAACGCCGATGGCTGTAATGCTGATATTTTTAGCGATCGTATGTTTGGTGCGCCAGCGCTGGTGGTGGCTAGGAGTAATTAGCTGGTTTTATGTTTGGGTGCACGGCGGGTTTACGTTATTATTGTTGGTGGCCGTGGTTTGGTTGGTAAGTCAATTTCCGTTTACACCATGGCGGCAATGGTTTAGGTTGTTACTACCCGGCGGCGTAATTGCTTTAGGTATTGCGCTTGGTTTGATTATCAACCCATATTTTCCAAACAACCTTTGGTTTTATTGGGATCAATTAGTGCAAATTGGAATTATCAATTATCAAAAAATAATTGGAGTTGGTTCAGAGTGGTATCCTTATAACATTGCACAACTGCTATTTGGTTCAAGCATATTAGTGTTGAGCGTGATTATTGGTGTAGTGGTGGCGTTGGCGCGGCGGCAACGGCTGCGGCCATTGGAACTATTTTCGTTATTGTTGGTAATTGGGAGTATTGCTTTAACAATGAAGTCGCGGCGGTATGTGGAATATGCTGCGCCGGCGTTGGTTTTAATGGCAGCCGTGTGGTGGGATGAAGTGAAAGTGGCGTGGCAGTCGGTGGAGCGGTGGATAATGCGGCCGCGCCGTCAACAGCTTACCGCCGTTGGTGCTGGATTTTTTTTGGTGGTTGGTTTAACACCGTTGATTCTTTCTGATTTGGCGCGCAATCGCCAAGAACTAACCACCGATGAAGATCCAACTTTAATTGCTCCGGCCATGCAGTGGGTTAATCAGCAAGCCGTGGTCGGCGACAAGGTATTGCACAGCGATTGGGATGACTTCCCCTTGTTATTTTATTATTCTGATCGCGTAGCCTATATGGCCGGCCTTGACCCAACCTTTATGTACCGTGCCGACGCTGACCGCTATTGGCTGTGGGAAAAAATTACTACCGGTAAATATCAAGGAAATGTGGATGCGGCGCTGGCCAGTTTGGCTGTTCGGTTTGTGTTGGTAACCAAGGATCATCAAGCAATGCGTAAGTTGATTGCTCAAGCGCCTAGCGTTAAATTAGTTTATAGTGACGACCAAGTCGATATTTTTGAAGTGCCAGTTCTATACAAAACAAAAGAGCGGCCTTGAGCCGCCCTCTTTTGTTGCAAAATAATATTTACGAACCAGCCTCGGTGAAGGTTAACAAGTTGTTGATAACGTACACCGAAACACCCCAACCTGCCAAAATAATCACTAAACCAATTAAGGCAGCGTAAAGTGTTTTTTTAGCGCTCTCTACTTTTTCTTCGTTACCACCAGCCGTCATCCAGCGGAAACCGCCGATCAAAATTAAAATCACGGCAATTAGAGCCAAAATACCAAGCACCCAGTTAATCACACTGATAGCGAGTGATTCCGGGCTGGCATTGCCTAAAATCAAGTTATCATCAATGGCCTCGCCGCCGATGTCTTCAATAGTTACGTCCTGAGCACCGGCCATTCGAGCGGCCATCAAACTAGCTGACCCAATTCCTAGCATAGCAGCCAGCTTATAAAAACTAGATTTGATTATACGCATAGCGATAAATTATTTTTTTAATTTAACTTAGTTGTCATAATTATAAACATATTAATGTAGATTGTAAAGGGGTGTTGTGTAAAGGCAACAAGTAAAGGTAAAAATATTACTTGACTTTATGAGTAAAGTTGTGGTATATTAATTCTAATGAGAAAAGCGCGGCATATAATTCAGGCTTTATTTTACGGCTTTTTTGGAGTTGTTTTAACGATTCCACTTAGAATTTATGCCTACGATTTAAATTTTGATCCTACGTCAGGAGGTGTTAGCACACCACTTAAAATTTACACCAAACTTGGGGATAAAGACCCGGCTGGCATTGTTATAACCATCGTCAACACTTCATTGATTTTCTTGGGAATGATCACCGTAATTTTGGTGATTGTAGCGGGATTCTTGTGGCTGTTTGCAGCCGGGCAGGAGGAAAAAATTAAAAAAGCCAAAGACCTGTTGCGTGGCGGCATTATGGGATTGATTATCGTGATGGCGGCTTATGGTTTAGCGCAGTATATTTTTTATGCTTTACAATATGCTACTACCGGCGCCACCCAACCATAACAATATGACTAACACTATTAAAAACAAATTTTTTAAGTGGTTGATGCTGGCGTTAGGTCAGGCAATTTTATGGTTACCGCAAATGGCATCAGCAACCGGATTGTCATTAAATCCATTCAGTGGCGGCGCAACATTTGGAAATTTATCTGACACCGGCCTTGGCACTGCCGATCCAGTAACAGTGGCTGGCCAATTAACCAACGTTTTTTTACGCGTCTTGGGCACTATTACCATTTTATTGATGATTTATGGCGGTTGGATTTGGTTATGGGCGCGCGGCAATGACGAAGAAATCAAAAAAGCCAAAGATATCATTCGCGGATCATTAATAGGTTTATTGGTGATATTGGCATCATTCGGGATTATGCAATTTGTGTTCTATTATTTAACAAAAATTACTAATGCAACTTAAAAGCGGCGCAGTCGGCTCCGTAATTAGATCGGTAGTTTATTCAACAGTGACATTATTTTTTTGGTTAGTGGGCACAACCGTGGCCAGCGCAACATCCATTATCGATTTTGATCCATCAAAAAATGTGGTTGGCGGTGGATCGCAAAAATTAACCAGCGGCAGCGGCACTATTAAAGCCTTAACCTATTTAACTGGCGCCAGTAACCCGGTAGATGTGAGTATTCGTTTAATCAATACTTTCCTTAGTTTTCTTGGATTGTTTTCAATGATCATGTTACTTTACGCCGGTTTTATTTGGTTTAAGGCGAAAGAAAACGAAGAAGAAATTAAAAAAGCTAAAGACATTATTCGTGGTGGCTTAACCGGATTAGTTATTGCTTTATTGGCTTTGGGGTTAGCAAAATTGTTGTTTGATCAATTATCAACAGCTACTGTCGTTACCACATGAAAATTTCAAATATCAAAAAAATAATAGTCGGCTGGGCAAGTTTATTAATTGTAATTATTTCTATTTTACCTACGGCGGCTAGTGCAACGGAAACAATACCTGCAGCAGAACGCTTACCATTTGATCCCCAAACGGCGAATACTACCAACTCCCTTATCCCTGCCTTATCATCCATTACCGGCATTGATCTTGGTAAAAATAATCCGTTGGCCGTAACTGTTATCATTGTTAATACTCTACTCACTTTGCTTGGAATAGGTTTTCTGCTATTGTTACTCTACGCTGGTGTGGTTTGGGTGTGGGCGCGCGGCAATGACGAAGAAATAAAAAAAGCTAAACAAATCATGCGGCGCGCAGTGTTTGGGTTAATTATTATCTTAGGCGCGTTTGGTATTTCTGAATTAGTATTTTATGCGATATATGGTTCTACAGTTTATGCGACCCTACAGGATATTTATTAAAAAGATCATCGGTGTTTTTGCTGGAATAATTTTTGCTTTTTTAGGATTGATGCATAAGGTTAGTGCACTGAGTTTTGATCCCAATACAGATCCCAGTAAGCAATTAGAAAAAAGTTCTATTTATAGTATTGACCTAGGTCAAGAAGTACCCACCAAGGTTGCCTTTAATATTATCAACGCGGCGTTAACATTGCTGGCAGCCTTATGTTTAGGCTTATTGATTTA
>CAYMXY010000032.1:2280-2511 GCA_964394525.1 uncultured Gammaproteobacteria bacterium | reverse complement strand
GATGAAGAAATAAAAAAAGCCAAAGATATCATCCGCGGCACAATTATTGGTTTGGTAGTGGTGCTGGCGGCTTTAGGCATTACTACTTTTGTCTTTACCACGGTGGCTACTATCTCTGGTACAACAGTCACAACTACCTAACAAAAAAAATTATGAAACAACCTTGGAAAAAATTATACATTAGTTTACTAGCGGTGGGTTTGGCTATTGTGGCTATGGTGGCGGTAGCGC
>CAYMXY010000032.1:0-2161 GCA_964394525.1 uncultured Gammaproteobacteria bacterium | reverse complement strand
CAATTTTGGTTGATCCGGGCAGCAATTTTGAACGCAATTCGCTGCTGGGCAACGAATCACCGGTCAACATAGCCGCCGGCGTGGTTGATTGGGTACTGGGTTTATTGATGATTATTGCTTTAGTGTTGATTGTTTATGCCGGTTTTTTATGGATGTTGGGTGGCGGCAATGAAGAGAATGTAAAAAAATCTAAAGATATTTTGAAAGGAGCATTTTTTGGAGTGGTGATTATTTTGGCGTCTTACGGCATTGCCACCTATGTGTTTGAGAATCTACTGAAGGCAACTAGCTGATGAAATCAATTAAACAAACATTAACGCGTTCATTGTTAAGCGCTCTGGGCGCGGCCAGTGTTTGGTTGGGGTTACCGCTTGGCGCAGCCGCTGCTTATCAAAAACAGCCGTTGAATGTTTATGAAGAAACATTGAAGAAAGCAACTGGCCTTGGCGGCTATGAAGATGTGGCGGCTAGTGGGCCGGTGGTAACGGCGGCGTTGTTGATTAACTGGCTGCTTACCTTGCTGGGCACGGTAGCCATAATGTTGATTGTTTACGCCGGTGTTTTATGGCTGCTCGCTCGCGGTAAAGAGGAAGACATTAAAAAAGCCAAAGATATTTTGGCCGGCAGCGTGACTGGATTGTTTGTCATTTTAGCATCCTACAGTATCGTCGCTTACGTTTTTCGCAATTTTGTAGAGATTACAAACTAGTTTTTAGGTGCCGCCGGAAGCAGTTTTGAAAATGGTAAAGGTATATTTCAAGATAGCGTAGCTGCTTAAAATTATTGCCAAACCGATAACCGCCCACACCAAAGTGGAGCGGCCTTTTTTAATTTTTTCTTCGTTGCCACCAGAAAAGATCATGTGCAACCCACCCCAAACAAATACCAGTAAAGTGGCGGCACCCACAAAACCAAGCAGCACCTGGATAATGGTGGCAATAATAAGAATAGGTTCCTGTTGAGTAGTGCTGCTGCCAAACGGAGGGTTTAACACTTGAGTGGCTTGTGCCAAAGCAACTACCGGCAATAACGTGCCGATTAAAGATAGAGTGATTGATTGAAGGTTTCTGCGTCGCATACGGTTATTATACTTAAATTTACAATTATTTCAAGGGGTTTTAGTTTTTTACAGCACAAACATAATTTTCAATTGGACAACTGACGCCGGTAGCTACAGTGTAGCCAGTCGCAGCAGTAGAAGACGATACACATTCATACGATTTATTAAGTTTAATTGCAGTAATAGAACAAAATGAACTACATGAACATGTTTTATCTGCAGCCGATGCCGAACTAGCGTCTGTTGCGCTATCTGCGCAAACGTTATCGTCACCGTCATCATCAAGCGGTCGATAGCAAACACACGCGGTACTGCCAGCACAACCTGTTTCTCCACCACCACACAAATCACCAACCGAATAACCTTTACATGAAGAAGGTAAGGCTGGCTGACAGTGCTCCAAACTATTCCACCAATCAAACGATTTCCCAGTAACGCTGGTAAATAAGGTCGCGCTGCTGGCTAAGCCAGTTTGAGTTGATTGTCCTGAAGAAGCTGCCAGCCGTACAATTACATTAACAGCAAACCACGCTAAAAAAACAATCGCCAAACCTGTCACCGTGCCCAGCAGAATTTTTTTACCTTTTTCCACCCGTTGCGCTTCACCAGCCGAAAAAATCAAAAAGAATCCGCCAATTACAAACATCAATAAAGACGTGGCACTTAACCCACCCGCAATAATCGCGGCGCCATTGGTGAAAACTTTACCAACCTCGCAAATGGAGCAACCCCGTTCATTCGAATAACAATCCGGCGGCACT
Source organism: uncultured Gammaproteobacteria bacterium (assembly GCA_964394525.1). GTDB lineage: Bacteria > Patescibacteriota > Patescibacteriia > UBA9570 > UBA9570 > CAYMXY01. The sequence goes on along the minus strand of CAYMXY010000032.1, from coordinate 340 downwards.
AAAGAAAAACTGAAAGGCTTGACCGCGTTGGTGGTGGTAGTTGTTTGTGCCAAACTAGATAAAGGCGGCAGTACGGCAAACACCACCATTAACGTCAACACCCCAATTACCCAAGCGCCCCCACCCTTATTCTTCATAGGTCAATTCTACCTTATCGGCGGTATTGGCGACAGCCGTGGGCACATCCAGTAAGCCATCGTTGATAACCGTAACCATGTCGGCGAATAATTGTTCAACCGCGGCCGGCTCTTTGCCGGCATACCAACTTTGCGCCGTTAACGCCTGTCCAGAGAAAACCGATAACACAAAATCTTCTTTCTGTTTTTCAATCAAACTGCGC
>CAYMXY010000031.1:2107-11597 GCA_964394525.1 uncultured Gammaproteobacteria bacterium | reverse complement strand
GGCATAATTAAGGAGGCAGAAATATTTGGCGCCTCCTCGAGCGATGGCCTAAATTGGGTGAGGGACGAGCAGCCAACCATAGTGGCTGAAGATGCCATTGAGAATGGAGAGGTTGGTCAAGCGCTGCACCCGTTCGTGATGGACTGGCGCGACGGATATTTAATGTTTTACGATTCTCATGTTAGAGTTTTTGCAGCTTACAGTGAAGACGGTTTTAAATGGCAAAAACTTGGTAATACTGGCATCGGTGGGGCAGATGCAGCAGCGATTGAATTGCCTGATCGCAGTTTAAGAATTTATTTTGGAAAATTTAACGAATCAACCAGCGGCGAAGTTTACACCGGTATTTTGAAAATCAGTGAGTAATAGACCGTTTGACTTTTATAACAAAATCAGCTAAACTTATAATAATATGGCTGAACCAAGAGGACTAAGAGGAACGTTAGGTAGAGCAGATCGACGACGACCGCTTTTAGCAGGCGTTTTGGCTGGGGCCGTGGCGGCAAGTGCTACTGGAGAGGGTACACGAATAATAACAAAAGACATAGGCACTGCAGGGGAACAAGTTGATAAACCAACTACCGAAGCTACCCAAAATGTAGAACTAGAACGGCAAAAACATTTTTTTGGAGTTCTCAATGAATCATGGAATGACGGTCGTTACGAAATGGTGATAGGAATGCTTCAAATAGCAGATGATGAAATAGCAGAATATGCCAAAAAACATTTAAGACATCGTGCCATTGACTTAATTAAGCAAATAATGAAAAGTGAAACTCCTGATAATCAACAAATTAGAATTGTTGAAATGTTGGGGCAGGTGTTCAATTTAAGCAAAGATGATTTTCGTACACCAGAAGGCAATCAGCTTGATATAGAGCCATTAAAGAAAATATTGGCAGCGGATCTAGCATCTTTTGCCGATTATGAAATGAGAATTAATACCCCTGACTCTAGTTATGTTGAGGGAAGAATACGTGATTTACAGGAAAGTGGTTTGTGGGATGATGCTAGATTAAAGGAATATCCACAAATTTCCGCACTGTTGGCGATTAGTGAAAAATTTCCAGATAAACCGGAGTTAAGAGCTGTTGCCTATCCTGTTACCACAACAATTCAATGGTCATTAGATGAAGCTGGCAGAACGGGTGATTGGAATAGGGCTGATGTGTTGGTGGGCGCGGTGTTGAAAGAAAAAGCATATATTCCAGATGCTAGTTTAGATGTAGCCAAACAAATTATTGAGGCCGGAGTAAAAGCTAAATTAAAAGAAGTCATCAGAACAAGAAACACTAAAACACTCACCTACGTTTACTTTTTAAACATGTTAAGTAAAAGCGGCATTGATTTTTCAGCAACCTTATCAGACAGCGATCGAGCTTGGCTAAAAGGGGTTATTCTTGAAGATTTAAAAGAAACTAGGTATGGTAGTGATACGAAAAGATACGATGTAGAAAGATGGTTGGAAAGCGGATTAATTCCAGCAGCGGAAATGAAAAAATGGCAAGAGCTTAAAGATGCCCTTAGAAAAGCTTTACAAGATGATCTGGATTATCCAACAGTTTTCGAAAGAAACGTAAAAGACTTTATTGACCTAGGTATCTTTACTAAAGAAGAGGTGAACGCTTGGCCGGAAGTTAGCAAAAAAGGTCTAAAAATTTAAACTGCGTGTCTAGATCCAGATTGGAATGAAGAATTCTCCCACCATCATTAACTTTAGGCGCCGCGGCAGCTATTAAAGCAGCAGCGCAAAACAAAGATATTGCCGCAGTGGTGTCGCGCGGCGGGCGGACAGAATTGGCTCGGCAGTGGTTTCAACAACATCTTATATAAATAAAATAACAGAATATCATGAGTAAAAATGAAAAATTTATAGATCACATGTTGCGAAGCAAGCGAACTCGCGAGATAGAAAATATTGGAGCCCCAGAAGAATGGATAAAAAATTTTGTTAATCAATTGCAGCAAGCATTGTAGACATCACCATATGAACATCCGTTACAGGCGCCTAGCGCAAAGGGCGATCAATTTTTTTTGATAATGGCAGAGATAATCGATCGCCAATGGTTTCATGATAATGCGATTGTAGTTTGTTTTAGTCCAAATGAAGAGCCAGATTCATCAATCATGGCAATTGGATTAAAAAGAGATATTGATTTTTGGAACAGTCCTAATGGACAGAAACATTTGCAAAGTCGTTATATTCCACGGGTATATTCTATTGAAAAATATGTTGATGCTTTTTTACAACATCATGGAATGTCGGAATAAAAAATAGGATAACTTTATTTCACCGACCGGATCGCTTTTTTGAGAATACTAACCGAGCGGTGCAGTGCAGCCTTTTCTGCAGCATCGAGTGGCAACACCAGTTCTTTCTCAATCCCGCGACGACCGAGAATGGAAGGCGTGCTGACAGCCACGTTCCGCACGCCATATTCTCCGCGCAGCACCGAAGACACCGGATAGATTTCGTGGGTATTATTTAGAATGGCTCGCACTAATTGCGTTACGCACACACCAATAGCCAAATTGGTGGCGCCTTTTTTTTGAATAATTTCATATACTACGTTCACAACGGTTTTATGAATACGTTCAATATCCTTTTTGCGATAATGCGGTAGCGATCGCAGCGGTACCGACTGCACACTGGCGGAACTGATTACCGGAAATGAACTGTTGCCGTGCTCGCCCAACACATAGGCGTCCACATGATGCGGACTGACGTGAAAATGTTCAGCCAAGTAAGCGCGGAAACGCGCCGTATCCAGCACCGTGCCGGAACCAATCACGCGTTGATGCGGAAAGCCGGAAAACTTTTTGGCAAAAAATGTGAGCACGTCAACCGGATTAGTTACCACCAGTAAAATACACTGCGGCGCGTAGCGTTTCACTTCTGCAATTATTCCGCGTAAAATTTTTACGTTCGTGTTGAGCAAATCCAAGCGCGTTTGTCCGGGAGTCTGCGCCGCTCCAGCGGTGATCACCACAATATCCGAACCAGCCACATCGCGATAATTGCTTGACCCCTTAAAATGTACATACGGCAAAAACGAACTGCCGTGCATTAAATCAAGCACTTCGCCTTCAGCTTTTTTCAAATTTCGATCAAGTAATACTAACTCTGAAGCCGCGCCGTCCAGCGCCAAGGCAAAGGCCGAAGCCGTCCCCACATTTCCTGCGCCAATAATTGAAACTTTTCCGAGCATAAAGTTAAGTATACTCCAAAAAGAATAATATAGGAATGGCCAGAACGCATTATAAGCCAAGGCATTGACACCCCACAGCTTATGATATAGGCTATTCATATGATAGATCAAAGACTAAATCTTATTTCCAAGTTTAATCCTACTTATGCACTAGCGGGCTAAGATTTATTTTTATCATCATTTTTTCTAAGCCCGCTAAGTAAGCGGGTTTTTTTGTTCTTTACAACTTATTTTTCCGCAGCGAGATTATATTTCGTCACTAGCCGAATGCAACATAATTTATTGTGTGTATTCGGCTGGCTGCCGAGGAATGAATCTTCGGGAGTGGTCAGCGTAACGCGGCAAACCAGGAGGTGGTACATGCCGCAGCACTTCGAATTCCCTCCCTGCCCGAAGCCCCGCCCCGACTGTGTCGGTGGCGGGCAGCAGGGGGGTATGGGGAACTTCGACCACAAGGCGTACGAACGCCGCGTGGAGAAGCGCCCGCTTGTGGCCCACCCCCCGTCGTTGCCCGAAAAGGACGACGAGGGCGACAAGACCGACAAGACCTGAGGAGGAAGGACGTGGCGGTTGTGTGGGACAAGAGCTTAAAATACTCTTTGTTCCGTGCAGCCGCCCGTCCACGTTTTTTTACAGTTCACCAGTTCTATTACAATAATTTTTTTGGAAGGACAATTTACAAAATTATCATCTTTGCTAAAATATATTTATGAAAGAAAGGAATTTTCAGGCAGGTTTAGAGCGGATGAGAAAATCTGCAACGGAAACCAGCATTTATGACCGTCTTACAGAACATATTAGCGCAGAACAAAACCGCGATCCTGATGTTGATCGTATTAAAATTCTATATCAAGCTCTTTGGAATAGAGGACTTGATGGACCATTTATGTCACGTTCTATTGAAACAATCCAAAGAGTTGTAATGGATGGACTCAAAAACACTTCTTGGGAGATTGAATTTGATGAAGAAGGCGTCATCCTTACTAAGGTAAAGGCAGAGGCTTGATTTTTATCCTGCGTGGCCCAGGCGCAGCCAGATTGCGACAAAATAGAATATGCTATACTTAGTTTATGCCTCAAATTGGAGCACATGTTTCGGCCGCTGGCGGAGTGTGGCACGCACCGCTCAACGCCCAAGCCGAGGGTTTAGAAACTTTTCAGATGTTTTCCAGATCGCCGCAATCGTTCCGCTGCCCGCCGCTTAACGCTGAAACGGTTGAACAATTTTTGATAAACGTTAAAGCCGGCGGATTCAAAAATTATTACATTCACGCACCTTATTTAGTGAATCTGGCTTCAAGTAAAGAAACACTGCGGCGCGTTTCGGTAAAAATATTGCGCGAAGAATTGGAACGCGGCTCGCGCCTGAAAGTGCGCGGCGTGATGTTTCATACCGGCAGTGCCGCGGCTTACACTAATCGCGCCGAGGCTATTGCGGTGGCGATTAAAAGTTTGAACGAGGTATTAGCTGGTTATAAAGGCAACTGCTTACTATTATTAGAAAACGCGGCGGGCAGCGGTAGTATTTTAGGTTGTTCGTTTGCCGAGCTGGCGCAACTCTACCGCGGCATAAAACAAAAACAACGCGTCGGTTTCTGTTTAGATACGCAGCACGCTTTTGCCAGCGGCTACGATCTACGCACGTCCGCGGCAGTTAATAAAACTGTAAAAGAAATTGATCGCACCATTGGTCTTAATAAGTTAATTGTCATTCAAGCTAACGACTCCAAATCCACACTTAACAGCAAAATAGACCGTCACGAACACATTAAATATGGCCAAATTGGCGCTCAAGGCTTCCGTGCTTTACTTCACCATCCTAAATTACGCGACCTTGATTTCATTCTGGAAACACCAGCCGCCGGCCGCGTCAGCGATGTAGTTATCTTAAAACGTTTACGCGCCAAACCATGATTACTGTTACCGTACTCGGTGCTGGACAATATTTTCTTACTCCCGGCGATGTATCATTTTATAATTCAACCGGCGCAATCGCTACCAGTGGCGATACCAAAATTATTCTTGATTTAGGACGAGGTTGCTTGCGCACGCTGACTGAACAAGGTATTTCTATTCACGATATAGACGCGCTGGTTCTTAGTCACTTACACCCTGATCATGTAGCCGATGTGTCAGCCTTTTTTCAAGCGCATTTTGTTGAATATATGAAATTTCCGGAACGACAAAAAAAACAAATTCAAATAATCGGCCCGCTTGGCATAAAAGAATGGGTTAAAACACAACTTAAATTGCTTTATGAAAAAACTTTGCCATATTCGCCGATGGTTCACGAACAACCGGCGGTAGTTACGATTGGTGAATTTACAGTGCGCACAACCTTACTGCAACACATTATTCCGAATATTGGTGTGCGGTTGGAAGCAAAAAATAAAAGCATTGTTTATTCCGGTGACACGGGCGATACGCCGGCGTTGCGCGCTTTAGCACAAAAAACTGACCTGCTCATTTTAGAGTGTGCCAACGACGCCGGACAAAAAACACCTTATCATTTAACACCAGAAGAATGTGGTCAAATCGCGGCCGCCGCTGGTGCTAAAAGATTGCTGCTCACCCATTATGGCAGTCGCGCCCGACAAGCAGCCTTAACCACCGCGACACAATCCTTTTTTAATGATATACTATTAGCAGCCAGCAACTATGCATATTGTAAAAGAATTTGCCATCGGTTTGGCACTGCGCTCGGGCAACATGTTAATGAAGGAATTCCGCGCGTTAGCACCCGAACAGATTCGGTTTAAGGATAAACGTGAATTGGTGACCAATCACGATATTAAGGTTAATCGTTTTTTGATTAGAAAAATCAAACAAGCTTTTCCAGCCCATGATATTTTATCTGAAGAAGAAGGCTTTGCTCGCGGCAAAAAACAACACAGCGATTATCTTTGGGTGATTGATCCGCTCGATGGCACCACCAATTTTATCATGAGGCACACTTTTTTTACCACCACCATCGCCTTGCTGTATAAAAATGAACCGGTGATTGGGGTAATTTTTGCGCCTTACACCCGCGAGTTGTTTGTCGCAGAAAAAGGCAAAGGCGCGCGCCGTAACGAATTGCGGATGCATGTATCAAATGAAAATAATTTGAAAACATCATTTTTATGTTTTGCATATTCGCATGAACGCAAATCCTTGCAGCGGGCGGTGGCGGCTTATCAACATTTTGAATTTGAAGCGCGGTCGATGCGGCATTTTGGTTCGTCGTCTTTGGAGTTGGCATTTGTGGCGGCTGGCCGAGTGATTATTACCCCGCCGATTCGCATTTGGGATGTAGCGGCTGGAATGTTGATGGTTGAGGAAGCTGGCGGCAAAGTGACCGACTTTATTGGTAATCCTAAAGGGATTGCTACTAATGGTTTAGTGGCCACCAATGGCAGAGTACACAAACAAATTTTACAGGTAATCCGGCAAAAAAAGATATAACATGGCCCATCACTGTTCAGCCTTGATTGCGCACTGCATTGATTTCCGCATTCAACCGGCGCTGCAACATTATTTATCTACCAATAATTTATTAGGTGATTGTGACGTAGTGTCGTTGGCTGGTGGGGTGAAGGATTTGCCGGCTATTTTGCAGCAAATTGAAATATCCAAAAAATTGCACAGCATTACCCGCGTGATATTAATTAATCATACTGATTGTGGCGCTTACGGCGGTAGTGGCGCCTTTGCTTCAGCAGTATTGGAGCAGGCTCATCATCGCACTGAATTGAACAATGCCAGACAGAAAATTTTATCAGCTCATCCTGATATTGAAGTGGTCACATTTTTGGCTAAAGTCGAACCGGATACCGGCACCGTGAGTATTATTGAGTGTGTATCAGCAAATCCACCGGAAGGCGCGGAATAATTTCCTCTTTACGATAAACAATGGAGATAATAAAACCGTTACGGTTGAAAGTATCAGTTCGGTTGTAAGTGAAATCGTTACCAAAAAAATCACACACCCAACCTCCCAAGGCACGCACTACCGGCTGACAAGCGGCAATATCCCACTCACTGGAAAAATCATGGTTGATGATAAAGAGATTAAGTGAGTTGTTAAGTAATTGATGTACCGCTGTGGCACCGCCGGCGTGAACAATGGTAGCTTTCAAACCAAGTTGACTGGCTAGCGAATGGTACCAGTGTTCTAAGGGCACGCTGGGATCGCTCGTTCGGATATAACCTTTCAACGGGGAGCGCGGCGTAATTTGCAGTGATCTTTCCTGACCGGCGACCAAATAATGAACACGGCCGGCCGAATCATTATAAACCAGCGTGTCGCTAACCGGCAGATAAGTAATCCCTATTACCGGCTGATAACTGCCGTCTGGTTGGCGATGAAGCAATGCCGCCAGCATACCATAACCATCTTCCATACCGGCACAGAATTCGCGCGTGCCATCGAGTGGATCGATTTCCCAAACCCAATCATGTTCGAAGCGAGCTGGCTCCAGCTCTTCTTCGGTAAATGAACCCGGAAAATTGGCTTGCAGGTGATTAAGCAGATAGCGACTGGCGCCAAGATCGGCTTCGGTAACAACATCGGCATAATATCCATGTTGCGCCTTGGGGTGTTGCTGAACCGCTCCAAAACGCGGTAAAATTTCCTGCCGAGCCGCAGCGCGCAATAATTCAATCATCTGGTTAGTGGCCACAGATAGATCTATTAGCATATACTTTCTTAGTCACATATTATAATATTTACTCTTGATCCGCCAGTTGATAGAATGAAAAAAATAATTTGACATAAAATTATGGCAACCACCGGACTAATATTTGCTTTCGCCGCCCTGTTGGGGTGGACGTTTGGTGATTGGTTGCTTCAGAAATCAGCCCGCTTGGTGGGAGATTTTAAGACAATTCTGTATGTTAGTTTGATGGGAACCATTGGCCTGCTTCCGTTTGTAGCTGATGAAATAATCAGTTTCATTAAAATACCGACCGCTTTATTGTTGCTTATTCTGACTGGAGTAATGATATTTTTTTCTACTTTTTTTGATGTCGAAGCTTTAAAAAAAGGAAAAATTGCCGTGATCGAACCGATTTTTGGATTAGAGCTTCCTATCACTGTTGCATTCAGTATTTTATTTTGGAATGAACGGCCATCGTTAATACAATATATTCTTATCGGCGGCGCCGGCATTGGTATTATTTTGGCAGTGACCGAACATCATACTCATATTCACTACCATAAAAGAATATTAGAAAAAGGGGTGCTGCTGGCGGGGCTAGGAGCCATTGTTATGGGGGTGGTAAATTTTTTAATCGGCATTTCGGCGCAAACTACCTCTCCACTAATGGCCATTTGGTTTACTAGCGGAGTTATTACTGTACTTTGTATTATTTATTTAGCCGTTACCAGACAGAAAATAAATATCCTGTCGGATTTTAAAAAATATCCTCGTATAATTATTGGTACGGCGATACTTACCAATGCTGCTTGGATATTTTTTGCTTTCGCCGCCACGCTCATTCCTATTTCACTAGCTACCACAATAAGTGAAAGCTATATTGCGCTAGTTGTTTTGTTGGGCCTTTTTGTGAACAAAGAAAAGTTAAAATGGCATCAGCTAGCCGGCATTGCTTTGGCGATCATAAACATTTTGCTGTTGTCATGGTTGGCTAAGTAATAGAAGTGGTGCCCAGGGCGGGAGTCGAACCCGCATGCCTTACGGCGCAGCATTTTAAGTGCTGTGTGTATACCAGTTTCACCACCTGGGCTTAGGATATTTATTTAGTGATTGGAGCGAGAAACGGGACTCGAACCCGCGACCTTCTCCATGGCAAGGAGACGCTCTACCAACTGAGCTATTCTCGCGAAGCAACGACTACTATAGCAAGAAATATATGGTTGTCAACCAGTCTATCGGTGGCGGCGGAGGTGTGTGACGTAAATTAGTAAACTTCCAGCTGATAACATTTATCGCCGAAAACTTTTTCTGGCCGAGTTGGCGCATAAGTGGTTTTGAAAGTTTCGTTACAAAACGCAGCTTGATGGTTTGAATGAGTGGTGATGGAACAGTTGCAGGGGCGCGGCCATAACTTCCAAGGATTACGCAAACTAAGGCGTTTGGCATGGCGGCATTGAAAACAATCCAGCGGAATTGGCAAACTATGCCGTTGGTAAAAAGTTAACTCTTGCGGGATCAGCTTATAATTTTTTTGACAACTGGCGCAAGTTAAAACAGAAACGGTCAATGAAGGAAAATCGGCTGATGTGGCTTGTTCCGATACCGCGCTCGGCGCGTTCCCGCCTGATTGGTAAGTTCTGGGTG
>CAYMXY010000031.1:0-2097 GCA_964394525.1 uncultured Gammaproteobacteria bacterium | reverse complement strand
CGGTTTCTCTCCAGCGCCAACCGCGCGCCAGCACCTCTTCTTTAGTGAGTTGATAATTTTCCGCTGCAATTGTTTCATTATAAGCAAACGGTGACATAGTCACGGCAAAAAATTCTCCATATTTTTCATCAGCACTATCGCCGCGCATCATGTTAGTTCGCACTTGTTGCCTTAATTGTTGATACTCACTTTCACTATATTGTTTATTGAGTAAACAATATTGACTCTTTTTTAAACCAACGCAACCAAACAAGTGCTGCGACGAGACACAAGAATAAGAATACTGAACATCGTAGGAATCATACCAAGTACCAATGGAAAATAAACCACGCCGCACGCCGGTGTGACTAAAAGCCTCGTAACATTCTTCACTGCCATTCACAATCGCAAACGAATCGGCGCAATCTTTCACATCTACGCCGTAAATAATATTGACGCAATCTTCAATGTTAGATGAATCAAAACTGTTATAGGTACGGCTACTGGCATGCAAACCATCGCCCTCGACTTCTTCTGATTTAGTATTGTTGGCGAATTTATGAATGGCGTCTTGGCGCATCAACTGAATGAATTTATCCCAAGCGGCTTGGAGTGAGGCGCGGTCAGCGAAAATTTTTGAACGAGCTTGCTGAAATTTGGCCGGCGTATACTGGACATTCCCGATTAAATATTGTTGATGACGTTGATTATAAGAAAACAAACAATCATGGCAGCCAACCAAATCAAATGAAAATGCTACATCGCGGCAATTACGAATATTGCGACTAAATTGCACACCATAGCTTTGGTGCACATCAATGCAAAAATAACACTCATCAGACTTTGTCACATTCGTGCAATCCACACATGATCGGCAATGTACCGTCAGCTCGCTGTAATAAGTGTCTTCGCAATCAGTGGAAGAAAAGATCATGTAGCAGTTGGCGCATTCATCCACCCAATTAACATAGGGCGAATTTTCATTATGCACACCCATTAAAGCTAAATGCGGCACTTTATTTTGCAACTCTAACAGTTGAGAAAAAAATGGACGTGTCGGGTTAAAAGGTTGGGCATATTGTTTGCCGTCCCAGCGATCACCCCACCAACAAGGTACACAAAATACCGGAAAAGGCGCGCCCTCATCATACATGCTCACTATTTTTTTATGGCACAGATCGCAGCTACGATTATATAAGGTGCGTTCATTACGAAAAGTCATTTTACGTTGCATTCGGCAATCAAAACACAAACTTGGCGGCGGCACCTGCAATTTTTCATAAGTGCGCTGTTCTTGAGAACTTGGGCTAAAAATGGCAGAGCAATTTGGGCAGGTCATAAAACCTAATAATCATTATTATAAACGTACTCTATTTAGACCCCTTGTCAAATAATAGAACGATATTTTTATAGTCTGAGCGCTTTGAAAAAAATTGATGCTGTCGTATAATAATATAGTAATGTCAACCGCCATTTCATTTATTATCCCAACTTATAATGAAGCTAAGGGCATTCAGGCTACGGTTGAGCAATTTAATTCCTTACACGGAATTAAACATGAAATCATCATCAGCGATAATGGCAGCAGCGACGCTACTTGCGCGGCAGCCAAACCATTTGTCCAGAAAATTGTCACGCGGCCGAATGAACAGCGCACTACCATTGGTGAGTGTCGTAATCGCGGCGCAGCGGCTGCTAGCGGCGATTTATTATGGTTCATTGATGCCGATGTACGTTTAATAGATTTAGCTGCGACCGTCGCCGAAGTATTCAATTATTTTCAAAATCATCCTCGAACGGTGGCGCTAGTGCCGCGTTTGACTATTTATAAAAACGAGGCAACCGCAGCAGACCGTTTTTGGTTTTGGTGGGTAAATGCCGCAACTTATTTTCAGAATCGTATTTTGAAAACCGGCGCAGCGCCCGGCGACTGCATAATTATTCGCCGAACCACGTTTGCGCGCATTAAGGGCTTTAATCCGCAATTGGCTACGTCTGAGGATCACGACTTATTTCATCGCTTAGCAAGACATGGAGAGATTGCTATGTTATGGCACCGGCGAGTTGAAATGTCGTCGCGCCGTGTCCACCGCGATGGCGGGGGAAAAGTGCTTTGGC
>CAYMXY010000030.1:11229-12026 GCA_964394525.1 uncultured Gammaproteobacteria bacterium | reverse complement strand
AACCCAGCCGCTGCCGCAACGCCAAAGCGCGTACGGCAATAGGAAGGTAAGTGAACCTTCCAAGGCTGGTGGAGAAGATATGGGTTCCATTGATTATAGCGCTTTTTTGTTGGGTGTCATTTTTGGTAGTACCCTGGGTACCATCCTTGGGGGAATCCTCATGCACTGGTTATGGTCTGATGATCAAGATGAGAAGAAGAAGGGGGAAGAAGAGGGAGACGCCTGACGCCGCGCCCCCGGTCAATGGGCGCTCCCGCCACCGCGACGGGAGCGCCCTGCCCGCTGATGGTAGAATTGTTCTTTTTAGAGGAGCTTAATGAGATTATTGATGAAACGGCAAAATCTCCTCTCCTGTACTTTGTACGTTAATCTAACGTATAGAGTTCAAAATTTTCTTTATTAATTCACTTTCTTTAATTTCTTTGTATCTTTGGTCTGCAAAAAATTATTTTTTGATACCACCGACCGGCCAATCTTTCTTTCAATTTGTTTTCTAGCCGTACCAGCGATTTGACCGCTAGCCCTGGCATCATCTTTAAGTCGTGGCAAACCTTTTGTATTTTTAGTACGATGTATTTCCGTCGTGGTTCTTTCGCTAAGCATTGTTAAAATCAACTCAAAATCATCCATGTGGTCGCGTAGATTATGTCGTTTTAAACCTTTAATCTTTTTGTATTCTAACGGAGTAATACCAAAGGTTGCTTTGGATATTTCAGCGGTTAAAATTTCATAATCTCGTTCGTTTTCCGCTCCGCGTTTTTGCCACTCGTCAGTCAGTTCTTCACGAACAGCAATGC
>CAYMXY010000030.1:9829-11125 GCA_964394525.1 uncultured Gammaproteobacteria bacterium | reverse complement strand
TCCTGCATTCTTTCATAACCAACTTTGGCCAACCAACGTTTTAACGGCTCGGCTTTGGACGAGGGAATTGATTGAATAATGCGCAAAATGCCTTCTGTATTGGCGCAATCTGTTAGGCGTATTTTGCCGTCTTCCGCCGGCATCTTCAACTGTTCCCAAAATGGGAACGGTTGAGATAAAGCCATATCCCGCTCTTTCATTTTTGCCCAGTAAGTTTTTGGTTGTGGGCTATCGGTTAAAACACCGATAATATCCAAAATTGAAAACCACCATTCTTTTTTGTAAATGATTTTTCTTATTTCTTTACCCTTAAACAAGGCGATGTGATAGTTTCTGTTTTCTATGTTTGTCATAAATATAGTTAAAACCGATTTTAGTTTACCATAAGATGGTCTTAATGGTGAATATTCCGACTTTATATAAATTACCGGCTAACAAATATGTAATTATTTTACCGTGGTTTTATTGACGGCTGAATGAGCATTTATAACTTTACTTTTTTGTAACTCACGTCTTCAATCAAATCCACGGCGTGATGTTGATACTTATTATAAAATTCATTCTTACTGTAAGGAGCTTCGTCCTCAATAGCCATATTATAATACAACATATCAACAAACCGTTTGATAAATTGTTGCTGTGGTTTGGTAAATTTTTTCTGTGGCATAACAGAGCAAGTATACCTTATTTACCTATCCTCCGCAATCGCTTCGGCGAAAAGTTTGGCTACGGACAAAATTTTAATTTTTGGTAGATGTTTTTCCGGCGGCAGATCGATGGTGTCGGTTACAATCACTTCGCGAATTTTGGCATGTTGCAAACGAGTAATGGCCGGACCAGATAACACCGGATGGGTGCAAGCAAAATAAATATTACGCGCCTGCTGTTCTTTAAGTTTTTCGATGATCCCCATTAGCGTACCGGCGGTGTTGATTTCATCATCAACAATAATGATGTCTTTACCGGTAACGTCGCCTTCCAATCGTTTGATAATTGCTTCATCGTGTTTGCGTCTGGTTTTGAAAGACTTAACCAACGGCACGCCCAATTCCCGCGCGTAACGTTTTGACGCCGGCATACTGCCTTTATCCGGCGCTACCACCACAAAATTCTGTAATTTTTTCTGACGCAGGCGCTCCATGATAATGGGAAAAGCCAACAACTCCTTGCGCTGAAATTTGAAAAAACGCTTACTGCGATGTTTATGCAAATCCATGCAAATAATTTTATCTACGCCGGTCGTATTCAAAAGATCAGCCACCAAAGCAAACGTCAACGACTCGCCGGGCTTGATAG
>CAYMXY010000030.1:9533-9794 GCA_964394525.1 uncultured Gammaproteobacteria bacterium | reverse complement strand
CCATCCGCCGATACGGGAAAAACGGAATCACGGCTACAATTCGCTTGGGCTGCAGTGCGCGTGCGGCCTGAATCATGGCCAACAATTCCATCAAATGGTGATTGGGGGGAAATGAACCGCTTTGAATTATATAAACCGTTTTATCTTTAACGTCTTCGGCAATATGGACGTAACTTTCACCATCGGAAAATTGTTTCACTTCAGCGTGACCCAGCGGCACGCCCAATTCTTTTACAATCTTTTTGGCCAGCGGCACGTTTG
>CAYMXY010000030.1:0-9523 GCA_964394525.1 uncultured Gammaproteobacteria bacterium | reverse complement strand
CCGGTGAAAATAATTTTATTGGCGAGTCGATTGATCATGTTGATTAAACGCGGCTTGTCTTATTAGCGCTTTATTAGCGCCGACGACGTTGATAATAAGTTAAGGTTTTCGGCAATCGCTCAATGACTTTGAGTATTGAAAATGATGTTCCGTAACGTTTGGCCAGTTGATGCGTTGTCAAACTTAGCATCTTGCTGGCTGCCTGCGCCGCCAATAAAGGCGGATTAGTGCAGGCCAAAGCGGCGACTAAGCCGGCTAATACATCTCCCATTCCCCCTTTGGTGAAACGAGCGATGCCGATTGTATTATACTGACATTTTCCATTTTGACAAATTTGAGTAGGAAGGCCTTTGGCTAGAATAACGGCAGGAATTTGGCGCGATAGTTGCCGCGGCGAAATTGAGCCAAATCGCGCCTGATATTCTGCTGGATGTGGGGTAATAATGGTGTTAGTAGTAAAATCTGCGTCGCGCGCATAAGCCAAAGCATCGGCATCAATCACGGTCACGGCTGGGCGTTGGCGCAAGCGCAATAATGTTTGCACCAGCCGACGGGTTTTAACGGATTTGCCTAAACCCGGCCCAAGTAATAAACAGTTGCTTTTAGTTAAATACTGTCGCCGTTCCCGCGGCCGAACAATAATTATTGCTGGGTGTAGCTTTTTTAATGAAACTAAAGCTGCGTAGTTACTTGGATCGGTCTCGACATAGATTAAATCAACAAAATAACTGGCTGCCATTACCGCATACAATAAAGCGCCGTGGTATTGGCGCGAACCAGCGGCAATATAAAGCACGCCATTTTGACCTTTATGTGAACGACGCCGCGGTTGCTTAATTTTCTGTAAAATGTTGACGCCTATGGCTGGCATAAATCTAACCAGCTACAGTTGGTACCAGGCGATAATCTCATCAGCCTCGGCTTGAGAATCAACAATAAACACGCCAGTATCTTCAAACCAAGCTTTACTGCCGTCGTAGCTTTCGCCGTAGGAGCGAGCTTGTTTCCACCATAAGCGAATACTGGTACTAGTTTGTGAAACCGGAAACATGGCTGAAAGTATATCCCATTCCCCGGCTGTTTTATTGAAACGTAAATTTGTATTATTAAGATAACTAACAATCCCCCGGCCGTCCTGAATCAAGACGCCTTTAAGATAAGGTAAACCGGTAATGCTGCCGGCAGTCGAGCGAACTGTCTCGGCCGACGCTTTAGCGACAACGACAATATATTTGCCGGTAATGGCGCCGGTGGTGATATCCTGTTGGGCATAAGCTTCTTGGGTAGCGGTGCCTTGCAACATCACTGATTCTGGCAGATTGGTAATGGTGGTTGTGCCAACGATTTTAGTTGTTCCTTTAAGCCAACAGTTTGGGTTGTTAGTTGAACTTACGGCTGTTAGACAATTCAATAAACTAAGGCTGTCTTCCTCGGTTGTGTCGATGTTAATTTGGTAATGGGCCGCTTCGCCTAAATTGCCAACCTTGTCTTTGGCCGCAACGTGCAAGTACCAAGTGCCATCGGGAATGATTTGCGCTTCGGCGGACATGGTGGGCAGAGCGGACACGGTTAGTGTTGTCTCTGTTTGCCAGAAGCTGAATTTATCAGGTTCGCTTGTTGGAGTTTGATCAAACAGATAATAGTAACCGGATATGCCGGCGGCATCGGTTGGTTCAGTCCAACTGAAGGCGGGGGTGTTATTGGCGTAAATGGCAGTTTGATCCGGATGCGTGCTGGAGCTGATTGTTAAGGCGATTGGCTCAGGCTCAGTGCCGAAACCAGTAGTTGATGTGGCCGGCGCGTCTAGGTCTATTTTGACGGTAATGGTATTCGACCAATCACTGTACTGGCTTAATTCATCATAAGCGCGTAATTGAAAGTTATGTTCGCCGCTGGTAAGTGTTGGATGATAACTGGTGACATTACCAAGATCGATGCTAGAGCCATCTAATAATACCTCGTAACCGGCCACGCCACTGCCTTCATCGCCCGGATTCTCCCAAGTAAGATAAGGTGAATCGTGATCGGTCCAATCTGTGCCGCTGTGGTGTTCGGTAAGTACTGGGGCAGCCGGTTCGTCCACATCGCGATAAAGGTAGGTTGTAGCGGTATCGCTAATATTGGCGGCATTGTCTACGGCCACAACTTCAAGCAGATGCTGGCCATCGCTGATTACCGAAACGGTTGGGCTTGTGTTTGTGCCCACACTCACCCACTCGCCCTGATCCAAACGATATTTATATTCCGCAATACCGCGGTTGTCGGAGACGGCTGGCCAAGTGACAATAAAGTTTGTAACAATAGCGTAGCTTTCCCATAAGCCGGGTTCAATTTCTCGCGCCATGACTGAATCGGATTGATTTGTCCAACTAGCCGGAGACGCAGTTATGGTTGGCGCGGCCGGCGCAAGAGTATCGAACACTATCAACGGTTGAATAATCACATCCGCTGAATCAGAACTGTTAATGGTTAAATTATGTTCGCCAAAAGTAGCCGCCCAAGAAAAGGTAGTTTTAACGCTGTCACCAGCCGCTAAATCAACCACATTAGTGGCCACGGCCG
Source organism: uncultured Gammaproteobacteria bacterium (assembly GCA_964394525.1). GTDB lineage: Bacteria > Patescibacteriota > Patescibacteriia > UBA9570 > UBA9570 > CAYMXY01. Next base: position 6,961 of record CAYMXY010000030.1, on the reverse strand, counting down.
CGTCATCAATACTTAAGGTAATAGGCACGCTCGGCGCGGCTGTTCCGCCGGCATTACTCATGGTTAAATTTATAGTAACCGTGTCGCCCTCACTGATTGGCTCGGGAGTAATCACCAAGCTAAACGGATCCAAAACCACATTAGCCGCTACCGGTTCAATGGTAAGTGCGCGAGTGGCGGTGGTGTATAAACCATTCACGTCGGTGGCCGTAATAGTGAGTGTGTAATCGCCGGCTGGCGGCGCTGGCCAGACGGTTTCATAAAACACTGTCTCGGCGTTGTAAGTTAAAGGGTAACTGGCGCTGTTTAATTCGGCGCTAACGCTGGCTAAACCAATGTTATCTGTCGCGCCAACGCTTAGCGAAATTTCGCCGCCTTCATAAATTATTTCCGGCAAGATGACGGCGGTTATTTCTGGAGTGGTAGTATCAATTTCTGGCGCTGGCGTTGAGCCGGAAGTTACTGGCTGCACATTAATAATTAGACTGCTGGTAATAGTTAAACCGTTGGTGTCGGTGACGGTAATAGTGGCGTTGCTAATGCCGGTTTGATTGGCCAGAAAACTAGCTTCGTAAGCGTTGCTGCTTTCATTCCAAGTAAGCGCCGCGGTTTGCTCTAGCCAAGTGGCCACCACACTTTGGATGCCGCTATCGTCACTAGCTTGCACGGTAATGGTGACGGTATCGCCTTCCGTTGCCGGATTTGGTTGCGCCGCGCTGGCAGTAATTACCGGCGGTGTGGTGTCGGTTGGGTTTGGCGCTGGTTCATATTGCAAATACTGAATATCCAAATTGGCTAACTCAATTTTTCCGGCGGTGTCGGAGTGGAAAAGCAGCGGCACATTGCCTTCACTTTCAGCAGCGACAAAACTATTTAATTCGCTAGAAAAATCAGGAGTAGTTTCGGTTGTAGTAAATTCCCCAGCCGCTGACCATTCGATTGTGCCGTTACCAGAAACGTCTAGAGTTGGGTTGGTGGGATATGAACTGATATTGCGATAAAAATTTAAACCACCATGATATTCTCCAAAAAATAAATCTGGATCATTATCATTATCAATATCAATAAACGCGGGTTTATTGCCATATTCAACAATAATATTCTGATATTGATCAGTAATGAATGTCCAATTTGGTGATGTCGTTGTACCATCGTTACGGTAAAAATAAATAGTCCCTGAATGATTTCCAACAAATAAATCAAAATCAGAATCATTGTCAATGTCAATGAATACAGGATGATTGCGACTACCGGTATCAATTGCCTCATACTGATCGGTTACGAATGTCCAAGTTGGTGATGTTGCTGTGCCATCGTTACGGTAATAATAAATAGTATTGCTGCCTACAAACAAATCATAGTCAGTATCTCCATCAATATCAATGAAGGTAGGAGCACTATAGGAGAAAGTATCGATAGCATTATATTGATTTGTGATAAATGTCCAGTTTGGAGAAACGGCAGTACCGTCATTACGGTAATAGTGGAGTTTACCATACACATCGCCAATGAATAAATCTTGGTCATCATCTCCATCGATATCCACAAAAGTTGGCGTACTGTAATTTTGCGCGTTTATATAATTGTCTGTAACAAATACCCAATTTGGCGAAGACGATGTGCCATCATTACGGTAAAAATAAAGTGTACCATCAACGTCTCCCATGAATAAATCAAAATCATTATCTCCATCAATATCAGTAAAGGCTGGTGTACTAAAAAGACCTACATCAATATATTGGAATTGATTGGTGATAAAGGACCAAGCCGGCGAAGTAGGTATTCCATCATTACGATAGAAATAGACGCCTGAATCATAATTGCCAATAAATAAATCCTGATCATCATCTGCGTCAATATCGGCAAAGGTTGGATCGCTATAATATCCACTATCTATATTCTCATATTTATTTGAGACATATGTCCAAGTTGGTGATGTTGCTGTGCCATCGTTACGGTAAAAATAAAGGTTGCCATCTACATTACCGATAAATAAATCAGGATCTCCATCAGTGTCGATATCGGTAAAAGATGGTACAGCAAAACGGCCAACATCGATACTTTCGTAAAGATTTGTTACATAGGTGAAACTTGGCGACGTGTATATACCGTCATTACGATAAAAATATAAATTGCCGTTTTCATTGCCAATAAATAAATCTTGATCATTATCTCCATCTATATCAACAAACGCTGGCTCATTATCACTACCAACATCTATATTTTCATACCAAGTAGTTACAATAGTCCAACTTGGTATTGTTGAGGTTCCATCGTTACGATAGAAATTTATATTTCCGTATTCATCACCAATAAATAGATCATAGTCATTATCTCCGTCAATATCAGTAAAAGTTGGAGCGCTAATATCATAATTTCCAACATCAATATCTTCATAGTGATCAGAGATGAATATCCAAGTTGGTGATGTTGCTGTGCCATTATTACGGTAAAAATAAAGTGTACCATCATCGTCTCCCATGAATAAATCAAAATCAGTATCTCCATCAATATCCACGAATTCCAAATGTGATTTCATTCTACCACTTGTATACATAGGTGAGTTTTCACCATTCATATACCCCATGTACTCCTGCTCCCACTGATCAGAAAGCTGGCCGGTAACAGTCATTTGCGCATTCACGACGTCAATATTTTCCGGCAACGTTACCCAAGCTGTTTGATCGCCGCCGCCGGCAGGGAATTCTAAAGTTTGCGTGGAAGAGCCGTCGCTAAAAGTAGTTAGCAAAACACTGTCCGGCGCTTGAATTATTATGGTCGAGCTGGTAGAGGTGCTAATACCGGCTGAATCAGTAATGCTGGCGGTAATTTGGTGCGTGCCAAGTGACAGAGTGTTAATTTCCAACGCACTGCCTGTTCCCAACGTTCCATCGCGATCCGATGACCAAATAATGTTACCGGATAAATTGCCATCTTCCTGATCACTGGCCTGCGCTTGTAAAGAAACAACCAATCCTTGATCAATCACCGCTCCGGTTTGTGGTAAAATCAACGATAACGTCGGTGGAAAATTTGGAGGCGAAACGGTTATGGTTGTAGAAATTTCACTTTGCAAAGCAGTATAATCGTAAGCAACTAAAGTAATGGTATGGTCACCTTCCGAAAGAGATGTGGTTATACTCGGGCCTTCACCCAAATATCCATCAATATCCGAATACCAATACAATGTATCAGTCAGAGCACCATCTTGCGGGTCGGTGCCTGTTCCTTCCAATGTAATTGTCTCATTAACATAATAATTATCGGCCTCGGTTGGATCCACGCTCGGTACAACATCTGGCTGAACAATTTCATCAATAGTTACTGTTGGCAAACTACTGGCTACATTTACAGCTATACTTTTACTATCTGAAATACCAGCGCTGTTGGTGGCGGTAAAGGTGATAGTATGCGTACCAACTGACAAATTGCGTTCAAATATACAATTATTTCCCAATTCGCCGTCAATATCCGACTGCCATTGCACAGCGGTACTTTCATCTTCATAAACTACGGCACATAAATCACCATCGGTCAGATCTTGTGCCACCGCTTCAAAATCGTACGACAATTCTGCAGCCAACGTTTGCCCGATTACTGGTGAAAGAATCGTTACCGCCGGCGTATTTTCCGGCACAACAAACATGGTAACCTGTTCGCTACTTGAATAACCGCGACTGTTAGTGGCTGTTAGAGTAATAATATGTTTCCCTAAACTTGGATTTGAAACAGTGGCCTCACCGTCTGAACCTATCACTCCGTCAATATCTGATGTCCACTGCATAGCATTGTCATGTAAATAATACTCTTTGGTGTCTTTCCCGTATCCAACCAATGTAAATGCGGTTTGCGGGACGACACTATACTGTTCTGGTGAAACAATAGTAACTGTTGGATAATTAGAAAAAACCTCAACCGTTGTGGCAAATTCATTATTCTCTTCACTAAATTCTGATACAGCGTCGGCCGCATCAAGCACAACAGACAAATTATGTTCTTCGCTTACCTCGATAGGCGCCCAATTATTCGTGACGGTCGTTGTTCCCCAAGCGGACAAACTAGCTACTGTCTGTTCACCAATAAATACACCCCGATCATAAAATTTCACAGTAAAACTGCCGCTGGGTTCATTGGAAAAATTATTTACTACCGCGTTGATGGCAACTGTATCGCCCGGCGTGGGGTCTTCAGTGCTAATTGATAAGTTTGATGCCGATAAATCCGGTAACGAAACGGCTAGCGACCCACCATCTAAATAATAAGTCTCACCCAGTTGAACTGTATCTTCCAATACCACTTGCTCTAATAAATCAGTCTGTTCCGTGGTTAAAGAGGTATCTGTTAATGGTAAGTCATCCAACACCACACCACCCCAAACTTCACCGGTCCATTGTGCTCCATCAAAATTGGTCCACTCTTCAGTATCAAGATATTGCCAAGCCTGCCCATCCCAATAATTTTTATCGAAAGCTGGATTAGCGTAAATATCTATTAAATCTTCAGAATCAATTAAATCCTCATACGGCTTAAAAGGAAAATTCAACGTTTTATACCACTGGGCTGCGGCTACCATCGGGAAAATATCGCGCAGATCTTGATAGGCCGGATCGTCGCCGTTGATCAGCGCTTCAACTTCGGCCGCGCCGTTGTCTAACCGCTGTTGCATAAATGTTTTGTAAGTTTCTAGCCTGGTTTTGACATCGGTTTCAGCCGCCGCGCTTAAATTATATGGTGAGAGATCAATACCAATAGTGATAATTTTTCGATCCAATTTTATCTTGGTATTAGAGAACAAAATACTGCTGTCGTTACTGCTTGATTCCACAACGTCTGGAATAATTGTGGCGCGCAACAACCAATATGGATAACTATTGAACCCTTGGCTAGATAGTTCACTGTAATATGGGCTGGCTTTGATCAGATTGACCCAATCCGCGCTGGTGCCTTCATCTTTGGTTGAACCGATAATCGGTTCAGTAAACAAATCAAACTTCATTTCCACGTCGGACTCAAAAAAATAGCGCGCTAAATCAGTTTGCTCAAAAGGTGCTTCAGCGCGAGCTGAACCATAATAAATGCCCTCACTGTTTTGTAAAACGTCTAAACTAATCCATTGTTTATTATTGGGAATAGCCAAAGCCGCCAAAAAAGTTTTTTTCAACAGATTGGCTTTAGCATTTACGTCAATGGTGGGGGCGCCAAGCGCGGCTGCGGTGGCATCAAGAATAAAATGAACAGTATTGGTTACTAAATCGATAGTAATGCCCGCTAAGCCGGCTTGTGAAAAATCTATTTCAGAACCTACTTCTGAAATAATCATAAAGGTATTCGTTGCCGACCAGTTACTGGTGTATTCATCGGTAATCGCCTGCACTTTCCAGGAAATTTGTCCTCCTTCGGGAAATAAATTTACCGGAAAATCAAAATAATTGGTGGCAGAATTAAATACAGTTGTGTTACCACCGACAATATTTATTTCAATGTTATAGGATGTAGCCGGACCATCATATTTCCATGATAATTGGATAGCCTCGTTGATATTAAATATAACATCATTGATTGGAGAAGTTAAAGTTGGAGCAGTGCTGGTGTCGCATGGCACAATGCCCGGGGCAATTTTTGGATCAGTCAACCAAGAAAAATTATAAGAATCATCATCATTCTTAGTAAGGCTATTTAGTTCTGGAGAAAAGCCAGCTACTTTACCAGTGCCAGATGATGGGCCATATTCGAGTGGAACCGTTACCGCGCAAATATTATCAACCGTATTACGAACAAAAACTTTTTGCGTACGCGCAAATGTGCCGCTTGCCCAACGCATAGCTAAGTAATTGATTTCTTCATTTACATCAACTTTACCAGAAGTCATGGCACATTTTCCGATCGGTAATGGGTCACAAGCATCATCAGTGTAACCGGAATATACATAATATCCAGTATAACATTCCGGTTTTCCACCATTCCAACCATAAAGTATTAAATCTTCATAATCATTCCAACCATAAAGCATTAAATTTTCATATCTTTGTTTTTCTAGGTCTGATTTTTGTTGTGAACCTAACTGACAAGTTGAAGAAAAAGCAATACCATTTTTCAAAGCACTATCAGTTACTTTGGTATTGGCGTAATGTTTTTTTGTCGCAGCGCAATATTCTAAGTCTTGTTCTTCATTGATAGCGCAGTGTTGTTCTCCACCTGATTTGCCGGATATTGACGGGATTGTATAACCACCGATTTTAGTAATGCAATCCAAGGCGCTACCAGTAGCGCATGGTTCAACTACAGGCTCAGCCCAAGCCGCCGGCGCCAACAATAGACCAACTATAATAATCAATAAGGCTCGTCGCATGGCCTTAGCATAGCACTTTGACGGCAATATAGTAAACATTAAAAACCCGAATCCGGCAGCGCGCGAAATTTATAGATTCACATTACAACCAATGCCCCAATTTACTTTTTTTGGTGCGCAGATAACGCGCATTGCGCGGCGTGGGGGTAGTTTGCAACGGAAGGTGTTTGGTTACATGTAACCCAAATCCCTCCAAGCCAACAATCTTCTTTGGATTATTAGTGAGCAGTTGAATGGTCGAAAGTCCAAGTTCGCGCAAAATTTGAGCGCCGATGCCGTAATCGCGCAGATCCGGCGGAAAACCAAGGCGACGATTCGCCTCCACCGTATCCAATCCGGCGTCTTGCAGAGCATAGGCGTGAAGTTTATTAGCCAAACCAATCCCCCGACCTTCTTGCCTTAGATAAACAATTACGCCCGCGCCGCGTTCGGCAATGCGCGCCATCGCCGACCGCAACTGATTACCGCAATCGCACCGCTCTGAACCGAACAAATCACCGGTCAAACATTCCGAATGCACTCGCACCAACACATTTTTTTTGCCGGCAACATCACCTATAACCAAAGCAACGTGTTGTAACTGGTCAAGCGGCGACCGAAACACAATCATTT
>CAYMXY010000029.1:8890-12040 GCA_964394525.1 uncultured Gammaproteobacteria bacterium | reverse complement strand
GCTGTTGTTATGGCAAACGGTGGTCTGGCTGGGTTTTTGGCCGGTGTGGGTTTTTCCGGATCCGTGGTCGGTGGCGCAGGAATTGTGGTCAGGGGTGGCTGATGGGGAATATTTAATCGCCGCCGCAATCAGTTTGCGACGGTTGCTGATTGGGTTTGTTATTTCCGTTGTGGTCGGTGGCGTGTTTGGGTTTGCGTTGGCGCGGCTAAAGCTGGTGCGTGAATCGCTGGGGTGGCTGGTATTCAGTTTGCAGTCGTTGCCGAGTATTTGTTGGCTGCCGTTGGCGCTACTATGGTTTGGTTTGAATGAAATGGCGATTTTGTTTGTGGTGTTGATGGGAGCATTATTGAGTGTAACGTTGGCGGTGCAGGGAGCAATACAGCACTTGCCGCCAATTTTAATTAGGGCTGGAAAAATGTTGGGCGCGCGGCAACTGCAATTGTACCGTCATGTATTGTTGCCGGCTATTTTGCCGGAACTGATTACCGGTTTGAAACAAAGCTGGGCGTTTGCTTGGCGGTCGTTAATGGCCGGCGAAATGTTGTTTATTACCGCCGGTTTGGGTGAATTGCTGATGACTGGTCGTGAATTTCACGACATGTCGCAGGTAATCGCCGTGATGATTACCATTATGCTGATCGGCTTTCTGGTGGATAAACTAATATTCGGAGTGATTGAAAATAAAATCTACGCCCGTTGGGGGTTGAAGAAATAAAAGGAGGCTTCATCATTTCATTCATCAATGATATACTAAAAAAGTATTTTATTTTTAACATTTATCATTTTCTTATTCCGGCGTGGTGATTGATAACGATCCCAGCGACTGGGCGGAGATCGACGCGTTAGTAACCGACGATCAAGATGCCGGTGGCATGACTTATTATTATAATGGTACCGCTTGGTCTACAACGGCGTCCGCCGATGATATTTATTCCACCAATCTCGGCGAGATGAATGATCTGGAAACGGTGAAGGTCTGCAATTCAGCCACTGAACTGCAATCTCGAGGGGCCGGACGGTGCGCTGACTTTGCCCGGCACGGTGGATTTTTGGTTGGTGTCCAAAATGCAAAAGGTTGGCAGCGACGCGATTTATTACTATGCCATTTATTTTTACGCCGAAGAAGGTGATTTGGGTTTAGAAAGAGGTCCAAGTCAAACTGCTATTTATAAAGAATCGAGTGATGCAACTTTTAACGAGACCACCTTTAACCCCAACGAAGATGAATTGTTGGTGGAAATTGAAGCCGGCGCGGGTGATGAAAACAATGCGGTTAAAGGTAAAAGCGACAGCGGAAAAAATATTGATGTTAGCGGCGGTTTTGAAAGTGATTTAGGGTTGATGAACAGCGATGGCAATGGGTTGTTCAATCTGTCTAACATTGTTTATGGCGATACCTTAAATTTCGCGGTGGAAACTTATGATGGCAGTGCCTTTGAAGAGGTATCAACCGTGACCGCCGGAGAAAATAATAATGATCAAACCGACAAAGTAAAATATAAGGTAAAACGGCGAGGCGTGACCGGCGTGGTTGTGCCTGCAGATGAGCGCACCGCGCACGAGGCGGTAGTGGAGTGGGATGAAATTGCCGATGCTACCAATTATCAAGTCCGCTTGATTGCCAAAAGCGGCCGGCCGATTTCAACCACTAAAGCTACTGAAACAACGTTGACCTTGACCGATCTAAAAGCCTATCATCCTTACTTCGTCAAAGTGCGCGCCAAAATCGGTAACCTTTATACCGTTTGGTCGGACGCCGTGAAATTCAAAACAGCGGCTGAATAATAATTTTTCAAGCGCGCCTCAGTGGTGATAGCGGAAGTCGTAGGAACATATCAGCCCCACTGCGCGTAGCCTGATCGCGGCCAGCAAAGTACAGTTGGGAGAGTTTAGGATAGGCAGTCATAAATTCATCTTGCGGTATTTTATTAAAGGTAGTCTCATCCAACTGTCGTGCTACGCTAGCGTGGGTTCTGCCAATAATTAAACCGTCTGGGAATTCAGCATGTTGAAAAACTTGTTTATAGCGAGGAAACATTTTAGAGTCCCTCACAATTATTCCACCAGTTTTATAAACCGGAATATCAGTTCCTGTTCGATCAATCGTTATTCCCATCAGTTGAAGATCTTCGGCGGATACTGTCCCAATTCGTTTTAAGTAGCAACAAAATTCAACACCTGCTTCATCTTCTAAATAATACAACCCACCTTCTCGAATAATTGCAACAATTTCTTCATTGGTAAGTACACGCAAAAACTGTCTCCCTTTTGGGTGATTTTCCCAAGTAGATTGTTGAGTCGCCTGCACCAGTTGAGCAATTCTAACTATTTCTAAATCGGACAGCAATTTAGGATCTAATAAAGGTACAGTAATTGGTTTAGGCGCTGCTTCTAGAACAGGTTCAAACTTTTTCATTGGAGATAGTTTATGCAATTTATTGCCAAAAGTGTTATTGGGAAAATGTGGGGTAGGGTTCTAATAACCATCGCCACAATGGTTTTACTGTGATCGTGCGGCGATTTTTTTTGAAGATACGTTCTTGACCATCATAAACTAGAATGGTGCCACGATTTACCAAACAGCGTGTCATGGCTTCTTCCAAACCAGCCATTTCCCGCGGCTGGTTTTGATGATTCAATGTCATCGTTACTTGCAAAGCTTCAATAATTTTATTTTTCTGCTTAACCAAAAAATCGCACTCATGTTTACCCTTAAAATAATACACTTCTTGGCCGCGCCGTTTCAATTCAAGAAATACAAGATTCTCAATTAATTTGCCAAGGTCATGAGAAAAAGTAAAGGCAACAGCTTTACGCATTCCATTATCAATCGAGTATATCTTTTTATCAGCTACAAACTGTTTTTTTAATGAATAATCATATTTGTAGACTTCAAAAATAAGCCAGCTTTCCTGCAGAAAACCAATGTAATTACGCACCGACATAGGACTTTTCATTAGCAGTTGTTTAGCCAAAGTATTATAGCTGACTTCGCTGCCGATATTCGTAAAAAGATATTGCGCCAATTGCTTAAATGCCTTTATTTCACGAATATGGAAGCGGGCGATGAGATCGCGGTAAAGTATATCCTCATAAATGCGCGCGACAATTTCCGGATCCGGCTGTTTGAGAAATTCTGGGAAACCACCT
>CAYMXY010000029.1:6306-8880 GCA_964394525.1 uncultured Gammaproteobacteria bacterium | reverse complement strand
ATGTTTGATGCTGCGGAAAAACAAAAATTCTTGAAAGGAAAATGGGTATAATTCTATTTTTAGATAGCGACCGGTAAGATGAGTAGCCAATTCTGAACTTAAAAGTTTGGCATTGGAACCAGTTAAAAAAATTTTATAGCCTTCATCATGCAACCGACGCACAAAGCGCTCCCAAGCTGGAACGTTTTGAATCTCATCAAGAAAAATGTTACGCGCCGTATATTGCTTATGCCAAACCGTCAGTAGGGTATCGAAATCTTGAACTGTAAAATTGATTAAACGCTCATCGTCAAAATTTAGATAATAATAAGGTTGCAGTTGTTCCGCCATCTGCCGCAACAGAGTGGATTTACCGCTGCGACGAATACCGGTAATAACGCTAATTCGATCGGTGGTTAAATAACGATTCAGCGGGATTGTCCGTGGTAGTCCTAGATCTTTTCGAACAAACAAGTCATGTTGATCTGCCACTACTTCTTCCAGTTGTTGTATTGTTATCATATTTTACTAATATATATAATATCAATTTTTATATATTAGTATTATATAGCATAAAATATGAGATGTCAATAGTGCTGAGGCTGTCTGATACAGCGCGTGTTTACTGCATAAAGCCATACGTTGACGATGTCTATAGGCCGGACAAAATTCCGACAGGCCATTCCTATTTTGTTAAAGTGCGCGCCAAAGTAGGCAATCTTTATACCGCTTGGTCAGACGCCGTTAAATTCAAAACAGCGGCTGAATAGTTATTTCAGAGCATCAATAAAATCTGGCGGGTCTATTTCCAAAATTCTAAGCACTTGTTTTAGAACTCGCGGTGAAACGCCGCTGCGACTGGCGCTATGTTTATTGGCAAAAGCTGCTCGTATAAGATTACCTTGTTCATTAGTACGTTCAAGGATAGGATGTCTACCGCCGGCTGTGACGGTAACACCACAACGTTGTAAGGCGTTTATCGCCGTTTCATATCTAATATTTCGCTTCACACCACTTGGCCTTCTTGGAGTTCGTGGCGCGACTGGTTCAACAGTTGGCGTTGGTTGTGGTTCAGTCGACGGTTGTAAAACCTCTGGAATAATTGGTTCAGGCTGCGGCTGCGCGATTGGTGACGGTGCTTCAGGCTCCGGCGATTCAGACAATAAATCAGGATTGGCTTCTGCTTTGGCACTTATGGCATCTGTTACTTGATCTCGACGTATCTTAATTAATCCTCTAGTAACGGCATCATATAGACTATAAGCGAATAACCAACGCAATACTTGATAAGCCGGCGTCACTCCATAATGAGCAAAAATAGCCTCTGGTGAGCTAACCATGGTGAGAGAAATATGAAGCTCGCGATTGATACGCGATAAGCTAATTGAAAATTCTCCTCGTTTTCTCCTGTCCGGCGATAAATGACTAAAAACGCCACGTGCCAAAATTAAGGCATGATCATCAGCTTGCACACCAAAGTGTATATTAATTAGTTGGGGCAAAAGATCGGAACCAGTATAGTTAATAAATTTATCCATTGGTTCAAGATCAAGCTGTAACAGATCACCAATCATAGCATCGGCTTCCTGTTTACAATTGGTAACCATTTCTGGATCAAAAGTGACTTGTTCATGCTGAAGTTGTCTGGCAAATATTATTGGCCCAACCGCATCGCATAAAAACGTCGTTCGTTCAGAATCAGTTTGCTCGCCGGTATTTCTAATCAAATCATTAGAGGCTTGGTTTTCATAAAATAATGGATCTTTTTGTAATCGTAACATTCGATCCAATGGATCATCAGTTTCTCTTTCACGCTGTATCTGTTCCATTAGACCATTTATGGAAAAAGTTAATTGAACATCACCTAGCAAAGCGCTAATAATTGGTCTGTCACCAAATAAAAAAATAATTTCGGTGGCAGCTCCTGTTGCTAGCTTGAGGGCATGTCTGGCCGATAAATGCTCCTTGGTTTGTTTCGCTGCCGCTATTTCTCTAACTTTATCGTTAAGCTGCTGGGTAACAGTTTGCAGACGACTTCTTATTTCATCAATCGCGCCAATGCCGTTCAAGTAATCAATCACGTCACGTAGCGGCATTTGGCGTTGCGTAACCAAGAGTTCGTACTCTTCCAAATAAGTGGCGATGGCGTGCAGTTCAGCCAGCAACGACTTACCGAAATATTTTTCGGCGAACGCTGGGAATGTTATCGGTTTTAAGGCCGGCTTCGTTTCAGCTCTTACTACATCCTCTTGCGTTGCACGAGGTGGCGCGAACTCCGGATGTCTATGTCTTCTTTTACTCATATTAAATAAATATTTTATCGCAATTTTCGCCAAAAGTCAATGAATTACCACCAGACGATTTCAATTAATTAAGCGGAGCAGCCTGCTGCCAGATGAGTTCAAATATCACCTGACGATAAAAATAGGCGATATCTTTATTCTCAATCATAGTGCAGGTAAATTTGCTTTCGGTGAATGATTGAATGGCAATAGTATCATTCCAAGAAAAAATGCCGGATTTCCAATGTAAGTCCGGTGGCAAGATTTTAATTATCATCCTATAAGCTGCAGCTTTTTTATTAACGCGTTTGGC
>CAYMXY010000029.1:2664-6286 GCA_964394525.1 uncultured Gammaproteobacteria bacterium | reverse complement strand
AAGACGAGTATGAATATTTTTTTGCGCGCGCCGAACGTAATAATCTTCCAGATATTCCACACCAATTAATTTGGCGAACAATTCCACATAAGTAAATACCAACACTTCACCGCGCGCGGTCAGCGTTTGTTCGAGCATGTGTTTAAAGCCGTCCACTCCTTCGTACAATTGCACCGTCGGTAGGCTTTGGTCTTTGGTTTGGATAGACGACAGCAGATCTGTGACATATTTAAGATTGGTTTTTAAAGCGTGTAGCTCATTTTTTTTTCGTTGCAAAATGGCATAAAGCACGGCTGGCCGCTCCGCCACAACCAACCTTTTTTTCTGGCGGCGGGTTTCATAAACCAACCCTTTATCAATTAACTGTTCAACGGCGCTATGTACCGTAATGCGGTTTTGTTTGAGACTATCTGCGATTTCTTGTACCGTCGCTGACCCGCTGCGTAAACATTGTATATAAATATCGGCGGCGCGGGGAGTGCAACCGAAATGTTTTAGTTGAGCCTCAATTAGTAAAATATCTGATCTGGTGAGCATAAAAAGTAGAATATATTTCTACACATTATTATAGCAAAGATTATCAATAGAATCAAGCAATTAATAGGCATTTTGGTTAATGGTGAATATTTTGTTATTACTTTTTTGACACAAAATCAGGAAAGCCAGATACTGCTATCAAACTTTTAACAATTTTCTATGACACAATTCAAACAACAATTTCAACAATTACTGCGCACTCAACCGCGATTTAATCTTAAACAGGTGAACGTGGTAAATTGCGCTTACGCCGATACCGTTGTTAAATCGGGAAATTGTTATTATACCTTTGGCGCTTTTTACTGTGATAATGTAATGTTTGGGCGTTATTCGCGACGCTGTGTTGATTGTTGCGATATCACTTTATGCGTCGGTTGCGAAGCGTGCTATCAATGTATTGATTGTGTAAATTGTTTTTTCACCAATTGGTCGCAGTATTGCCAAAACTGTACCAGTTGTAGTTACTGTTTTGAATGTTTTGGTTGCAGCGATTGTTTCGGTTGCGTTGGTTTGTATCGGAAAAAGGAGTGTTTGTTTAATAAACATCTAAGCGCCGCAGAATATCAGCGCGCGGTAGCTAAATTTAATTTATCGGATTCGGCGACGCGTCGAACCATTGAAACAAACGTAGCTGCCCTGCGCCGGACAGTGCCTAACTTAAATTGGCATCAATTTCGCTGCGACAATTCCATTGGCGAAAATTTATCAGCCTGCAGCAACTGTTATCAGTGCTATGATGCCTTCGCACTGGAGAATTGCCTTTACTGCATTGAAAATAACGGTAACAAAGATTGTTGCGATATTACGGTGTGCTTTGAATCTGAACTTTGCTACCAATGTGTGCAATCGCCGCTTAATTATAATTGCAATTATTTATTTCAGGTGGATCAGTCGATGGATAGTGAATTTTGCGCCTACTCGAAAAATTTGAAAAATTGTTTTGGGTGTGTGGGGCTAGCGAATAAGGAATATCATATTTTGAATAAACCATATTCGCCGACTGACTATGCAAATAAAGTGGCGCAATTGCGAGCTGAACTGATCGCTCAACACGAATATTCGTTATTGTTATTTTTTGCTTCGCCGTATGAATCACAACGATATAGCAATGAAACCGACAGTGTTATTCAAGCTAATTTAGCTAATCATTTAGCCAAAGATTTTTCTATGATTACCACTAAAAATATTGTAACGTGCCTTAGCCAAGAGTGCGGCAAACAATTCAAAATTATTGACCAAGAAGAACAATTCTATACTTCAAAAAAATTGCCTCCGCCGGAATTTTGTCCGGCTTGTAGACATCGTCAGCGGATGGCTTTGCGTAGCGAACGCGCGCTGTATCAACGCGTCTGCGGTCGCTGCCAACAGCCAATGTTGTCGGTTTACCCTAGCAGCGCGCCTTACACGATCTATTGCCAAAAATGTTATTGGGAAAATGTGGGGTGAAAGAGGTTAAGTAACACTTGCCAGACGAGCTTTTAATAAAAATATTGTTTCTGTCCGCAGCTTTGATCGAGCCCAATCTTTCTGGGATTGAGTGAGAAATTCACCTAAACCAATTAGGATATTTCGATTATTCATTTCCTCCAGTTGTTTGACGCATTTTTGCAAAAGTTGAGTAAAAGATATCCTCGAGCGTTCCTCGACTATTTTTTTATTTATTGACCAGTTATTTTGAAGAAAAAACCAGACATCATAAATATCGCGACTAGTTTTACTAACCCGTTCATGCATAGCCATCAATTTATGAGCAAACATATCTTCTTGAACCATGACCAACATGGTAATACCAAGTAATGTTTTTGGTTCATAATGAGAACCAAATTTTCTGCGGTTTACCTCAACCTTTATTTTTTGGGAATTTATTTCGTAAGAAACAATATAAACCAGATTGAATCGCTTTACTCGAGCGTCTATAATTTTTCCATAATTAGTGACAATACTTTTAATTTTTTCAAAAACAATTTGTTCTTGGCTTTCATCTAACAAATCAAAATCTAAAGCAACCGAATCTCGGTTTAGTCCATAAAATAAAAGAGCAGCGCTGCCACCCTTAAAACCAAGAAATGGAGCAATTGATGTTTCAGTGTAAACATCTTTCAATATTTGAAGTAAAATATTTTTATGTTTTGAATAATTATTGGCCATAATGTTTAAAATATTCATTAACTTTTTTTACCAGTCTTTTATTTTGATAGATGGGTAGAATTTCAAATACTTTATTCCAATCCAATGTGTCCAAATGATCGAAATGATAATCATGGCTAACATAAATTCTATCCAAAAAGGCGCGTTCTTTGGTTGCGATCGAATAGCCCGTGGTATGTTCAAGACCAGCGACGCTACTTAAAACTTTTACTGGTAGACGAATAAAGGAAATATTTTGGCCAGCGACTTCAATGGCTCGTGTCACATAGGTTGCCACAAAAATAGTATCGTAGTATTGAAAATTTATTCCGGCACGAGTTAAGACTGTTTCAAAACTAATATAAGAAGGCGTGTAGATTCTGGTTGATAATTCAAAAGCGTTCCAGAATCTTAAAAAACTTCCGCTAAGGCTTCTTGCTAAAATTTAAAAAAATTAAATTGATGGTTAATTAGCTGAACATCAGCGAGGAGAGTTCAAAACAAAACCACTATGCCCTGTTATGTGACGTAGCTAAAAATTTATTATTCCTTATTCTGGTAATTCTATACCGCTCACTTCAACCCTTACGGCCAAATAATCAATTTCAACGCGGCCAGGGCAAGAAAAATTAAAACCACGCTGCGGAAATAATGTTGCGGAATATGGTCAACTATTTTTTTGCCAAAAAAAGAACCTAAGAGCGAAGCCGGGATAAATAAAATAAAAGCCAGCCACAATTTATTTGATAAAGTTGAACCCTCGACTAGATACGTTCCAATGCGAACACTGTCGATCACTAAAGCAATGGCGGCGCCGGTTGTTAAGTAAGCGGCTTTCGGCAGATCAAAGGCGGTAAGTACCGCGCCGCGCACGGCCCCACCCACGCCAAAAATTCCGGCAAAAAAACCGGAAACGCCGCCGCCGATCGCGCCTAAAGTTGACGAAGCCTTCATTTTG
>CAYMXY010000029.1:0-2546 GCA_964394525.1 uncultured Gammaproteobacteria bacterium | reverse complement strand
GCCAGCCGTGCTCCAAGATAAGTAAACACTAAGCCGGGAGCGCCAAAAGTAAGCACCAATTTCCACGCAACCCCTTTTCTAAAAAGCAGCAATTTCCACACATTACCAAACCAATGCACCAGCCCCACCAATAATAATGTCTGCGGCAGCGGCATCCACAATAACAGTATCGGTACCATAATTGTGGAAGTGCCAAAACCGCTCACCGTGCCGATGGCGCTGGCGATGATTGAAATAAAAGTGATGAGGATGATTTCCATTAGCGTTTCTTTTTTCTTAATTTAAGTCCTATTAAAATTCCGCCAATAAAAACAACGCCAATAATAATCCACAGATAAAATCCAAAAAATTTCATGTTATTGCTGCCGTCTAATCCCGCCTCAGTCACCAGTTTTGTGCCGGTGCAACTGTTGGTGGTAAGTTTACCAGTTTGATCGCGGTATAAATAAATATCATACACCGCGCCTTCTTCAAAATTAAAATCTACCGATGTAACCAAGCCGCTGCCGTATTCGGTACTGAAAGTAATGGTGTTTTCAGCTTGGCCTTTGATTGTTTTTTTTACTTCCGCCGTGACGGTGGTTGAGCGCGATTTAGTCGTTATATCCGTAACCACTGCTTGCACTATCACCTCGGCGTTATCCAATTGTTCTTGTGGTGTTTGCTGAATACATGAAGCGCTTACCAAACGTGGTGACATTAAATTAAATAATAATGAGATAACGACGATAACCGGCGCAATAATTTTCATTGAGTAATAATTAAAAAGATTATATCTCTTTTTCAAGCACGGCGCGACAAGGAGAAGCATCAAGATTATGCAGCCGCAACGGTAAAACGGTAACATTATAAAGACCGGCCGCCACCGCCGTCAGATTGCAACTTTCCACAATCACAATACCGGCGGCAAGCAAAGTTTTATGCACGATCCAATTTCCACTTTCAGGATTTTCACAAGAAAGATAATCTACTCCCATCAGCTTAACGCCGCGTTGTACTAACAATGTTGCGGCATCGGCCGTTAGACCAACAAAATCTGCTTGGTACCGCGGTTGTTGCAATAGTTGATGCACTGAATTATCTGTGCGGAAAAATACCCGTTCACCCAGATCGAGTGTTTGTAAATCTGCTGCGGTAATTTGTTTCTTGCCAAGCAGTTCAATAACTTTGCCGGGGCCAAGTAAATAATTCAATGGAATTTGATCAACACCAATACCATCAACCACAAAATGATTCGGCGCGTCGACGTGCGTACCACAATGCGTACCAATATGCAGTAACGACGTGGCATTTCCATCTCGCGTAATCGTTTGTATAGGTTTAAAAACCGGCGCAGGGTCGTGGGAATAGATCAACATTTGTGGGTGCACCGGTAGAGTGATGTCGTATAATGTAGGCATACTTAAAATAAATATAGCAAGTTATGTGTAATTCGTATATAGAAATAGTATTTATGTGTTGACAACTCTCTCTCTCTTCGTTACCGTGCTCAAGCCATCTGGAGGTCGAAATGATGAATCCTAAGTCCATGAAGTTGCAGTTTGACTTCTCATTGGAGGGCGTCAAGCAGTTTGACGCCATCGTAAAGGAGCACGGTTTTAGTTCCAGGGCTGCTCTTTTGAGGGCAGCCCTGACCTTGGCAATTCAGATCCTGCCGTATATGAAGAACGGCAAGGTATCTTTTCGCCCGGAGGACGGCACCCCGGTGGTTATCATCCTGCCTAGGTGGTAATATGTAGGAGGAAAGCGGGCTCGATTCCAAGTAAGGATTCGGGCCCGCGTATATTATTTATTCAAGGCGGCAGCCTGATAGAGGCCTAATATACAAGCTTGACTAATTTGATTTGATAGATTAAAATAGTCAATATGAACTACATTCACCGCTATATCGAAAAAACCATCAAACAAGTAAGCCGCTCTTTCCCGATATTATATCTTGGTGGACCGCGCCAAGTTGGCAAAACAACCATTCTCCAATATCTTGCTAAGTCTCACAATCGACGGTACGTGACTTTGGATAAACCGGGAGAACGTCATTTGGCACAGACTGACCCCGAGCTTTTTTTACAACGCTTTTCACCGCCGGTCTTGATTGATGAGGTGCAATATGCGCCACAATTATTTCCTTTAATCAAAGTCCGTGTTGATCGCGACCATAAACCCGGCCAGTACTGGTTAACCGGCTCGCAACAATTCGCCTTAATGAAAAATGTGCAAGAATCATTAGCTGGTCGAGTGGCGATCCTGACGTTACTGGGATTTTCTTACGGAGAAATAAACAAACTACCGTCACAAACAAAACCTTTTTCTCCAGAAAACATCAATGATCGTACAGCCAAAAAAATGGCTGCTGGGCTTGATTTAACAGAACAAAAAGTTTTTAGCCAAATTTTTAGAGGTTCATTTCCAGCTGTCTGGCAAGAAAGTGCCAAACAGCGTGAACTCTTTTATGATTCCTACGTCCAAACTTATATCGATCGCGATTTAAGCGCGCTTTTTGGCATAACAAAATTATCGGAATTTCATGTTTTTCTTAGACTATGTGC
>CAYMXY010000028.1:9883-12045 GCA_964394525.1 uncultured Gammaproteobacteria bacterium | reverse complement strand
CACCTACAGCAAACGCAAAATCAAAGTCTTCTTTTATAAACAAAAAACCAGCGAACTTGAGTTACGTGATTACTTCACTAAACGTTGGCGGCCGCGCGGCTTACGCATTAAATTAAATCGTCGTAACAAAGTTATTTTGCAACGAGGCGCTGAATTAAAGCACCACCTAACTTATTTGGTTACACGTGATTTAACCTTGCAGCTGCAAGAATAAAATTTGTTGTTTTATGCGACGATGGCGTTCAATAGTAACTGAGCAATGGCATCAACCAAATTACATTTTTATTGGCCTGTTGTTGATACTGGTGGTGTTCGGGTTAATTATGTTGTCGTCCGCCAGCTCGGTGGCTGGATTTGAAAAAATTGGTGATCCGTACTATTTTATCAAACGACAAATATTGTATGGCATTTTTATTGGCGTGCCGGCGTTATGGTTATTTTCACGGATTGATTATCATATCTGGAAGCGTTACGCCTTCCCGTTAATCATAATTAATTTGGTGTTGATGTTGATGTTATTGCTGCCGGGTATTGGTGTTGAATTATTGGGCGCTAAACGTTGGCTTAACATTGGCGGAATTTTGTTTCAGCCGTCGGAGTTGATTAAACTTACTTTTTTATTGTATTTGGGGGTGTGGTTGGAAGCGCGCACTCAAACTATTCATGACGCCGCTGTTGGGTTTATGCCGTTTATTATTATGATCGGCCTGTTGGTATTAATGGTCGCAGGCGTACAAAAAGACCTTGGCACCATGGTGGTGATCGCCGTTATTGCCGTGGCGGCATATTTTGTGACCGGCGCGCCATGGAAACATTTGGCCATTATTTTTGCCAGCGGCCTTGGCTTGTTATTTTTTTTAATCAAAATTTTACCGCTGGTTATTCCGTCATTTCGTTATCGAGCGCATCGCTTAACCGTTTTTTTGAATCCGGACATCGACCCATTAGGCATTGGTTTTCATATCAATCAGGCGCTGCTGGCAATTGGATCAGGCGGATTATTGGGTTTAGGTTTGGGACATTCTCGTCAAAAATTTAATTATTTACCAGAAGTAATGACTGACTCCATTTTTGCGGTAGTGGCCGAAGAAATGGGGTTTATTATCGCCGTCGGCGTGATTCTGCTTTACCTTGGCTTAATGTGGCAAGGTTACCGAATTGCCAAAAGCGCGCCCGACCATTTTGGAAAAATTGTAGCCATCGGCATTACCACTTGGCTGAGTTTTCAAGCGGTCGTTAATATTATGGCCATGTTGGCATTGGTGCCAGTGACGGGCATTCCCTTACCTTTAATTAGTTACGGCAGCACTTCCACTGCCACCGTGTTGGCGGCTATTGGCATTTTGATAAATATTTCAAGACAAACCAAAGCAACGGCATGACTATTTTTTTAGCTGGTGGCGGCACGGCAGGTTCAGTCACGCCTTTACTGGCGACAGCAGAATATTTAACTGATTATGAATTACATTTCGTTGGCACCGCCGCCGGAGTGGAACGGCGCTTAGTGCCTGTTACTTGGCGCTACCATAAAATAACTGGCGGGAAGTGGCGGCGGTATTGGTCGTGGCGCAATTTATTTACTCCGCTGTTGGTGCTGGTTGGTTTTTTTCAGGGATTGTGGTTGGTGGCGCGTTATCAACCGACCGTGATAGTGACAGCCGGAAGTTTTGTGGCCACGCCGCTGGCTTGGGCGGGGTGGTGGTGTAATGTGCCGGTGATATTGCATCAGCCGGATCTAATAGTTGGCTTAGCAACACGATTATTACAACCGATTGCCGCAGCTATCACCACCGGATTTCAGCAAACCGTGTTGTCGCGCGCTCACTGGATTGGTCATCCGGTGCGAGACCTTTCACCAACAACCAATTTTTGGAAACTAGATGCCGCCTTTCCAACTTTGCTTATTTTTGGCGGCGGCACCGGAGCGCAGGCCATAAATGAATTGGTAACGCCGGCGCTGGCTGATTTCGCCAATGTGATTCATGTAACCGGAGAAGGTAAGGAAAACATAGCCGGAGCAATCATTAATCATCCTCACTATCATCATCAGGCCTTGCTCGCAGCCGAAATGAAGGAAGCGTTGACTAAAGCAACTGTCGTAGTGTGCCGCGCCGGAGTGGCAACAATTGCCGAATTGGCGGCGCTCGCGAAACCAGCAATTA
>CAYMXY010000028.1:8963-9873 GCA_964394525.1 uncultured Gammaproteobacteria bacterium | reverse complement strand
ACCAAATTCTCCTCAACTAGCCAATGCCGAACTTTTGCGTAAACAACCAGCGGCAATTGTGCTTGATCAAACTAATTTAACGTCGGCAATTTTTACAGAAACGGTGCGCAGCTTGTTAGCCGATCAAGACAAACAACACCAATTAAGCAAAGGCATTAGCCGTTTCCACCAACCATCAGCCGCTAAACAATTGGCTCAGATAATTATTTCACATGCGTTGGCGCAACCTTAAACAGTTTGAGCAGTCTGCTATTGCCAACAGTCGTCGCTGGCAAAATTGGTATCAACTTGATCGCATTGAACAGGCCGTCGCTCGCTTAGGTCATCCGGAACGGCGTTATCGAGTAATCCACGTTACCGGCACATCCGGCAAAGGTTCCACCTGCCGAATGATAGCCGCTATTTTGCAAGCGTCCGGCCGGCGGGTTGGTCTTTTCACATCACCTCATTTGGTGAAGCCAAACGAACGCATCATGATTAATCAACGCTGTATCAGCAACCGTTCGTGGTTGCGGTTGGCGCAGCAATTATGGCCGAAGCTGGCCGATTTGCGTTTAAGTTATTTTGAATGGTTGACGTTGTTGGGGTTTGTTTATTTTGCTAAGCAGCAAGTGGATGATGCTGTGATTGAGGTTGGAATGGGTGGAAGGCTAGATGCTACCAATGTGGTGCAACCTTCTGTAGCCATTGTTACCGAAGTTGATCTTGATCATACGGAACATCTCGGCCGTACCCGCCGCCGCATTGCGCGCGAAAAAGAAGCAATCATTAAGCCTGGTTGCATTGGTTTAACCGGTTCACCTTATGTGCGTCGTGGGCGTTATGTTAATTTGGCTAAAGCGCAAGTTGTGCGTGCCGATTTGACCGGAACGGTTTTTCATTATGGACCATATCGGTCACTGCGTCTTTG
>CAYMXY010000028.1:6054-8953 GCA_964394525.1 uncultured Gammaproteobacteria bacterium | reverse complement strand
CAGCATCAGGTACGAAATGCCGTATTGGCGATTGAAGCGGCTAAGGCGCTGGGAATAAATGAGCCAGCTATTCGGCAAGGCTTGTTAGCGGCGCGTCAACCCGGTCGGTTTGAAATAAAATGCCGCCGGCCATTGATAATTGTTGACGGCGCTCACAATCCCCACAAGATGAAAACTTTTATTAGTTCGCTACGGCAGATAATTGATCTAACAGCGCGGCGTCGCCGGCAACGCACGATTGCGTTAATTGCCTTAAAGCAAACCAAAGATCTGGTTGGAACGCTGCGCCCACTGCTGCCAATTATTGATCACGCTATTATCACCACTTTCAGCGAGGGAGTGCCTACGGCTAAGTTGAAACGCGTCATCCGGCAACTGCGCCCGACCGTTACCACAGATTGTCAATCATCAATCAAACGCGCCTATAGCAGTTTTCGCCGGCAGTTGCGACGCGATGATTTGGGCATTATCACTGGTTCATTATACATGATTGGCGATCTCTATTCTGTGCTATAATAATGTGAATCCGGAAACGGCAAACTGTTCTGCTGTCGGGCTCCGGGTTCACGTATAATTAAGACTATGATGGATTTTTCGAAAATTAATTCAGTCTATTGTATCGGCATTGGCGGTGCCGGTTTATCTGGTTTTGCGCGCATTGCTAAACAACACGGCAAAACGGTGACTGGTTCCGATTTGGTTGACAGTGCTGTTATTCAAGCTTTACGCAGCGAAGGCATAAAAGTGACAACCCCTCAAACAGCCGATAATGTGCCACTGACTGCCGACTTATATGTTTATTCTGATGCTGTGCCGATTGATAATCCGGAACGAAAAGTATTAAAGAAACATCAACTGGAAGAAAAAAGCATCACTTATTTTCAAGCAGTAGGGGAATTGATGAAAGTATATAAGCAACGGGTGGCCGTTTCTGGCACGCACGGCAAAACCACCACCACCGCCATGCTGGCTTTGGTGCTGGAAGCGGCCGGTTGGGATCCAACCGCCATTGTTGGTAGCATCGTCAAAGCCTGGCAAAGCAACGTTCGTGTTGGTCAAACGCGTCAGCATTGCGTGGTTGAAGCCTGTGAGTATCGCGCTCATATGCTTGATCTCCACCCGACTGCAATTATTTTAACAAATCTAGAGGAAGATCACCTTGATTATTATCGTAATCTGGAACACATCCAATTAACTTTTCAGGAATATATCAATCGTCTACCTAGTGGCGGAATGTTTGTGCGCAACGTCGATGATTCGGAAAGTCAAGCGCTTGATTACAGCGGTTTAACGGTGACCTTTGGTATGCGTCAGCCAGCCGATTACACCGCTACTGCGATTGTGAAACAAGGCCATCATCAAACTTTCCGGGTTGGCGCCGATACTTATACCATTCATGTGCCCGGTGATTTTAATATCTATAATGCGCTGGCGGTGATTGCTTATTGTCGCGCTAACGGTATTACCGCTAAAACCATTCAAATTGGCTTTGATCGGTTTAACGGAACGTGGCGACGCTTTGAATTGGTTGGCCAATATAAGGGTGCCGCAATAATTTCTGATTACGCCCATCACCCAACCGCCATCGCCAGTACGCTTAAGGCCGCGCGAGAATGCTATTCGAATCGGCGCGTGGTGATTGTGTTCCAGCCGCACCAACATAATCGCACCCGGCGGTTATTTGATAAATTTGTTAGCGCCTTTGATGCCGCTGATTTGATTATTATGCAGGAGATTTATGATGTGGCCGGTCGTGAAGAAGCCGGCGATCAATCGGTGTCGGCGCGCGATCTTGTTAAAGCCATTGAAGGCCGCGGCAAAATTGCGCTTTATTCTGCCAATAACGCGCGCAGTCAAAAATTATTGGCCGAACACGTGGAAGCGAACGACGTAGTATTAATCGTTGGCGCCGGCGATATTTATTTGCTGGCCGAGGAATTATGTTCGCCGGTTTAACGGTGGAACAACAGGTGCCGCTGGCGCCGTTTACGACCTTTAGAATTGGCGGGCCGGCTAAATATTTTTTACGTGTGAAAAAAAGCGCTGAATTATTGCTGGCGCTGAAAGAAGCCGAAATAAATCGTTTATCGGTTTTTATTTTAGGCGGCGGCAGCAACGTGTTGGTGCACGATCGGGGCTTTGATGGGTTGGTGATAAAAATGGAGCTAAATCAAATGTCTGTTGACGGCAAGCGGTTGCAAGCTGAAGCCGGAGCATTATTAAACGCGGCCATTCGTTTGGCTGCGCAGCACAATTTAGGCGGATTGGAATTTGCCGTGGGTGTGCCGGCCACGGTCGGCGGAGCAATTTGGGCTAATTTAGGATCGCGCGGATCGGATATTAGCCAAGTGGTGGAAACGGTTAAGGTTTGTGACTACGTCGGCCAGCAGCGCACTTTAACCAAAGCTGATTGTGGCTTTGCTTATCGCGACAGTATCTTTAAGCACGAACGGTTAATTATTTTGGAAGCGACGTTTCTTTTGCAGTCAGCCGACCAGACGCAATTACGACAGACGATGTTAGCCTTGACCAAATTAAAAAAAGAGGAACAAAACGTGGGCGAAGATACCGCCGGCTGCGCTTTTCGTAATCCCAGCGGCACAACCAAAACCACAGCCAAAACGGCGGCGCAACTAATTGAACAGCTAGACTTAAAAGGGTTTGCCATCGGCGGCGCTAAAATTTCCGAAAAACACGCCAATTTTATCATTAACACCGGCGGTGCCACAGCCGATCAGGTGGTACAGCTTATTTCCTACATCAAACAACAGGTGCGCGACCGCGCCGGCGTGCAGTTAATGGAGGAGGTTGAATATGTAGGGTTTTGAGGTGTTTTGAAGTGTTGAAAACTAGCCTATTTTCTGCTATCCTTCCTCTAATATGTCCACAGAACTCCGAG
>CAYMXY010000028.1:2979-6026 GCA_964394525.1 uncultured Gammaproteobacteria bacterium | reverse complement strand
CCATGGGTAAAGACCCAGCCGTGCAGCGCGTGGCCAGACGTGAGGCCAACCGGACAGGAACAAAGCTTGCCCCCAACAATGCCGACCAGTTAGTAAAAAACTATCTCGGTCGTTTTCGCAGTATCCTTGAACGTCCAGATCAGGCAGATAAAGAGCGTGGGATTGAGGCACTCAAACGTGTCTTGTTCCGTCAACTCGTCACCAAATACGCAGACATCCCAGAAGGCTACTGGAAATCTTATGAAGACACTCTCCGTAAACGTGGCCAGTCCGCTGACTGGGCAAGCCTGCCTGAGGAGCAACGCGAACAGATGCGCCAAGCCGATACTGCTCCGTTACTTGAAGACCAGCGCTCCTCCATTGAAGAATGGGTGGATTACTTCGTCTCCGATGAATCTGCCGATATTCCCGATGAACTGAAATACTGGATTTTCAGAAGCCTCACCCAACTGCAAGCCTTTGAGAAAACCGCTGACAACCCGCATATTGAATTCACTAGACGCTCCAAGGGTTCACTCAAGAAATACCCAGACCTGAATCATGAAGCCCTGCGTTACGTCGTGGATGCCATACAAAAGAAATTAAAAGGAGAGGCGATTGAGTTTGAACACGATATTGAAGAATCAGACCGAGCCAGATTTACCACTGCCCTCAAAAATGGAAAGTTTGCTGATCTCTACGCTTGGGCCACTGAAATGATGAATCCCATCCCAGAGCACTTACTTCCCATCACCGACGGGGAATGGCGTCACTATCCCAAGGGGTCAGACAGCGAAGTGTTGGCTCAAACCCTGCGTGGCAGAGGCACTGGACTGTGTATTGCCGGTCAAGGTGCAGCCAGGCGGTATATCGACAATGGTGATTTGTGGGTCTATTTCTCCAATGACGAACAGGGCAAACCAACCTTTCCCAGAGCTGCTATTCATGTGGCTATAAATGAAGGCGGCACACCACACGTGGCCGAAGTCCGTGGTGTGGCCTACAAACAAAACACAGATCCATATATTAATCCTGTTGTGTCAGCCAAACTGGCTGAATTCCCCGATGGCCACCTCTACCAAAAGAAAACTGCTGATATGGAATGGGTGTCAACTATTGAACAAAAAACCAAAACCGGAGCAGCTCTCACCAAAGAAGACCTCGCCTTTTTGTATGAAGTCAACACCAAGATTCAAGGCTTTGGCCAAAAACCTGATCTGAGAATCCAAGAACTGCGCAGAGGTCGAGATCAGCAAGCAGATATGCTGGTCATCTTTGACTGTACGCCAGACCAAATTGCCTACAGCCAGGCAGAAGTCACCCCAGACACCAAAGCCTACGTGGGTCCATTGTATCCCAATATCTTCACAGACCTCTACCACCTTGATCACATCTATATACAGTTCCCAGAAAAGAAAATGCGTAGGACACGAGTCGAGATTGGGGGCAAAACCAAGGATCAGCTACAAGCCGAACTGGATGCCAAAAATATACAAACGTGGGACTGGTCAAAACAGTTGATCGAAAAAATGACGATCTCCACAGAACGCACAAGCGTGGAAATCGTCAGACTCACTGTGGCTGATCTTGGGTTGCCGGATGGATGTACGACCACCCAGTTATTTGCCAGAGCACAAGAACTTGGCCTAGAGTTCTGCCCAGCGGAAGTTGGGCCGCATTATAGGCTGCAGTATCTGGATCAGCCAGACAATGAATATCTCTCGATTGGAATGGAACCCATCACTGACTCGCGCGACTCTCCGAGCGTGTTCTACCTGAACCGCTATGGCGGCAGGCTGGAGCTCGGTACGGACGATGCCAGTCCGGGCGACCTTTGGAGTGCTGGCAGCAAGATTGCGTTCAGTCTCCGCCCGCCAGAGGTGGATAGGCAAGGTATACCCTCAAACACTTAACCCTTTTGGTTTTGTATTGCTTTACCGTCACGGCATCGTTTACATAAATTTCGAGGTAACTTTGTTGGTTGTCATGAATGCCATTTGCAACCAGATATTCTTCTTATTTTTGAAGTGAATGCCAAAGAGACACCGTTACATTCGGAATTAATTTAAGTCATGATATAATTATCGTTTTTGAATAACCACTCGCATAAACATTCCAAGATTAGGGGCGAACGGCGCCAAGATAGTTTCTTCCAGCCAGCGGACGGCCGGATAAAAAGCGGTCGGTAACAATTGGCGCATGGATACTCCACCACTAAGCAGATACCGCAATGGGTGACAGAATTGAATGGAAATAATATCGAACTGCGGGAAGCTGGTTTGGAATTTGGCTCGATCGCGAATCAATACTATCCACGGCAATGCATCATTAGCTACCGACATCGGCCCGCCGGCTGGTAATTTCCAATCTTGAATGGTTGGCTCAAATGGTTCGTGATGGAAATTTTTATAGATAAAACGCCCCCACCAAGTGTTGGCCGGTTCCACTAAAATAATCTTTCCACCCACTAACAAGCACCGGTCAGCTTCTTGAAAAAATTTTTCCACATCCGGTAAATGATGCATAACGTCAATCATATAAATAGCACTAAGGCTATCAGCGGCGAATGGCAAAGCCAGTGCCGAAAAAACTTGGTCGATGTTTGCTAAAAGCAAAACATCCGATGTGATAACATCAGGTATGGCTTCTTTTAAAAAACCACCACCACTGCCCAATTCAATTTTTTTTCCGTCCGGCAAATTCTGTGAATTTTTTTTGAAGAATTGATAATGTTCAAGATAAATCTTTTTCAACCAAGGTTTAGCTTGAATAATTTTACCATGCAAGTGAGTAGTTTCCGGAACGTCCAGATCAACTCGCTGCTTGGTATGTTGTAAGCCAAAGATTCGACGCAGATATAATTTCATTGAGATTAAGATTAACACTTATTTAAGGCGGATGAAAGAGCCAGTCTAAAAAAGTTGACTTTTTAAATTAGTGTAGTACGGTATAAATCCTTCATACAAGGTTTTGCACCTTAAAAAATTAAATTCCCGAGCCGGCGGTTAAAATATCGGCAAAAGGAGGATGCGATGAGTTCTTTCATCGTCATTGTTTCGGCTATTAGT
>CAYMXY010000028.1:0-2969 GCA_964394525.1 uncultured Gammaproteobacteria bacterium | reverse complement strand
GCGCCGGACATCCGCGTACAGCCGACCAATCTGAATTTCGGTGATGTGCTGGCGCATTCGTCTTCCACGCTTCAGTCTGAAGTGTGGAATGATGGCGGATCCGATCTATGGCCGGCACTTTCCTGGGAGCAGGACAGTGACGGTTCGTTTTCGGCAGAACTTGGCCAGGCAGTCGTTGGATTTGGTGAATCCACAATGCTCATGGTCACCTTCGCACCGCTAGGCTCGGAGCAATACGAATGTGTGCTCGTCATCGCTTCCGAAGACCCCGACGAGCCCGAAGTCTCGGTCTTGGTCCATGGGAGGGTGTGGAAGGACGATGACGGCGACGTCTACTCGTCGGAAACCGAGGGCGAAGAAGGCGACTGCGACGATGCTAATGCGGAGACGCACCCGGGCGCGCTGGACATCCCATACGATGGGATCGACCAGAATTGTGACGGTGCGGATCTAGTGGACGTGGACGGCGATGGCTATGAAGTCACCGTCGACTGCGACGACTTCGATCCGAGCAGTTACCCCGGCGCATTCGACACTCCCTACGACGGCATCGACCAGAACTGCGACGGGCAGAACGACAATGATTGGGACGGAGACGGCTACGAGTCGTTGTTCTACAAGGGCGACGACTGTAACGACTTCGACCCAAGTATCAACCCGGGCGCAACGGAGGTCTGTGACGACGGGTACGACAACAACTGCAACGGCGAGCAGAACGAAAACTGCACGCCCAGTGAGTAGTGCGGCGCGGGAAGGAGTATCTCGCGCCGCGCCTCACTAATTAACGGAGGGACAAGAGAGGATAATGAGCTTTTAACAAGTCTGGCAAAACCTCTCTTTTTATGTTACAGTATGAATCATGACAAAGCAGCACGCCAAACTAAAAAAAATATTTCGATCATTCCCAGAAGTGAAAATGGCTTATTTATTTGGTTCGCGCGCGCGCGGCGTTGTCGGCCCATTAAGTGATTATGATTTTGCCGTTTATCTTGATACTCGTGATAGCATAAAAGTAGCTGCGATCAAACAGAGTCTGCAAATAACCTTGAGTCGTTTTCTTAAAACCGATCAAGTTGATGTGGTGATTTTAGATACAACGTTACAGCCGGAACTAAAATATAATATTATTACTGATGGTAAATTACTGTTTGAAAAGCCAGCTTATCGTTTATCACTGGAGCCAAAAATTTTGAATGAATATTTTGATTTTAGAGACATGTTACGTCGCTATCAGTTAACAGCTGCTTAAATTATGACTTCCCGTTCTACTGTCGAAAATAAAATAAGCGCTACCCGAAAGTATTTGAAGATATTGGCGGCTTTTAAAAAATATTCAAAAAAAACATTAAGTCATGATATAATTATTCGCGGTTCTTTAGAACGATATCTTTATCTTGTTATTCAATCATGCATCGATTTAGCGGAAGCAGTGATTACCTATAAACATTTAAGAAAACCGACTAGTCTTAGTGAAACTTTTGACATTCTTCAAGAAGAGCGTATTTTACCGTTAAAGCTCACTGAGAAATTGGTTCAAATGACGGGCTTTCGCAATATCATTGCGCATAATTATGAAATAATTGATTATGACATTGTTTATCGTATCTTGCATAAAGATTTAGCAGACATTAAGCAATATATTAAAAAAATTGAATCAATCCATTTATGAACTTTCAAATAACAGGCAAAAATTTTCAAATCACTTCCGCTATTCGCGCTTACGTCGAAGAAAAAATCGGCGGTTTAACTAAGTTTAACGATCGCATAATTGATATACGCGTTACTTTAGAACAACTCCGTGAGCAACATGCCACTTCGTTCAAAGCGACAGCGCAACTTCATATTTCACATGATTCCCTCTATACCGAAGAAGTGGCGCAAACCGTTTATGCGGCCATTGACATAGTCAAAGACGAAATGGAGCGGCAACTGAGAGATTGGAAAGAACGTCATCTTACTGAACATCGTAAAGCGCAGAAGCAAGTCCGAGCGCTAAAATCTACCACTACATGAACTGGTTGGAAAATTTTTTCGGCAACCAGAGCGCAAAAACACTAAAACAATTAGAGCCGCTGGTAGCTAGCATTAATCAGCATGAAGCGGCGCTAAAGCGGTTGAGCGATGTTGAATTACAAGCGCAAACAGCCCGCTTCAAAGAACGACTCAGTCACGGCGAGACAATTGAGGATATTCTACCAGAGGCTTTTGCCACGGTGCGCGAGGCGGCGCAACGCGTGTTGGGACAGCGGCCTTACGACGTACAATTGATTGGTGGAATGGTGCTGCATCGCGGAATAATTGCGGAAATGAAAACCGGTGAGGGAAAAACTTTAACCGCCACCTTGCCAGTGTATTTGAACGCGCTCACCGGACAAGGAGTGCATGTAGTGACGGTGAATGATTATTTGGCGCGTCGCGATGCTGATTGGATGGGACAATTATATTATTGGCTTGGGTTGTCGGTTGGTTGTATTCAAAATCAGATGGTTTCATATGTGTTTGATCCGGATTATCAAAAACGTCAACAAGCCGCCGCTGAAGCAACCGCTGCTACCACCACTACCCCGGTTGTGTCTACAACTGCCGCCATTCCCACCACCGAAGCTGCCTTCAAAGTGGATATGGACAATTTGCGTCCGGTTTCTCGCCGCGAAGCTTATCAAACCGATATCCTCTACGGCACTAACAATGAATTCGGTTTCGATTACCTGCGCGACAACATGGTAATGACGACTGCTCAAAAAGTGCAACGCGGCTTGCATTATGCCATTATTGATGAGGTCGACAGTATTTTAATTGACGAGGCGCGCACGCCGTTGATTATTTCCGGTGAAGCCGAAGCAGCCACCGACCAGTATTATCGCTTTGCGCAATTGGTGGCGCAATTACAGGAAAATACCGATTATAATATTGATGAAAAGATGCGCGTGGCCACGCTCACCGAAGCCGGCATCAGCAAAATGGAACAA
>CAYMXY010000027.1:11814-12653 GCA_964394525.1 uncultured Gammaproteobacteria bacterium | reverse complement strand
GTGGGCGAGTTTGCGAATGAAGACGTTTAACATGGACAGCTTAATTGCGATCGGTACGTCAACTGCTTATGTTTACAGTTTGGTAAATTTGGCGCTGTTTGTGATTGGAAATAATACAATTTTAGGGACGAACGGTGCTAAGATTCCTGAATTGTATTTTGAAACCGCGGCTTTTTTAATTACTTTTGTTATTTTAGGAAAATGGCTGGAAGCAAAAGCCAAGGGGCGCCCCTCGGAAGCCATTAAAAAATTGATGGGCTTGCAAGCCAAAACCGCTCGCGTAATCCGACAAAGCGTTGTCCAAGACATCCCGATTGATCAAGTAGTGGAGGGGGATGTAGTCATAGTACGGCCAGGCGAAAAAATACCAGTCGACGGTGTTATCAGCAAAGGGTCATCGGCTGTGGACGAATCCATGATTACTGGCGAAAGTTTGCCGGTGGAAAAACAAGTCGGCGATCAAGTGATTGGCGCCACCATTAATAAAGCCGGAAGTTTTGAATTTGTCGCCACGAAAGTAGGAGCCGAAACAACTTTGGCTCAAATTATTCGTTTGATTGAAGAAGCGCAGGGTTCCAAAGCTCCCATTCAAAATTTTGCCGATCGTATTTCTGCCTGGTTTGTGCCGGCGGTCATCGGCTTAGCGATTCTTACCTTTTTGGTGTGGTGGTTTGTGCTTGGCGCCGGTTTATCGTTTTCCTTAATGGCCTTTACCGCGGTAATTGTAATTGCTTGTCCGTGCGCATTAGGGCTGGCTACGCCGACCGCAATAATGGTTGGGACTGGCAAAGGCGCTGAACATGGAATATTAATTAAGGGCGGAGAGCCGCTAGAAGCTG
>CAYMXY010000027.1:5421-11804 GCA_964394525.1 uncultured Gammaproteobacteria bacterium | reverse complement strand
ATACTATCATTTTTGACAAAACAGGTACTTTAACCAACGGAAAACCTGTGGTGACAGATATTGTCAGTTTGGCGGACCTTAGTGAAAATGATATGTATAGAATTGCGGCCAGTTTGGAAAGATCTTCGGAACATCCTTTAGCTGAAGCAATTTACAATTATGCCAATAACTCCGGAATTAATTTGGTCGATGTAACTAATTTTAAGGCTATTCCCGGTCACGGCGTTGTTGGAACGATAAATAACGAATTGTATTATTTTGGGAATCGTCGGCTAATTACTGAGGTGGTAAAGTTGCCACTCGAAAATTTGAATCAACAACTTAGTCGTCTTGAAGAGCAAGGCAAAACTGCCATGATGTTGGCTAGTGAACGAGAAATTTTAGGAATTATCGCCGTGGCCGACACCATTAAAGACACTTCCAAAGAAGCAGTCGCGCGTTTATTGCGACGCGGTATTGAACTTTATATGATCACTGGCGATAATCAGCGCACTGCCGCCGCCATTGCCAAACAAGCAGGTATTACTAATGTGTTGGCCGAGGTGCTGCCCGAAGATAAAGCCAACGAAGTGAAAAAATTGCAGGATCAGAAAAAAATCGTGGCTATGGTTGGAGACGGCATTAACGATGCTCCGGCTTTAGCCCAAGCTAATTTGGGAGTGGCCATGGGTTCTGGAACTGATGTCGCCATGGAAACTGGTGGAATTGTAATGGTGAAGAATGACTTACGCGACGTAGTGTCGGCGATTGAATTATCGCGGCAATCTATGGGCAAAATCAAGCAAAACTTATTCTTTGCGTTATTTTATAACATAATTGGTATTCCGATCGCAGCGCGGGTATTTGTTGGTTTAGGTTTAATTTTGAAACCGGAGCTGGCCGGTTTAGCCATGGCTTTTAGTTCAATTTCAGTGGTAAGCAATTCATTGTTATTGCGTTATTTCCGTCCGGCTAAACGCAATTATCTTTCGATGATTGCGCCAGTGGTGATGGTGCTAACGTTTACTTTCCTGTTTATTGAGTTTGCTCGGCTGAGCGGTGATATGCTTGAACCAACTGTTTGATTTTATTCCACTGTTAGTGTGCCGCGCGGCACACCCATGGCGCAGGTTATGTCGTACACACCCGGTTTAGTTGGAGTAAATTGCATGACCAGCGGTTGTCCGGCTTGTAATAATTGTGCATTATTGAATAAACCCGGGATCATGATTGTGCTCATGCAGCCAGAACCATTTTCTTTGACATCAACTTCAAACCGCACTGGCGAACCGGCTTTAACGGTGAAAGTGTTTGGTTGAATATCTGTGGCGTAGGTATAAGCAGTTTTGATTATTTGATCAGATGTATTAGCGCTTGTTTCAGTAGTTCCGGCCGATGGTGTAATTTTTTTCGCGCCACCGCCACCGCAACCACAACCGCCACCACTACCACAACTGCCACCACTACCGCTGTTAGCCGACGGCTGTAAAGATGGTTGCTGCACCGCTGGTTGAACGGTCGGTTGCGCCACTGCGACGGCATTATTATCAGCCTTGGCATCAACCACCTCGAAGGCGCCATTATACATTCCCATAGCGCAGGAGAACGTTACTCGGCCCGTTTCGGTTGGCGTGAATTCAATCACATTTTCACCAGCCGTTAGTTTTGTTTGGATATTATATTTAGGCATCACCAGCAAACTGGCGCAGGAATTTGGATCTTGCGCGTCAATAATCCATTGCACCGGCACGCCTTGCGTTACCGTGAATAAATTTGGCGTATAACCTCCACTATATTCAGTCATCCGCACCACCTGTACACCATCAACTAACGCAACGTTTTGGTCATTGGCGGCTGTGGCAACGTTGGTGCTGAAGATAGAACCTAATTGCCAGCCGGTTAAATTAAAACCATTACTGATATTGAGCAAAGCGAATACTACTACCACCACACCGGCGGCTTTGAAGAAGCGTTGCGCAAATATTCCCTTAACGGCTGCGGTTAATCCGCCAATACCCAGCAACCCCGGAGCTGTTCCTAAAGCGAATATCCCCATAATTATACTGCCGCGCGTGAAACTGCCAGTGCTAATTGCGTAAAGTTGCATCGCTTGAGTAAAACCACAAGGCAGGAAAAAGGTGAGTGCTCCAAGCGTCAGTGAACTTTTATGATTATATTCCTTTTCATGTTTTTTTATGCCGAGCAGGCGGCTAATACTACTAGGCAGCGTTAAACTAATGTTCTCTAAGCGCGGAAAAATTCCAACCAATTTTGATCCCATCAATAACATCACGCCGCCGACGACAATGGTTAGAAAACCAAGCGTGGTGGATGAAAGCTGTAATACTGAACCAGCCGTTCCCAGCACACCACCAAGTAAAGTATATGAACCGATTCGCCCCAAATTGAAGAACAAATGCGGCCTAAATTTTTGCGATAAGGTGGCTTCTGGATGTTTGGCAGCATGACGAGCCGATATTCCTAACACTAATCCTCCTACCAGCGCCATACAAGTAGAAAACCCAGCAGTCAAACCGACCAGCAAAATCACTCCTAAACTTGAAGGGTCAGCATTGGCACCCACATTCAAACTGGTCAGACCAAAACTTTTCAATAACCAATAGGCGCCAAGCACAAACAACATGGCAATGCCAAGTTCCTTGTAATCCCGAGGCCGTTTGCTAAACCATGGTTTTTTCTGCGCCCGCCCAACACGATAACCAGCTTCGCGAACAGCTTGATCAATTAACTGCGGATTTGGTCGTTGATCTGAAAAAAATATTTCCGCTACGCTTTGTTTATAATGGACGCGCGCCTTTTTAATGTTAGGGACGGCCGATAATTTATCCTCAATCAATATTTCACATGAACGACAGTGCATTCCCGCAATGGGAATTATCATTTTATACATAAGTGTCTTATTATTTAATAACTAAACTCTAACAAGACACTTGATTCATTCACGTTTAATGATTGTTTGCAGATTTTTTTGTAATAAATCAGAGCGCGCCGTAGCCAAAAGTTGCCAGTCAGCGCAAATAATATTTGAAAGATTGTTAACTATTGGCGGCGACATCACCACTGGCGTAATAAGAGCTTGCGAAACCGGTGAAACAGTTACTGTATCTAATCTCACTAAACAACAAAGGTCACTGTGGCTTGCGTTAGCATCGCTGGCAGTTTCATTTTCGCAGGTGGCAGTGCTCGCAGCATCAAGGCTTATACTATTAGCCATGGCTGGCTGATGATTTCTCCAACCCAAAGTTGCCGCTATTACCAGTACTGTCACCATAATATAAAGCCGTTTCATAAATTAAATAATATATGGTTTCTTCACAAAAAGTCAAATCTAGGAGAATCGTTGGAATTGACTTTTTGAAAAAAATAAGCTAATATAAAGTTAATGAGATTTAATTCAGAGAGAGGCAAACCGACGCCAGACAGCGCTAAAAATCGTCAACGCCGTGCTGCTGAAGCAGTGTTTCCACGTTCAGGTCGCGGTGACCAAGAGCTGAATACTGCTTCGATAGGTGAAGCTGAACTAGAACGACAAGCCTTAGTTGCGCGGCCGGAGGAACAATTAGAAACCCGTTCTAATCTATTTGAACGTCTGCGCAAAATGCCCGGGGTAGAATATTTGGTTGGTTTTTTGGTTATTGCCGGACAGCTTTCACTCACTTGTCCGCGAAAAGTCGAAGGTAAATCAACCGATCGCGCTTCCACTGAAGCCTTGGCCGAACCGACACCAGAAGAAATAAACGCCATCCTACAAGAACACCAACCAGATTTGAAAGTAGAGGTTGGCGGACCGGATGGACAAACGGTGATTGTTTCTGTGCCGGATGATAATGGAAATTTTCCAGAACCAAATGAACCAATGATTGAAACTACTTTACCGGGAGCAACGGTCGAGTATGATTTTTCGGTGTATTCGGAATATGCTGGCCGTGGTTATGAACGCGGCGCAAAAATGCGCGCTGGCCAGCCAGACGCTTTAACAGAGATAGTTTATTCAAGGCTTGATCCAGTTTTTGCAGATTATGAGTTTTTACAACTTGATCCTAAGTTGGGGATTGATTATGCCAGAGTACATAGCAGCGGCGAAGCCAGTGACGATGGAACAAAGGCAGGAGATTTACAAATATCAGCCGACCGTGGTGAACAAATATTAATGGCCACGCAACAAGCATTAATTGACCGTGGGATTGCCGCAGAAAAAATTTCAGGCGAGTTTGTAGGTGTTGGTGGCCAAGGTGGCATGGCAGAATTTGGTCAAGCCTTGTTTGATTTAGGTATATTAAAGGAAACATCTACAGAGGCGCGAACTGCCGCCACCAGAAAAATAATCCAAAATATACATGATGGTTTAGAAATCAGAGCTGATGTCTTACAAAAATTTGACGAAACTGTTCAAATCCATCGTGGAGCGCATGTAGTAATGGAAATAAAATTTGGTGATATTGTTGTCCATATGCCACCAACTAAAAGCGCTGCTGCTTGGTCACAGTGGATCAAAGACTATGCGCGCGTTGAAGAGGCTGATCCGGCTAGCCGTGTAATTGAACCGCTGGCAGAACCTTTTGTACCTGTTCCAACTCCACCCGGATCAAATATGGAACCACAAGTTTCTCCCACCGCCGGAATGCCAACCAGACCTATGCAAACAAGACCAATGTCAGTTTTGCCATTTCCACAGGAACCACTTCCCGGCGGAACATCATTTGGCGGAGTAACTACAACAGGCACTCCATTTAGTCAAGAACCCTTAAGTCCAGCACAAGGATTGCCATCGGTTCCAACTGGTGAACCTATTCCCATGAGAAGGTCACCGGGTCAACCGCTAACGCCCGAACCACAACAACCTTCTAAGCCACCTACAGCTACACCTTCTTACCGACCGTATTATCATACACCGTGGCAGCCAAAAGGTGGATCACGTCCATTTTTTAAACCTCCACAACAACCAACACCTCCACAACCAATTCCACCACGAATAAAACCCATACCACCTGAGCCACCCATCATTCCTCGCACTATAAAAGAAAAACCACCCGAACCACCACCATTACCGCCTTCTTTACAATCACAACCAAAACGGTTAGTGAAAATAACCTACGGCCCGGGCGTCCAGTCAGCTCGGCAAGATCGTAATGTAAAAGGTATGCAGGTTGCCATTGGTACCAGCTCCAGTGGCGCGCGTAGTGGTAGCGGTGGCCGCGTTAGAACAGCCGGCGGTCGAGAAGCTAGATACGGACATACCGGTCAACGTCAATATCGTCCTAATAAAAATGAAAGTTAAAAAAATATTAGCACCAGATTCAAATCGAAGTCACTTGATTACGAAAATTATCAAAATGCGGAGACGTTGCGCCACGTGAACTCAAAAACTAGCAAAATGTGAAGTTGTGGAGCCGCCACCCTTGACAAAAAATTTTTTTTATGATAAATAACCTATGTATTATAAATTAATTAATATTATCACATGATTGAGCGCAGACTGCGAAATCATATTGAAGAAAATAATGGTGGCTTTAAGGAAGCGGCTGAAAGGCGTTTAGGTTTAGCTATAGCTGATGTTGGTAGTGGTGATATTGACATAGCTTGGAATGGAGCGATGGATGCGGCCGTTTTACAATCCGAGGGTGATGGAGAACCACACTCCAGCGGTCCTTTTTTAGAAAAATACGCGGCACGTTGGGCTGTTTAGGATATTTAGGAAGGAGTTATTTATATGGGAGGAAGATTCGATGACGATTGGGTAGATAATAGTGACGGCGTAGAAAACGCTGAAGATGAATTTGCGCCAGTTGATCCGTTTGAAGGAATAAATAAGCGCGAACAGGATTTATTTTTTCGTATGTTAGATATTATTCCCGAAGACAAGCGGGAAGAGGCGATGGATTATTTTGTTGAGCATCCCAGAAAAATTCAGGAAGTAATTTCAGTAATGAAAGCCAAAAGAAAAATTGTTGAAGCTAAAGATCTAACTGGTCTGCGTACAGTGTTTGATGATCTGCGCGTCAATTTTGAAGATAATGAAATATATCCAGCGGATCTTGATGAGAGTACGGCCGCTACCGGTGTAGAAGACGAAAATTATTAAACGTGCTAACATGGCAGCACTTTCGGGGTATAGCGCAGTTGGCTAGCGCGTACGCATGGGGTGCGTGAGGTCGCCAGTTCGAGTCTGGCTACCCCGACCAAGTTAGACATTGAGAGTTTGCAATTTTAGAAATTTAATAATATATATATATATATATATTATGTCATCTCCACGAGAACGATCAATAAGGCTTATAGATAATCATCAAGAATCTAAAGAGCCCAGCTCCATCACTGACGCAACTAAAAGCGAAGCAGAAAAAAACGTAACAGAAAAATTCTTTGAAGCGTACCCAGAGGCG
>CAYMXY010000027.1:1347-5370 GCA_964394525.1 uncultured Gammaproteobacteria bacterium | reverse complement strand
CAAACTGTGATGGAATGGACTGGAGAATTAAAATTACCCATTCCGCGACTAAGAATGTCCCCCCCAACTGCAAAAAAAGAGCTATCGCAATGGGATAAAATTAATGCATATCCACCAGCAGAAGAAAGAGAAAGGCATGGACAAGAAATAGCAAACAAATATATTGCAATGTTCCATGCAAGAATTCGTGAACTTTTAAGTTCGGTAGGTTCAAAAACTCCTAGTGAACGAATCCAAGATTTACTTGACATTAGAAATGAATTTTTTGCATATCCTGTCGAAATTGAAAAAGACTTTTTAGACGAATTTCAAAGAAAAACAATCGATCACTGGGATGATATGAGTGAAGAAGCTTTGCAGAAAAATGATCCTTTCAGGGATTACTGGCGGGAAGCGTCCGAATACAGCGAAAATGGTGTTCCTGGTTTTGATCAAAAGAAACATTTAGCAACACATTTTTCAGGATTTGTGAGGAATGTTGAAATTATGCCAGAAAAGATAGGCGAGTATTCTAAACCAATTTTTGAAGCTGACGGGGCATATATACAAAATGGGAAAATTATTTGGAGTATTAAAAATCTACGTGAAGGAGGAGGAAGAAACTATATAGTAAAATGGTATTCTGGCGATTTTATATTAGAAGAAGAATATATTGATGAATGGAGCAGAAATCCAGAACAAGAAGCCCCAAAACCTGCTTCACAAAGGAGAAAAGCATACTATCGATTTATCGACCCTTTAATACAAGAAGTGAGCGTAATCCAAAGTCTTGAAAAAAGATATTATCAAGGTAGAGAGAAAAAAAATGAACAATTTTTTATTAGAATCATTAAACAGGATTATACCCACAAGGTTGTTACAGCAGATCAATCAACCCATCCAGAACTCATCTCAAGCTTAAAAACTGATCCAACTTTTCTGTCTAATGTGGCCAATGTTATTTCACTCCTTCAAGAGAGTGAACAACAATAATAAGTTTTGGTTTAGTGGCTACAAATAAGCTAGGAGAGCGATTGACGTTTTTGTAACTAAGATATTATAATTGAACCGCACCACACGGACATGTAGCTCAGTTGGTTAGAGCGCTACATTCACACTGTAGAGGTCTCTGGTTCGAATCCAGACATGTCCACGAAATATATTTTATATCCAATTTACCTCATATCACGAGGTATGGAAAAAATTAACAGAATATGCTTTATTAATAACATCAATAATAAATAAATAAAAAATTATGTTAAACAAAAAAGTTGCGCTTTTAATTCTAGTGTTGTTTGTAATGACAGTAAGCAATCCAATTACACAAGTCAACGCCGGTAGTTCTATTTTTGCGGCGGAAAGCGCTGTTAACACTCCAACAAAATGGCGCAACGTGGCGCGGTCAGCTTTATGGTATGAAGAACCAAACACGCAATATGCCAGCGATCATGTTTTGCTAAAACGGATCGGCCAACCAGTTGAACGTGTGCCAGTGGCCAGCGGCAGTAATGTTTCTGAAACTGTATCGTATTGGCAACAGCAAGATAACATTGAATACGTTGAACCAGACGGCTTGTATCGGGTGTTGGGTCAACAAACTAGCTGGGGTTGGTCAACGGTGAAAGCCAGTGAAGCAGCGACCACTAACGGTATGACTGGTAACGGCATTGTGGTGGCGGTGGTTGATACCGGCGTGGATTATGTCCATGAAGATCTAGACGACGTTAATTGGGTGAACACAGGTGAAACTGCCAACAACAGCACTGATGATGACGCTAATGGCCATGTTGACGATTACTATGGCTGGGATTTCATCGGCAGTTTATATACAGCCGTAACGCCGGATAACGATCCACAAGATGAATATGGTCATGGCACCCATGTAGCCGGTATTATTGCGGCTGAAAATAATTCAGTAGGTGTGCGCGGCGTGGCGCCGTTGGCGCAAATCATGCCGGTGAAAGTGCTGGATTCATCCGGTTACGGCTTCGACAGCACTATTGCCGACGGTATCCGCTATGCAGTTGACGAAGGCGCCGACATTATCAATTTGAGTTTGGGTAGCAGCGCTGGTTCAAATACTTTGAAGTCCGCCATTGATTACGCTGAAACAAATAATGTTTTGGTAATTGCAGCTTCTGGCAATGAGTCAACTTTTTCAGCTCCTTCATATCCGGCGGTTTACAGTAATGTAGTTTCGGTTGGCGCAACCAATGAAGATGGTTATAAAGCGGAATTTTCTAACTGGGGGAAAGTAGATGTAATGGCTCCGGGAGTAGACATATTATCCAGTATTCCCGGAAATTTATACGAACAATATTCCGGCACGTCCATGGCAGCGCCTCATGTGGCTGGAGTAGCAGCTTTAATAATGCAAAAACTTGGCGGTCCAACTACCAGTGCCAGACGGGTGCGTCATGTGTTAGAAACCACCACCACTGATTTTGGAGTAATGAGTGGACCGGATTATATGTCTGGTTATGGCATGGTGAATGCGCTGGCCGCAACCAGCACTTTAAGCAACTCGGTTTTTGCCTTTAGCGACAGCAGTTACATTATTTCCGACGCTTCCTCAGACGCAGTCATTTCCGTTTCAGTTCATGACAGTA
The DNA here is from genome assembly GCA_964394525.1 of uncultured Gammaproteobacteria bacterium. Lineage (GTDB taxonomy): Bacteria > Patescibacteriota > Patescibacteriia > UBA9570 > UBA9570 > CAYMXY01. The sequence continues at coordinate 2,782 of CAYMXY010000027.1, read as the reverse complement.
ACGCTTCTCCAATTGTCGGTGAAACGGTTAGCTGGAGCACCACCAAAGGAACATTGTCTGCGGCCAGCTCGACTACCAACAGCAATGGTATTGCTACAGTCACGCTCACAGCCGACGACACCGCTGGATTGGCAACCGTTACGGCTGACCCTACTAATTATAATGCTACGACTACCCAAATAGCTATTTTGAATGACATTCCAAAAGTTGAATCAGTTGGTGTTTCACCTTATATCAATTCCAGTGACAGCGATACAGATGATGAGATAATTATTGAAGAGGTTGAAGCCGGCGTCAAAAAAAATGCTAAAGATGATGCCAACACAGACAGCGATGAAAGCAGCACCGTAACTGGAGAATTATCTTATAACTATTATCAACCCGGTGATCAAATTATTATTTGGGGATATCCAACAGCGTTTGATCGGGAAACGCACGATGTAGTAATGAATTTCAGTGTGACTGATCCAGACGGCAATGCAGTCAGCGAACTAGCCGGAACAACGGCCGAAACCAGCGTTGGGACGGTTATTTGGTATTGGTATTTGCCGCAAGTTAGTATGCAATCACTGCCATTAACCATTCCCAGCACAGCCGCCACTGGGCAATATACGGTGACGGTAACTTTAACTGAACAAGATACCAATGAAACATCAACCTCGACTACTTCTTTCTGGGTTGGTGAATTGCCAGACGTTTTAGTGCTCGACAATGATGGTTATTGCTACGACACACCGGTGGAAGGATTAGATTTTGGCTATGTGGCTTATTGTGACAGCGCCGGTCAAAAAGTGGTTGATGCCTTAGCTGATGCCGGATACGACAATTTATTATGGAATATAACAATGCACGGAACGCCGCTAGCTGAAGATTTACTGTTGTTTCCATTAGTGGTAGTGGTAGATGCCACTTACGCTTATTCTGATACCACCACTCTGCAAAGCTATCTTGATGCGGGGGGAAATTTATTGGTAACGAGCGAGCAGTTCGCTTACTACAATACATCTAGCGGACAACCATCTGATTTTCTGTGGAATTATTTGCACGCGGCTTACGCAGCCTCAATTACCCAACCAGATGTCGTTACCGGGTCTAGCGGCACTGACTTTGCCGGACAAACTTATAACGTAAATACCTATGACCTTAACGGCAATGGCACTCATGCCATGTACGTCTCTGATGAATTACAACTAAACGATGACGATGGCTATGCTGAGGCTATTTTTGCTCACAGTCAAGGAGAAACCACCAATAAAATTGCTGGCATTCGCACTGATACCGGAGAGTATCGCGCGGCGCTGTTGAGTTTTGGTGTTGAAGCGGTTAACGATGTTGGTACAGCCACTAAGGCAAATTTATTGACTGAATTGGCGGCCTGGTTATTGGGTGATGCCCCAACCATCAGCCAAGTATCACCAAGTCAATTGGAAAATAA
>CAYMXY010000027.1:0-1337 GCA_964394525.1 uncultured Gammaproteobacteria bacterium | reverse complement strand
ACACTGGCCGTACCATCACTATCACTGGAGATAATTTTCAAATGACCGGCACAACCACAGTAAAATTACGTAAACGTCAGCTTAGCGATGTGGTGGTGAAGAGTCGTACAAAAATTACAGCGCTGGTGCCGGCAGGATTAGATCCGCGACAATATAGCGTGACAGTAACGCGCCCCGATGGACAAGAAATTAAAAAAGGCACAGCGGTTAAAATAGTTAAAGGAGGTCCTACCATAGACAGTGTCAGCCCTAATTTTGTTTCGAATGACCGTACCCGAGAAATTGTCATCAGCGGAAATAAATTTACTGCCAGCAGTCGAGTTTATTTTGGTAAAACGCGAATGACCAAGGTAAGTTATGACGGCTCAACGCAACTGACTGTCAAAGTTACGAAAGACTTCGCTATTGGCCATTATGCACTGAAGGTTAGAAATAGCGCTACGCAGCGAGCGAAACGAAAGAACGCAGTTGTTGTGCGGGTGGGCTTCAGTTCCACTCTCGGCAATGGTTCAGTTGATAGTCAAGTATTGGCGTTGGAACGTCGCTTAAAAGGTTACGGTTACTTTACTGGAACGCCAAATAACGCTTTTGATGATACTACTGAAGAAGCCTTGGCTCGGTATCAACACGATCAAGGCATTGCTGCCAGCGGCCTAACCGATGCATTGACGCGCTATTTCTTAAACACCAACGAATAAACGACTGCGCCATGATTCAATGTCAATTTGAATCTGGATCATCGGCTTCGTTGCGTCATGCCGTAGTAGATGCGCTCATTATTCGTGATGACGAAATTTTATTGACCAAACGAGCCGCTAGCTTGCACGGCGCTGGTTTATGGGCGCTGCCGGGTGGTTTTGTGGAACGTGATGAAACCGTGGCTGAGGCGGTAATGCGCGAAGTGTTAGAAGAAACTGGTTATACTTCCGAGGTTAAAGAATTGGTGACGGTTCTTGACTCGCCGGAACGTCGTGGTGAAGATCGTCAAAACATCAGTTTTGTATTTCTGGTTGATTTAATTAGTCAGGTGCAAGATAGTGATGATAATGAAATTGTTGATATGGAGTGGTGGCCGTTGGCGGCTTTGCCAGAACCAGACAATATGGCCTTTGATCATCTGGAAATAATTTGGGAGTGGATTAAACAACGCGATGAGTTGCTAAGCGAAAGTTTGAACAACGTGCTCGACAGTTAGCACTAAAGCTGCTAGTCTTTCCGACATATGGCGGATACGCAGTATACAATTCCAGCAGCCGTGCAGCGCATGGTTAGTGGTTTCTCACGCGACCAGCTAACCAAGCAGGAAAGCGCGCGTCAACAAAAATTCAAAGTAACTG
>CAYMXY010000026.1:0-12722 GCA_964394525.1 uncultured Gammaproteobacteria bacterium | reverse complement strand
CCGCGGAAATGCTGGGCGCCTACGACGCCACCATCGGCAATGAAATTCTAAAAAAACGGTTAACTGAATGGTCAAGTGATTTTGGCTATAATGTGGCAGCTAATTTGGTAAATCAAGGTTGTGATGAATATGCCGGTTTTTAATGCCATACTTTAATTTGAATTTTATTATTGATCTAACTACTATGCACAAACGTTTATTGTTTCTTAGTTCGGCCGCGCTACTGGTTGGTATATTGGCGGTAATGCCAAAACCTTCCCGCGCGTTTTCGGCTGAATTGGTGAGTGTTTCTCCGGAAGTGTTCATGGACATTTCCGATCAAGTGGGGCCCGGGCCAGAAGAAGAAGGTGCTCCAACAATGGAAGTATTTGGTTGGGTAACGCAAACCGACGTTGAATATACCGCGGTTTTCACAGTTGACGAAGAGCCGGCGATGTTGGTTACGCCCGGCGGCGACGTTTCTTTAACCACTCGGCCAAGCTACAATGCCGACACTGGTGAATATACGGTGGTGTTTACGGCCACTGGTTTAGTGCCTAGCGATGCGGAAAAAATGGAAGGATTGCCGGAAGGTTACGGCGCTTCAATTGTTGGTATGATTGGTGCGGTGGCAATTGGTGAAAATGGTCCGCCAGCCGAAATGCGCGGCGGTTGGCTTTCTACCGATCTTCAACAATGGGAATTGATTCCGCCATCTGAAGAAACAGTGGCATTTGGTTTTAATTTGACAGGCGATGAGGGCGAAACGGGTTATTTCCACATGTTCATTCCGGATGCAATTATTGATTTGCTCGGCCAGTTCAGCGGAAAAGATCTAACCGCTCAAGATTTAGCTGTATTCAATGGCGACGAACAAGCCTCACTTAGTGTTACTGAAATGGACGGCGGCGCCTATGTTGATATTAACGTTACGTTTGAAGCAGAAATAACAACTTTGGGAATATCAGCAGTAGCTGCGAATAGCATAACTAAATCAATCACCGCAGCGCCAAAACTGCCGGTCAGCTTGGCGGCTTCAAAAACGGTCATAGCCAAAGGCAGTACCACGCGTTTGTATGGTTGGCTAAAAAACGGCAAAAAAGGTGAAACCGTCACGGTGTGGTATAAAGCCAAAGGTCAAGACTCATTCAAAAAGTTAAGCAAACTTACTACCGGCGAAGACGGTTACTTTAAGTCTAAAGTGCAACCCAATAAAACAACCACCTACAAAATAAAATATAAAACTAAAACCAGCCCCAAGACTAAGGTGACAGTGAATAGTTAAAGCGAGGTTAGGCTGCTAGACTAATCATCAAACCGGTAACAGTACGCTTACCGGCTGCGCGAGCATTGCCGCCGCCAAATTCAATGTAATGGTCACCCAAAGCCGATTTCGCCACGTCAACTTCCAAAGTAGTGTTTTCTACATGCACTTTTTTGCCAAGCGCTTTAGTAAGAGCTGGGATTAGTTGGTCTGCAGAGGCGGCGCCGGTGCGCAGAGCGGCTGAAGTTACAAACACACCTAAGGGACAATCTGGAAAGCGTTCTTTAATATTGCGTACGGTTTTGAAAGCCGTGACTATGTGGTTTGTTAAAATAAACGGCGTGCAGGTGCCGTAGACTTGATCCATTACTAACGCTAGACCGCTGTTGCCTGTGGTATCTTTCACCGGCTCCAAGAATACCACCTGATCCGCCACACTACCGCGACGCTGCTGCTCAGTATGGCTATAGATAAAAAATTTATTGTTTTCGCCAAAGGTTAAGTCGGTGTCGTTATTGAAACCTTGATTGCGGCAAGATAAACATTCGCGGATATTTTCCATGATCGCGTTCAAATTTGATGTCATGGTGGTAGTGACGCTTTGTTCTGAAGTCTGCGTATTTATAATCTGATCAATTTGACCAAATTTCGCTCGCAGCAGAGTATTGCTGCTGGCCGCATGCGCCGTGCGCAGATTGTTGAATTTAGTTTTTACCTGATCGTAGGCTGCTTGAAGTTTTACCACCTGCGCCTGAATTAAATTGATATATTCATCAAGGATAGACCGTTCATTGGTTAACAGTTCATCTTCGCGTTTCACAATCAAGTCGCGCAAATAGGCTAAATCTTGAGTTAGTGCCATGGCGCCAGAGGTTGGTTGAAAATCTTCACCCAGTCGTCTAAAAATTGCTATCACTTCATCACTTGGTAGCAACATTATCCGCAATTTATCAATTTCCGTTTTTACTCCCGTCTCTTCCATAAACTTGGCCACATTCACGATCAATGCTAATCCTTTCAAGCCATCTTGCAAGTGTGTTTTTATGCTGGCAGGGGTGATGTCTGAACGTCGCGTTTCCAATAAATGTTGCAACTGTTCTTGAATTGGCTGTTCCTCGGCAGTAAATTGAACGTCTCGTTCCGGATGGGTTAACATTTGATACCATTTGGCTGCCACCGCGCTAACTGGACGATTGCCGTATTTCAGCAATAACTCCATACGGGCTTTGTCCATTGGATCTGGATACAAATCAAGATCAAGCAGCGTTTCCATATTAACCATGATGTTTCCCAATTTTACGTCAATGGTTTCAACATCACCGATAGCCACATTGGTGCTTTCACGTTGCAATATACGTTGCCATTCCGGAAGGTCGGCTTCAGCCACTTTCAGCCGTTCCGCGGTGAGCGGATTCAATTCGCGTTGTTTACTTAAAATACCAGTTAGTTCAGCGGCGTGCGCTGGTATTACATAGTCATCGGGTTTTAACTCTTCACCGCGTCGGAAAGCTTCCCATTGACCGTTCATCATCAAAGCCAAAAACCAACCAAGCACGCGTTCTTTAGTTTTAGTTCGATTATGCATATTGGCTAAATACACGGTGACATTAACTAGTGACCGGATGTGTTCAGGGGTAAATTCCGCCGGAATTTTAGTAATTCCAAACCGATCCTTAAATTTAGTCGCCACTTCGCCAATCAAACGCTGTCTTAGTCCAGTGAACGCGGTAGCGAAGGCCTCAGCCTGACGAGCGGACGCGCCTTTGCCGCTAATTTCTTTAGCCGTGACAACTACTTGATTAAATTCGCGCAACGACTGACGCACCCTTACCAAATCGCGCACTTGATATGCCGGCGGACTATCTTCGGTCTCACCCGGTCGCCCTAAAATAGCCAATTGCGCGCGATATAATGGATAAATCTCATCAACAAAACGGCGCAATTGAGCGGGCTGTAAATTTTCGAACACTTGAGTAAAGTTAGTAAATAAACTGGGCGCGGCTTGCAACACGTCTCGCGAAATATTGTAAAAGTCGGCGCGATCATCGTTAGACCAACCGTCGCGGGTAAACCGTTCTGCCATTTGCCGAACACCGCCGCTAATTTCATCAGCAGTTCGGCTGGTGCTGGGCAAGCTAGCCAAGCTCCGGCGTACTTGATGAATATACTTACTTAAAGCTTCAATTTGACTTAATGGGCCGGCGCCTTGGCAATCATCTACAAATTCAGTCAAAACCGTTAACCGTACTGGCCATTGGTCAGTGTCTGATTGCAGATAGTCATCCCACAACCGGTGTAGTTGTTGCAGACAAAAATCTTTAACGTCGGTGCGTTTAAATAATTCGGCGGCTTGTTGGGCTACATTGGCCTGTAAACTAGGTAATTGGTGATCATCAATCGTGGTGCGAACAAAAGCCATCAGCCATGGCAGCCAGTTAACCTCGGTAATGTTAGCAGGTGCGTTTGTTTCAGTTTCTTTGCCCAAACGTTGGAATTCACCACCAACAATTAGACGAACTACTCCTGTAATACCTGACTGCCTTGTTCGTGAAAGCTGATACAGCCGTTCACCCAGTTTAGCTTCAACTTGCCGATCAAGCGCAGCTAAACCACCCGGTTGTAGATTAAACATCGCAGTAATTAATTCCAGTTCCACTTGAGCCGTTACGGTACGAGGCGCCGCCACTGTCGGCTCGGCAATAATCCCCGCATTGGTCAGTGCTGGTAAAATATCCGGTTCATCGGCCTGTTTTGGCCAGCCGGCAGCCACCGCCGCAATTTGATCTTGCACTAACCGTCGAAATTGCGGTTGCTTAAGCAAATCGTCAATTGAACCACCCTGACGAATATACGCTATCATTATATCGTCACGCTGACTGGGTGAAAGTGTTAGTTCACCTTTGTCTGCAAAAAAGAGAATTTTATAAAAATATCCAGACGAGACATTATGATCTTGCTCAATTAAAGTAATGTCAGCGGCACTTAACGTTACTGTTGGGTGTCGCTCGACGTAATGATCCAACAGCGTCAGGCGATCGTGATTATACAATAACTCCCAAAAGATAGGCTGTTGTTTAATTACCTTTGGAATTTTATCCCAATATCCTTTGGTCAGAAGAGTAGCAACTTTTGGTTGTTGTGCCAGTAGCTGTATTATCGGCGCATAATCAGCGTTATAATGTGTAATAACAGCTAGCCAGCGCGATCTTTGTTCCTCTTCATTGGGTGATGGTTCTTCGGTTAACAAAGCTCGCGCAACATCATAATCTATTGATGGTGGCATACCTCTCTCGCCGTGTGCTTTATAAACAGCGCAAAGCAGCGCATCAAACTGTTTCGCAGAAATACCAAACTCCGTTAACAAACTGGCGCGCCGTGGTAATAAATCCCAACCAAACCGCGTGGCTCCATTTTCCATAAAATATGCTACCTGTAAAGTTGGCGCAAGCGCGCGCAGTTGTGGAGTGATGGCCGCAAAATCCAAATGTTGATGCGGATAAGTTAAAGCGAGCAGTCTGGTAATAGTAGTATTCATGGAGCCATCGGCTATTCGCGCTAACGGCTGCAATTGTTCTGTGGTAACTGGAAAATAACAACCGGCTTGCAAGGTAGCTATATTAGCTCGGTCAATGGGTGGATCAAACAGCAGCAGATTATAAACGTTTATATAAAAATCAGCACCAACCAAAGGTGTAAGCACATTGGCGAATTCTAATAACTCATCAAGTTTGGGATGCGCCAACACCGCGCTGACGTCTCTTAAATTCGGCACTAATATCTTTTTTGGCCAATTTTTAAGTCGTTCCACTTGAACGGCAGTCAACTGATCGCAAAACTGTTGAACTTCGGCCTCTAACGAGCTGAATAGACGACTAACAAAATATTCATTTGACTCCACCAAGCTAACAACCATTTCAAAATTAGGATGTTTGGCAACGGCGATAAAATTAGTTAACTTTTCTGTATCTCTCCAGAAAATTTTTTCTTTATGAGGTGATAATCTTTCTATCCGGCGTAGCACTGGTTCCGGAAGCGCTACCATCTCTTGCCATTGTGCCAAAGAGCAATGTAAATCAAGACCAAAAGTTGGTAAGAAAGGGCGTACTTTTTCATAATACTTGGCGCATCTTAATTTGTACCAATCTTCGTATTCACTTTTGTTTGTATCCAAATCAGCCACTGCCTCGGCCAGTGTGTCGCCAGAAGAGCGCTCTGTGGCAATTGTTTTAGCGTCATTCCATGGCACTGCCGAAACAACATCATTTAACTCAAACAATTCATCTTCAGGTAAAATTGGATCACGATTGCGCCAACGTTCCAAATATTCTGCCACTTCTATTGATTGCTCAAATTGAAAATGAGCTCTGTTCGGCCAGCTTTCCAGCCATTCTGTTTCAGTAAAGTTGGCGTAGGCCGGTAAATGACTTAGACTTTCATGTTTAAACCAAGCCAAATTATCTGGTTCAAATAGCCAAGTTGCCTGCTGCTTGGCTTCAATTAATGCTTGTAAATTTATATTTCTAGGCAATTTCAAATCAACGGCAGCAAGTTGCTGGTGGATCGCGTGGAAAGAACGCATTACTGTTTCGTTCTCAAAAAAGGACGCGGGCAGATCCACTGACCAAGTGATTGCACTAGCTAATAGATCATCCGGTAATTTGATGGCAACTTTCGGCACATGGTCAATATTTCCAGTCAAAAAATTCCTTAAAATTGTCGGCCGAGTAGAAAAGTATTCCCAGACGAGTGCCGTCAAAGAAAAAAGTTTTTGTCTTTGATTAGTATCGCATGCTTCTGCCAATAGCCGTTCAGCAGTTGCTACGCGCTGAGCATTAGCTTCAAGTGCATCGTCAGTGGGCGGCTCATGATAGCAATGTATAAAAGTTTTTTGTTCAAGAGCCGTTTGTTTAAGTGAGCGTCGTATCCAATCGTCTGAATATTCAGGCGATACGTTGATTAAATCTATCAAGCTGAATGCCGGGCATTCACGCTCAGCCAATTGAGCAAAATTAACTAACCGTGCTGGCGGCCATTCCATTAACTGTTTCAATTTATCGCCCGCACCAAAACTATCTGTCTTTGAACCAATACCAAGCTTTGGGTTTGGTGCTGTTAGCCAGTAAATTTTGGGTAGACCAGCCCTAGCCAATTCTAATAAATAATTTACCGCGGCTAGTTGGTCTTCAGATTGATAGATATTTTCTGCATCAAGATAATACCAAACACCTAAATAATCTGGGTGATTAGCCATAACCTCGGCGGCTTCGGTTGTAAAATTGGTCAAGGCACTGACACGTAAAAAGGCTTCCAATCGCTCTCCATGTTCAGTGGTGGCCAAATTGCATAATTGTTCAAACATAGTTGCCTCTCCGCCTTGCCAGCGCATATTTTTGCGCAAATACAACCAGCGGCGTTTTTGTGGCGTAGTTAAGGCTTGAAATGTTGTTAGTTGAGTTTGTTTATCTTCTTGAATTTTATTCGGCAAATTACGATCAATAGCATGCATGGCCCCTTCAATCACCGGCAGATCATAAAAGTTAGCGGCGCCGGCCAATAACTCACCGCTTTGCCACTGCCTAATAAGGTGTTGAGCAGTTTCATCCAAATTCAAAAATTGAGCCATTTCATCTGAATCACTACTAAAATTAGCTTTCAAAGTGTCGGCTAATTGATAGAAAGCCATCATGGAATCCAAACTTCGGGTAATGAAAGAATAATTATTACCCCGCTCTTTAATAACGTAACTAGTTGAGCGTTGCTGACAGTGATATAAGAATTGATTTATCGGTTCATGCTCCGGCAATCCAGCCTGTTCGTATACTTCAATATTTCGTCTCGTCCTATTATATTCATCATCGGGCGGTAAAACTAATCCTAATGTTTGACAAGCCTCTACACCGCGCTGGGTGTTAGAATAACGGCCTGGTAAAAAATACTCGGCAACATCAACCAGATCATTTAATTTAATCTCTCCCTGCTGTTGGGTATTTTGGACATAATCTAAAAAATTATCAGCCTGATCTTCGGTTAACCTTGGTTGAGGGCGCTCATCGAGTGAATAATAATAGGATTGCGGCTTAAGCACGGCGAACACCGCTTCATGTTTTGACTCGGGTATTAATTCTACCGCTAGGCTAAAATTGTCTAATTGCCGTAACGCTCCTTGGAAACCTTTATTATTAAAAATAGTTTTATCTGGCCGAGTGGCACTTGGCGAGCCAAATCCTCCTCCACCTTCAAGCGCTAAATGGCGTCGCAAAGTGGGTGATAAATTTTTGGCGAAAAAAGAAAGTTGATTTGAGAAAATTGGATAACGCTTCCATTCCCAACTATTAGTATCAAATTCAACGAAGTCAGCCACGTTATCTTCGGTCCAAAGTTCAGCTAATTTTTCTCTACCCCAGGCAAACAGGAAAGCTTTAATTTTTTTAATTTGATCATGGCTAAGTGTTTTTATCTGTTCAACGGTAGCTTGGGGTAAGTGACCGATAGCCACATAAACATAAACATCATCCCAATAAGGCTCATCAGTTGGTTTAGCTTTTTCCAAGGCAGCAGCGCGTTGCGTTGGTGTAAATTCGTTAGCTATTCTTAAAATCGTATTGCGGTCAGAAGCGGCGTAATATTGCACTGAAGGGAAAGCTAAAACTATCTCCGCCAGATCAATAGCGGCTGGGTCAGTTAGTATTGCCGGCCAATCAATGTGCGGATGTTGTTGCCAATGGGTAATAATCTCTTCTTGCCGTTCCGTCGGGAAAGTTCCTAATTTTTCAATCGCCGCTCGCGGTTTATCCAGCAGGAAACGTTCTGCTTTGGTAAACTGACGGCCAATAACGTTAGTAAGATAGCGGTCGAACCTTATCAGTAAATAGTAACGGGTTCGCAATAATTGTTCTAAATCGGCGCGGCAACGTTCCATAACTTGGCGACGCGCCAGAAAATTATCCACGGAAAAATGAGGGGTAGGTTCGGGAGCGGCTTCAAAATACGGCTCTGTCAGATATTCCATAGTCACCGTCTCAAGCTCGCTTTGTGTGGTACGAGACAAAACGTCCCACAGTTGCAGGCCATGTTCGCGCAGACTAGGAATTCTTAAATAATCCGGCAGCGCTTTGATAATAGCCTCGTCGAGCAAACGGGTGACTTTGTACCAAGACGACTCGCGCCTTTCGGCTGCCGCTTTATAAATTTCCGCGATCCGCTCAACATCTTTCCCGCCTTCGATCATGCGCAAGAGCCGTTGTATTACCTTTGGATTGTCCGGTAATTTTAGTTCATCCGTTGCTTGTTCAGCTTGTTCTCGTCGCCCGGTGCGTTGTGGTCGTCTAATTTCAGACATAATGTTTATGAATTAAAAACAATAAAATTATAACAAATTTTTTCTAATTAGTCAAATTCTAGAAAGCGTGGGCTTTGACATTTTTCACGGTACTATGTAAAGTATCGCAGTATGAAAAAAGATACTCATCCAACCTACTATTCAGCAGCAGTTATTACTTGCTCCTGTGGCAATAGTTTTACAACTGGTTCAACGCTAGAAGCAATTCAAGTTGAAGTCTGCTCGAATTGTCATCCATTTTTCACCGGTAAACAAAAATTCGTTGATACGGCACGCCGCGTAGAGAAATTTGAAGAACGCACCAAAAAAACAGCGGCGGTAAAAACCGTGCGCGGGCAATCCAAAAAAGCCAAACTTAAAACCAAGGATTCTAAAAAAGCGGCCAAAGCAGCTCTCAAAGAAGCGGCTCAGTAACAGCGCCAATCTAAAACTCACCAGAGCCAATAATTTGGGCTGGTGAGTTTTGGTAAACCTTATGTCTAATCTTTCAGAAAAACTTAAACCTGTTCAGGAACGTTTCACCGCTCTGCAAACGCAGTTACGCGATCCAGAGGTTATTCAGCAACCAAAACTTTGGCGCGAACTCACCAAAGAATATGAGGAATTAAAACCAAAAGTTGCCTTATTTGAACAATGGCAAAATGTGGCGCGCGCACTCACTGAGGCTAATAACATTATTGCCGCAGACACAGACCATGAATTGATCGCTTTGGCTAAAGATGAACGAGATAAACTTGTCAATGAACAGCAGTCGCTCGAGCAGCAAATTCAGTTAGCGCTTATTCCCCCAGACCCTCTGGATCACAAAAATATCATCATGGAAATTCGGGCCGGCGCCGGCGGCGACGAAGCCACTTTATTCGCGACCGAACTATTTCAAATGTATTCGCGGTTTGCTGCCAACCAAGGTTGGCGAGTTGGTCTGCTTAGCACTAGCCGCACCGGCTTAGGTGGCTTTAAGGAAGTTATTGTTGAAATCACCGGTCAACAAGTATATTCTCATTTGAAATATGAATCCGGTGTCCATCGGGTGCAGCGAGTGCCGGCCACAGAAAAATCTGGCCGGGTGCACACTTCCACCGTGACGGTGGCGGTGATGCCGGAAGCGGAGGAGGTGGATGTACAAATTAATCCCAACGACATCCGAATAGACGTGTTTCGATCATCTGGTCATGGCGGACAAAGTGTTAATACCACCGATTCAGCCGTGCGACTAACTCATTTGCCAACCGGTTTGATTGTTACCTGTCAAGACGAAAAATCGCAGCATAAAAATAAAGCCAAAGCGTTCAAGGTGTTGCAATCTCGGTTATTAACCATTAAATTGGAAGAGGAACGCAAAAAATCCTCTACCATGCGCCGTTCGCAAATCGGCACCGGTGATCGCTCGGAAAAAATTCGCACCTATAATTTCCCGCAGGATCGCATCACTGATCATCGCCTCAAACAAAGTTGGAGTAACATCAAAACTGTTCTAGATGGAGAATTGGAACCGTTGATCAATACTTTGCGGATGGCTGATGCAACGGCGCAATTGGCGGCACTATAATTTATGACCAAGCAGCGCCAGCAGCGCCCGACCATTGCCCAAATCATGCGGCAACAGCCTACGGGCGTGTCTTTGCACGAACTGGATATATTATTGGCGCAATGTCTGGGTCGTTCCAAAATTTTTTTATACTCTCATCCGGAGCATCGTTTGACGGCGGCGCAACTGCGCGCTGTGCGCCGAGCGGTCCGCCGACGCCAACGCGGCGAACCAATCGCTTATATCACCGGCCATAAAGAATTCTATGGCCGAGATTTTCTGGTGAATCGTCGGGCATTAATTCCTCGACCGGATACGGAACTAATGGTGGATGAAACGTTAAAATATTTGCGAGCGCGCCGCTGGCACCATCGGCCGCTAGTAGTAGATATTGGCACCGGCTGCGGAAATATTGCCATAACACTAGCGAAAGAGTACCCGCACGCGCAGTTGGTAATGACAGACATTTCTGCGCCAGCTTTGGCCTTAGCTAAACGTAATGCCAAACGTTACGACGTGCAGTTAAAAAGTTATTGCGGAAATTTATTAGCCGCTTTACCGCGTTCGCTGCGCGGCCAAATTGACGTGCTAGTTTGTAATGCGCCTTACCTTTCCAAAAATGAAGCTCGAAAAAAAACGCTTGCTTTTGAACCGCAGTTAGCATTGACGCCGCCACTTACCCACTCCCCCACCAGCCTTATTGAAAAATTATTTCAGCAAGCGCCAGCTTTTCTTAAATCAAACGGCGTTATTCTTGTAGAAATCGGCTATCGTCAAGCTAAACGCGTGCAAAAAATGTGTCGTGCGGTTTTTCCTCGCTCCCAAATTATTACAGTGCGCGATCTGGGTGGTTTCGATCGTGTTGTGTTATTTGTGATTTACAATATCCAAAAAATCTGTTAATTTGTTAATGGATAATTGGGCAACATTACTAATTCGCTTCCCACTCGCCCCGATTGAAGATCATATCGGAAAATTTGAGCGTTTATTCCACAATTTTTATTATTTGCTTAAACAAGAAAAACACGATGGTTCCGTCATGGCCTGTGGGATTGTCAGTATTCACAATAAACTAAATTTCTACATCACCACGACAGCCGGCCACGCCAACACCATTAAAAATATGGTCTTCTCGGTTTTTCCCGATACCGATATTGAGTTAATGCACCGCTTTAGTGGAATTGAATTTGTGCCGGATCATGCGTTGGCCTTCACCCTTGATCTTTCAACTAATGAACGCTACTCGCTACGCACCTATAAAACCGTGGCGCCAAGCGACCCGTTAAGCGCTTTCATCAACATCATCTCATCCATTCCTCCGACCCATGCCATCTGGTTTCAAATAGTGTTACAACCGGTTGAGGAAGAAATTGAAAGCGAAGGCAGCGGGCTGTTCTACGGTGAAACCAAACGCAGCGGCGAAACGGTGGAAATTCCGAAATTTAGTTCGATTATGCGGTTAGTTTATTTTTTTTCGGAAGGTGATATAACCGTAACTAAGCAGCGGCTGGGAGAAGTGCAACGCTCGTTACATGAATTTACGGCGGAACGAAATCGCATTGTCTTCCACGAAGTAACCGACGTTCAACCATTCATCGCTAATTTTGTTCAACGCCGTCTGGAAAAACGCATTGTTTTGACGCAAGAAGAAATTGCCTCGCTCTTCCACATTCCGGATCCGCGCTTAAAAATGCCGGCGATTAACTGGGTGCTGTCCAAACGCGCGCAGCCGCCGTTTAATTTGCCAACGCCGTATAACACCACGGCTGATCAAGCCACCTTTTTCGGTTACACCAACTTTCGCGGCATAAAAACGGAATTCGGCATGCGGCGCGATGACCGGCGGCGTCACCTTTACGTGGTTGGTAAATCCGGTTCCGGTAAATCGAAACTGCTGGAAACTTTTATTATTGATGACATCATTAAAAATAAGGGCGTCTGCGTGATGGATCCGCACGGCGATCTGATTCAAGACATCATTAAATATATTCCTCAACACAAAATTAAAGACATTATCTATGTGAACGTAGCGGATCTTAACTGGCCGATTGCTTTCAATCCGCTAGAAAATGTGGCGCTAGATATGAAGCAACAGGTTACGCAGGGTTTAATTGAAGTGTTTGAAAAATTTTTCGGCGGTGACTGGTCGCCAAAAATTGAACACGTTTTTCGTTACACCACCTTGGCGATGTTGGATTATCCAAATTCTACCATTGTGGGGATGATGAAGATGCTCACTAATCGCAAATTCCGCCAAAAAGTTATTCCGGAAATTAAAGATTCGGTGGTGAAACATTTCTGGGCCAACGAATTTTCCAGTTGGTCGGAAAAATTTGATAATGAAGCCATTTTACCGCTAGTAAATAAACTGGGGCAATTTTTATCTAATCACCTGATTCGCAACATCGTGGCTCAACCAACCAATACTTTTGATTTTGACGACATCATGAATAATCAAAAAGTATTGTTGATTGAACTTTCCAAAGGCCGCTTGGGTGAAGAAAACGCTGCTTTACTGGGTGCGATGATGATTACAAAGGTTTATCAAACCGCTATGGCGCGAGCTAAATTGCCAGAAGCGCAACGCAAAGATTTCTACCTCTACATTGATG
>CAYMXY010000025.1:1232-12739 GCA_964394525.1 uncultured Gammaproteobacteria bacterium | reverse complement strand
GGCGAACCGCGTGCCCCGAGCGATAAGGTGGATCGGGTGCAATAGGCAAGAATTAATTTTAATTTGACATTCAGGCTAGAGAAGTGTTATATTCAGTTTACTTAAATTATCAACTCACCTAAGGAGGTGAAAAAATTGTGTCAGCCATAAATGTTCGTAAAAATGAAGGCGAATCAAATGAAAGTTTGGTGCGCCGGTTCGTTCGTAAAGTTCAAGCCAGTGGGAATATATTGGCAGTGAAAAAGAGTCAATATCGACAAAAGTCGGTAAGTAAAAGGCTCAAACGGCGCAGTGCCATTTTACGCGCTCAATCTCGGGCTAAACGCGAATATCTGCGTAAAATTGGCAAACTGGAAGAGCAACAAGATCGCTACAAGCGCAAACCTAAGGGACGATAATATTTATCGGCCATATTTTAACATGAGCATCTTCGCGACCATTCAACAACAACTGGTAGCGGCTCTAAAAGCCAAGGATGAACCGATGGTGTTGGGTTTGCGCACACTTAAATCCGTCATTCAAAAAGCGGCCATTGATCAAAAAAAATCAACCGATGATGATGCGCTGGCTGTTGCACTCCTAAAACAAGAAGCCAAAAAGAGATTAGACGCCATTTCTAGTTATCGTCAGGGCAAACGGGAAGATCTGGCAAAAAAGGAAGAAGCTGAATTAACGGTAATAAAACAATTTTTGCCGGAACAACTTAATGACGAAGCAGTCCGAACAACGCTTCAGCAATTATTGCAAGAGACCGACAACAGAAATTTTGGTGAATTAATGAAACAGGCGATGCAGCGATTGCAAAATAAAGCTGACGGTAAACAAGTCTCTACTATTTTGAAAGAATTACTGGTAACGGTATGAGCAACAACGGCCAACCACAACCCTGGGCAATACTTCCAGCAGCGAAACTGCTGGTAATTAGCGGCCTTGGTTGGTTGGTGTCGGCGTCAATGGCTGCCGCTCAAGTAACTACCAGCTACACCGATCTTATTCTAGGCGACCGATCGCCGATTGAGTTGGCCATCTTGATTATCAATTGGGCAATGGGCATTTTAGCGCTCATTGCCGTGATTATTATTTTGTGGGGTGGATTTGTTTGGTTACTGTCCAGAGGCGAAGAGGAGAAAGTAAACAAAGCCAAAGCCATTTTGCGCAATGGTTTGATTGGTTTAGTGATTATTTTGGCGGCTTGGGGCATTGCTACGTACATTCTTAACCAACTGTTGGATATTACTGGCGCCAAGGATGTTGAAGAAAAAACGCCGTGCGATGACACTACTCAAGACTGCGGCGACGGCGGTGATGCTATTTTTTATATTGATCACACCAATCCGAAAGATAAAGAAACTGATGTACCATTATGTCATTTGATTGCCGCCACCTTTTCATTTCCGGTTACTCAACAAAGCGTAACCGACAGTAGCTTTAAGGTGACGTTGCCGTATGATGCAGCTTCTAATCCGGACGGCGGCAAAGCAGCCGGAGAAAGCTGCACTGAGGGAGTGCAATGTAAGTCGGGAGTCTGCACTAGTGAAAAATGCGTTGGTAACCAACTGCCCGGCAGTTTTGATTTTTCAGAGAATGTTTCCGACACCACCACCGCCATGAGTTATTCCGCGGTGTTTTATCCAGCGGTTGATTATTTTCCAGACGAAACTTATCAAGTGGAACTAACCACCGCCATTGTTGGCGTTGATCCCAACATCGGCGCCACCTATAATTTGCGCACCACCGACCCGAAGCGCAATTTTACCTTCACCACCGGCAACACCACCGATGAGATACCACCTAAAGTTGATGTGACGCAAGTGACCCCTTACCCCACCGATGGCGGTGCGGATATTTGTTTGAATCCAAGTTTACAAGTAACCTTTAGCGAAAGCCTTGATCCAGCTTCACCCGGCGACGAAAACTTTTGGCTTTATCCAATCACCGACACAAACAGCGACGGCGAGGCCGATAATCCAACTGATGCCTTGCCAATCGATTGGATTCGCTTAAACAGTCTAGGCGGCGAGGCCGACGATACCATAGTTACTCGGCCGGAACAGCAATTGGAAAAAATTACCGAGTACGGCATTAACCTATACAGCGGCGGCAGCACTATTGACCCAGCCACCAACGCACCCACCTTTGCCGACGCCATTTTCGATACTTGCGGTAATCCATTAAGCGGTAATTTTGACGACGCCGTGACTGGCAGTCCAACCGATGATTTTGTTGATCCGACTTCGGCTGGTATTGGCGAAGCTTTCTGTACTTGTGTTAGCGATTCCGACACTTGCACGGTGGCGGCTGGGAAACAAACTTGTTCACTTGCATCAGGCGGCACTTGTGATTTAGGCAATACCTGCGACGCCAGCGATGATAATTACGTTGGTTTCGATTATCAGTGGACTTGGATCACCGGCGAACAAGTGGAATGCAAACCGTTAATTGATACCGTTAGTCAAGCCGACCGCTATTATAGTGAAGATAAAGCCGATAGCAGCGGCACTACCGGCGCAACCGGTCCAGAAGATAGCGGTTTAGTATTGATTACCGGCAGTAATTTGTATCCGTTTATCGATGTTTATTTTAACAACAATATTGGTACCGCGGGACAGAATTGTTTTGACACCAGTTTTGCGCCGACCATGTCTTGTTTTGTTGATCACATTAACGATACTTTAATACGTTTGCGAACGCCGGTGGCTAGTCAAACTGGCCGCCTAACAATAGAAAACGCTGATGGCGTTGATACTTCGGCCGACGTGGCAGTAATAGATTCACCATATTTGCGCAGTTTGTCTCCGGGTTCTGGTCCAGCCGGACAATATGTCACTTTGCGCGGTGAAAATTTTGTGGATTACGACCCGGCCATAATAACCAGCCAACGCGGCAGCGTGTATTTTGACGATGTTAAAGCCGAGGTAATGTGTGATGACGGTTGGGACAACGAAGAAATTATTGTGCGCGTACCAGACGAATTTGCCGTGGGCGCCACCCCGAACATTCAAATAAAAGCAGTTGGTCCCGATTTAGCAGTAGATACAACCGATGATAAACATAGCAATCTGCGAGCTTTTACCATTACCGACGGTGAACCTGGTCCCGGTTTGTGCGAATTACAGCCAAGTTGCAGCGATACCGGCCAAGATGATATTACCGCCGTTGGTGAAAACTTCGGCGACGATGTTGGCGGTGCAGTCTATTTTGATCCATCAACTGGGCCTTACATAACCGGCACCGTAAAAAATTGGAATTTGTTCAATGCCACCTACGACAGTTACACAGTAGTAACAAATAAAACGCCGGTAACGGTTCCTGATGAATATGAATTTACGGTCGCCAATACTATCGGCATCAGTAACGGCCTAGACTTCAACATTACTTGTTCCGAACCGCCGGAAGTATTTGCTTCATACCAATGCGATTTGGATAATACTTTCTATTTACCCAATCCGCGCAATTATTCCAACAACGCCTGCGTCAACAGCGTGGTTTATTTTGCCTTTAATCAAAACATGAACGACAGCTCGGTCAACGCTAACGTGAAAGTTTATAGATGTAACACCGGTGAAGAATTTGACGTTAGCAGTTGCGATTTGAATAATCCAATAGCCGGTTCATGGGTAAATGATTATTTGAATGATGCTTATATTGGCGGCACCGGCGCGCTTACCTTAAACGGCACCACCGACATTGACGGCGACGGCGATACCGATGTGAATGATGCCTACAGCGCTTATACGTTTTATCCAGACGCTCCATTAAGTCCGAATACGCAATATTATGCGGTAATTCCGGTCACAGTTACTAACGATAACAATGTGCCGCTGAGTGCGCCTTACGATTGGCATTGGCAAGTAAGAAACGATGCAGCTAATTGTGTGGTGGATGCGCTAGCCTTATATCCGGGCAACCAAATATCCAATAGTTACGAAGCAGCCGATGCCTGTTTAGATAATTATTCGGTTGACACCTCTAGTTATACTTTCCGCAGTGTGGCTGCAAATTCGGAATGTATCGTGTTAGATGATGCTGGAAATTATAACTGGAGTATAGCTAACCCCAGCACCGGGTCGGTACTTGGATTCGGCGATAATAGCAGCTCCGTGGATACGGTCACCGCGGCCACCACCGACACCACCACTAACGGTTATAACACGGTCTGTTTGCAAGGGGAGCAGGAAGGCAATCAAGGCGATGCTACTGTCACGGCCGATATTCTTGATCCAAATAATTTAAGCAGTGTGACAGCCAGCGACAGCGCTATTGTAACCGTAGATTATGGCTATTGCACCGATGACAGTGATTGTTTTACAGAAGATTGTCGCGACACCTTTTGCGATCCGGAAACATCACACTGCGCGCCAGACATAACCGGATTTACTCCGAACAAGCGAGCGGATGTTGATGCTAGTAACGACGCGTCAGCCGATGTTGGACCGGGCGGATGTGTCACAATCGCCGGATGTTATTTTGGTTCCAGCCAGCAACAAAATAGTTTTTGTACTTGCACCAGTTTGAAGCAGCCAAGCGAGACCTGCACCATTAACGAAGGCAGTAGTTCCTGTTTATTGGATGATCGATCAACCACCTGTACCTTAGGTGAAGCAACTTGCACCTTAAGCGACACTTGTTCGACCGCCTCGTCGGAAGCCGATTATTCGCTAGGTTTTTTCCGAGGTTGCAATTGTACTATTCTAACTACCAGTCAAACCTGCACCGTGTCTGAAGGTGCCACCACCTGTGTGGCGGATGGTGCCGAAACATGCGCGGTTGATTCAACCGGATTTACCGCCGGCAGCACTGGCAGTGTAACTTTTGCCAATAACGCGATTGCTTATCCCAACGCCGAATTATGCGGCGACACTTGGGACAATGAACAGGTAATTGTCCAAGTACCAAACACCGGTTCACTGATCGCTGGCAATTACAGCATTAATTTGAACAGTTACTATGGCCAAAGCGACACTTATGGCACAGCGGCTGGCGATCAATATGATTGCGTGGTTGGCACAGATCCTACACCTTGCCTATGTTTGGCCGATCCAGATAGTGGCCAAGAAGGAGATGAAACTGATTTGTATGGTGAAGGGTTTAATTTATTAGTCACTGATGGTGACGAAAAAGTTACTTTTTCCGGCGCTACTGACCGCAAAACTGCCGATGGCAGTGAAAGTTGGGTGCAAGGAGTTTGCACCACTGATCGTAGTTTAATTACACGAGCTGGTTGTTTAGCTGCTGGCGAGACTTGGGATCCATTAGCCACCGCGGCCACTGATGCAGTTGTTCCGGGAGGTTCGGTTTCAGCGACTGACGGCGTACAATTAGAGAGCACTAATCTTACCAGCAACGCGTTGGAATTTAATGTGAGTTGTTCTTCCGATTATGATTGTGCCACCGGCTGTTGCAGCGCCGGTCAATGCGCGGCCGCTGAAGTATGCAACGCTTGTGTGAATGACACTGATTGTTCCAAAGGCAGTTGTCAGTCGGCTTGTGTTGACGGAATTTGCGCGCCTTATATAACTTCTCTCAGTCCAGAGGTCGGCGCCGAGGGACAACCAGTGACCATTCAAGGTTGTTATTTTGGGTCATATTATAATCCCGTTCGGTATAACCCCGGCAGTCAGGTGACGGCTGATGGCATTGTAGCCGCTCTGGCTTGCAGCGAAACCGACGCTTGGTCTAATCAAGAAATTATTGTCACCTTGCCGGATGGTATTTTTAAAGATGAGGCCGATACCGCCGCTAATATTCAAGTGCAGCAGGCTTATAAAAGCAGCAGCGTCCAAACGAGTCAGCTTAGTAACGAAGTTGTATTCACTAAAGATAATTCCTGTTCCGAGGTGGATATCCCGGTACTGTGTAATACCAACCCAGCTTACGGCCCCTTGGGCGAAACCGTTACCTTAACCGGCGATAATTTTTATAATCAAAACGATGGTTATTGCGCTTGTCAATTAGCAACTTTAGGAGACTGTAAAATTCCAGAAGGATCAACCTCATGCACTGTTACTCAAACCAGCACTTTTTATGTGAATCCGGATGACCAAACTGAAACCTGCACCATTGGCACAACTAATTTTTACACTACTTACGATTCAGGCGCTGCCAGCGGCGCCGGAGCTTGCGTTTATAATAATTCAGGAAATACTTGTGAAATAGCTATTGGCAGTGCTAGTTGCACTGTGCCTGTTAGCGAAACCTGTTATGTCGATGAAATCATAACCAGTACCACTTGCAATGCTGCTGTTGATGGTTTTATTTCGCTGGATGGATCAGTTGAATACTTTGAAAATTTAGGAGCTGAAATCGACTGGGATAATTATGTGGCGGATACACAATATGTTACCACTGTGCCTGACGGCGCTTCCACTGGCGATGTTCAAGCTATCGCCACTACCAGCAACGGCCGACAATGCGGCAGCAATGGTTTGGAATTTCCGGTTTCTTGCAATTCTTGCGGTGATTGTGCTTCGGCGGATGGAAATTTGAATTGTGATTTAGGTTTTGATACCGCTTTTGGCGCTTGTACCGCCGAGACCACCGGCTATTGCCGCGCTAATCCGAGTTCCTGCTGCAATTATTCCAGTTGCGTTTATGACAGCGCTGCTGCTACAACCACCGATGCCGGCACTTGCGCTTCACAGCCGTTGTTGCTGTTAGATGACAGTGACGGTGATTCAATTAGTGATGCGCTTGAAAGTGTCGCCGGCACTAACCCGAGTGACAGCGACAGCGATGATGATGGTACGCTCGATAACGCCGATCACGGTTTATCTGGCGTGGGCACGGTCAGTACCGGTCGCGTAGCCGGTGAAATAATTACGGCCGACACTAACCCGGAGCCGAGCGATCAATCCATCTGCCCGAATTCTCAAATCGTTTTGGAATTTGATCAGGCGGTTATTCCTAGTACCGCTTTCCCCTTTAATAACAACGAACTAACCGATGCTGAACTTGAAGCCGGCATTGACCCAACCGCCGACGATATTCCAGTAGAAGCCATCGATTATAAACCATCTATCCGGTTACGTCCGGCCTCATTCAGCGATACCAGCACCGATTCAGTGATAGCAGATATCATTCCTAACAGCAGTCAAACCAGCTTAACGTTGGAATTAAGCAGCATGTTGAAATACGGTACTCAATACGAAATTATCATTGACACAAATGATACTATTGCCAGCGGGACAGCTTATCAATCTGGTTTAGTCAGTTTGGCCGATGGCGCGGCTTTGGGTTGCACTAGCGATCAAGCGGCGCTCGGCCTATGCGGTGACGGCTATTTGAAATATGAATTTGGTACACTTAATCCAGTAGACATGCAAACTAGATGCAGCCCGCGCTATGTGCGGTTAGAGGCTGATAATGATGACTTCGCAGATGCCAATTACATCTTTACCGAAGCTGAACAGGAAGAACCGTTTATCGCCACAGTCTATTCCGCGGGCAATGATGAATTAGTGGATATTGGCATTACCGATGCTGATGGCGATGATCAAGTGATTCAGCGAATTGATGACGGCGCCGAGGCCGGTTACTGGTGGACCTATGATTGGGAAACAATTTACGCCAGCTTGGAAGATTTAGAGAATGGTTCTTGTCCGGTAGCTGGAATTATTACAGACAATGACAGCGCCTTTATTGTGGATCAAGAAAAGCAAACTGTCACTGCCGACAGCCCTGAGGAAGGAGAAGATAATACCGATTCGGTCAAAGTTACGGTAACCGGCGATGGTTCAGTAGAAGACGGTTGGGGCAGACCGAGCGTTACTACCGATGATTTAGTGGACAGTCAGGCGGTGTCGGTGCAGTATTGCGCCAGCGACGATTATTTAGTCTCATTCGCTAACAGTGATTATAATTTCGACTGGTCGTATTGTCGGGGTAGCGATCCGTCGGACGATTCCTTTTTACCGGAGTTTGATGTTATTTTTGAAAGGTCAATCACCTCTGATCCTTCCATCTCTGATATTTACGGAGACGACACCGATTTTATTTACGAAGTGGCTTTGAAAGATGAGCAAGCCCTGGTAAATGATCCTTCCACTAATAATAACACCATCGCCTTACGCGTTTATCCTAATAATCTCGATAATAATGAAGATACTATTGGTGACAGCGTTAATCCAGCTCTTTGGTATCTGCTTAATACCAGTGACAGCGATAGTGGTTATACCGAGACAACCGTAGACGATTATCAAGCTATTACGGTTGGCAATACAACATACGTGGCCATTTCGAATTTGGATGATGACAGCGACAAAATTAAGCCGTATATTTTCGTATTGGCTTATAGCAACGAAGCCAATGAGGTAACCATTGACATTGTAGACCAGATTATCACCAATTTGCGATTCAATTCTAATGCCGACTTGGCTACTGCTTGTGGTTTGGAAAAGAGTAAGATGATTAAAGATACCAAACGAGTGAATGATCTTGGCACGTTGGCGTATTTATTGACGAGTTATTATTACAATGATTCAGACGGCAACGGCGTCAACGATTTACCGGCGTTGGAGGCTGGTTCATATATTTCTGGCGTTAGTACTTCCATCTGGCCATCGTGGAATGACACGTTTGGAGCAGCGTTAGGGCAGGAACTGGCGACCGATCCGGTAAATAGTTACTTTAATGCCGCGTCTAGTTGCCTATACGATCCACCCGATGTCGAAGCTGGTGAAACTACCGGTACCTATTATGATGAATCCGGCACCTGTTGGGACCCAGTGCTTAATGATTACTATGGTCCGCCGGGATCGTATCTTTATCAATATAACTATGGAGCAGCCGATGCTTTTAGCTTATACACTAATCTTGAATACACCGGCAGCGGCAGTTGGGTAACCGGGAGCTATAATCCATGTACGGCTGTTAACGAATTTTCTAGTCGTGGCTGCAATACCTTCAATTACAGCATCGGTGATGCGAACACCATTGATAACACAAATTATTCAGCCAATTTCGGTTCTAGCGCTGCCACAACCTAATGTTATCTTATTTATGTCGCCAACTGTTCAATCAAACCAAGAGCCGGAATTAGAAGACATCTTTGCCCCAACCGCCGGTGGTGGGGAAGTGCCAATAGTATCAGCCATGACGCCGGAAGCTGGTGCAGCGCCGCCGCCGCTTAGTTCAGAAGATGAAGAAACGTTGGTAGCAGCGCTGGATGAAGAGCCATTGCCTGTTGCACCGCGGCGTCGTCGTTGGGTGCTTATTGCCATCATTGTCGGTATTTTGTTATTATTAGCAGCAAGCAGCGCGATCGTTTGGTGGCGGCTGCGCGAACCAGTTGTTCAGCCAGCAGTCAATGAAAATATTGTTCCTTCCATTACGCCGGTAGTTAATACTCCGCCGGTACCAGTGCCGACTAATACCAATACTAGCTTTGTTGATGTTGACTATGACGGTTTGTCAGATGAAGAAGAGCTGGTAGCTAATACCAATCCGAAAAAGAAAGATACAGATGAAGACGGCTTATCAGATCGTGAAGAAGTGAGAGTTTATTTAACAGATCCGCGTAACCCCGACACTGATAACGATGGCTATAGTGACGGAGATGAAGTGGCTAATTTCTATCATCCCAATAGCCCTGATCCTAAAAAAAGATTATTTGATCTACCACAATAATATATATGGATTTTCCCACACCCGCCCCACAATCACAACCTTATCAACCAGCGCCAGCCGCTGCTGGTGCCGTTAGCTTGCCGCCGAAACCTCCAGTTCCAGCGCCAGCACCAGCCGTTGCTGCCGGACCACAACCGGTACCGCCGCGGCCACCAATGCCGAGTGCGCCGGCTTCTGCCCCAATTTCACCGGTGCCAGCCGCCGCAATGGCCAGCGCTCCTTTCACACCACCAGCACCTTCACCATCTTCATTACCGCCTCGGGCAACGGCGCCAGCTACTGCTTTCGGCACTATGCCAACCACGCCGGTCCAGATTCCAATTCAAAGTCAGCCAATGTCTACCAGTGGCGAAGATCAGGTGTACACCATGCCGGAAAAATTTTTAAGCACCGGGCAACCGCCGCTCGCCACGCAAAAAAAATCACATAAAAAATTGACGATTGTTTTAATTGCCATTATCGCCTTGGCGATTCTCGCCATTATTGGTGGCATTTTGTATTATATTTTTGTAGTGTTACCGTCTACTGAACAATCAACTTCAAAAGTTGAAATTGACATTAATGCCACTACCAAATCAGATGCCGAAACGAACGAAAATGAAAACCTTAATGTTAATAATGCCAACGCGGCGGCCAATGTCAATGCTAATCTCATAGCCAACGCCGCGGCCAATGATAATGTTAATGCTGAAACAAATGCCAATACAAACGCTAATACTAACACCAACGTCAACGCCGTAACTAACACCAACACTAACACCGTCGTCAACACTAATGAAACCACAGCACCTATTTCCAGCAAAGATGGCGACAATGACGGTTTAACCAACGAAGAAGAAAAAATTTGGGGCACAAAAGCAGACTTACCAGATACTGACAGTGATGGTTACCAAGACGGTAAGGAAATTTTAGCCGGTTATGATCCGTTGAATCCGGTTAGCTCTGGTCGGTTGCAGGACAGCAGCTCGGTTGGCACATATAACAACAAAGATTACGGTTACACCATTCTTTACCCCGTTAACTGGCTAGCTGATGCGCTATCGGAAGGCGATGCTAGTGAAGTAATATTTACGCCGAGCAGCTTGGATATTGCCGGACAATTTATGGAGGTGGCGGTGGTGGAAAATCCAACTGGTCTTTCAGCTACTGATTGGTATATTGATCAGTTAAATTTGGATGAGAATGAAGCGGCGCCAGAACTTGAATCAATAGTAACCTTTTCTGGAATTGAGGGAGTGATGAGTTTGGTCGGATTTACCGCTTATTTTACGACCAATAATTATGTTTATGCGGTGAATTATGGTTATGGCGACGCCAAAGAGGTTGATTTTACAACGACCTTCCAGATGATGGTAAAAAGCTTTACCTTGACTAAGAAAGCGCAAAAGGCAAATGATGCCGTTACGGCCGATAGCAATACTAACACCAATGCCACCAACAACAACTCCGAGACAAACAGCAACACCTACTACAATTGAACTCATGACAACCGTGCACGCCCCAGTCTTCACTCAAACTTTGGTGCGGCGGATTGGGCGGTTGGTGCAAACCGTGGCGCGTTGGCCAAAGGCAAGCGCTGTCGCGATAGTTATTGTCGGCGATCGGCGGATGCGCAAACTTAATCATGCTTATCGTGGTGTAGACGAAGTAACCGACGTGCTTACTTTTCGTTATAGTCGAACCGCCGGCGACGTGGTTATTTGTTATCCACAGGCGCGTCGTCAAGCCAAAGCGAAACAAACTTCTCTGCGTCGCGAGTGCGCTTGGTTGGTAATTCATGGTTTATTGCACTGGCTCGGGTATGATCACGAAACCGCAGCCGATGCTAACCGCATGCGGCCATTAGAACAACGCTTATTGGCTTATGGTCAGTTTTAAGCAAT
>CAYMXY010000025.1:0-1222 GCA_964394525.1 uncultured Gammaproteobacteria bacterium | reverse complement strand
GTTTTCGTTTTGCGTTGGCTGGTTTGAAGTTTGTTTGGTATTATGAGCAGAATTTTCGCATCCAAACGGCGGTGGCCGCGGTGGTAATTTTGGCCATGATCTTTTTCCGTGTCACTATTTCGGAAGCGATCGTGCTGACGATGATGATTGTTTTTGTGCTGGTGCTCGAAGTCGTCAATACCATTTTTGAAAAATTTGTGGATATCTTGAAGCCACGATTACATAATTACGTTGGGATTATTAAAGACATGATGGCGGCGGCAGTGCTGTTGGCAGCGGTCGGCGCGGTGGCAGTGGCGATTATGGTCTTCCTGCCATATTGTCTAGAACTGTGGCAGTTGCTACAATAGGTCTATGCCAAAAGGAGCAGTGATCACCGGTCTCGACATTGGTTCAACCACTATTCGGGTGGCGGTTGGTCAAATCAACCCACATGATAACGACCTGCATATTATTGGCGCGGCCGAACAACCAGCGGAGGGCATCAATAAAGGCGTTGTCACCAGTATTGAAGATGCCGTTTCCAGTATTTCCGGCGCGTTCGACAAAGTTGAACGCATGACTGGCATTCCAACGGAGCGCGCTTATGTTAGCGTTAACGGCAGCCATATTGTCTGTCAGGAAAGCCATGGCGTAGTGGCGGTAGCCAAGGCCGATGGTGAAATCAGGGAAGATGATGTGCAGCGAGTAATTGAAGCTGCTCAAACCGTGGCCACGCCGCCAAATTATGAAATTTTACACGTCATTCCGCGGCAGTTTCAGGTGGATAATCAAGCTAGCGTGAAAGACCCGGTGGGCATGACCGGCATTAAATTGGAAGTAGATGCCCAAATTATCCTCGGCCTTGTTTCACAGATCAAAAATTTGACTAAATGTGTTTACCGCACCGGCACTGATATTCAAGATTTGGTGCTGGGAGTGTTGGCGGTAAGCGAAGCGGTCTTAACTAAGCGGCAAAAAGAATTAGGAGTGGCGTTGGTTAATATGGGAGGGCTGACCACTGGTTTAATGGTGTTTGAGGAAGGGGACGTTCTTCACACCAAAATTTTGCCGGTTGGTTCCGGTCATATTACCAACGATATTGCCATTGGTTTGCGTACGGCCGTAGATGTCGCCGAAGTCATTAAAACTCGCTACGGAACAGCCGTACCCGACGAGGTAGCCAAACACGAAGAAATTGATTTGCGAGAAATCGACGCCAATGAAAATAGCCGCGTGTCAC
>CAYMXY010000024.1:11498-12927 GCA_964394525.1 uncultured Gammaproteobacteria bacterium | reverse complement strand
CGTATATACGATCACCCGCCATGCTGGCGCCAGCTTTAGTTACTTTGGCCGGTACAGTGCGTGTAACCCATTTGCCGAAATCCGAGGCTTTGCTGGTGGCGCTGCCAAGTTCGCTGGCGTTGTCGGTGGCTAGTTTTACGCCAGCTACCAACATCATAGTGGCGATGATGAAACCGGAAATCAAAGTGGTATCGTAAGCGCCGGCATCGGTATCTAATTTATTTTCTGCTTCAAAAGCTATCAGTTCCGCGCCGGCGGCCACTGAACCTAATCCACCGCTATCAACCGCCTTAGCGGCAACAAACATAGACAGCCACAAGAAAAACATCATCAACGGACCAACCGTTACGTAACGGCCAAACATCTCCCACCATTGAGTGGCGTACTTCTGCGTTTGTGGCAAAATGTTGGTAACGTAAGCCAGCGGCGATAACACTGTTAAAAACCAAATCATCACCAACCGGCCAATCAAAATAACAAAATAAACGCAGATCACCACGAATAGCGTGGCCAGCATAATACTGGCTAAAACAATTGCCACTAGTCTTTCACCGGACGTGGTGGTAGGGCTGAGTCCAGAAGTATCAAGTTTTCCAGTTGTGCCAAAATCCAATAATGCGCTCAGATTAAAGGCTTCAGAAAAACCTACCGTCGCGGCATCTTTGATGGCATCAACAAAAGTAAGCATTATTACTTGTGAAGCATCCACAATGAAACCGCAAATTGCCCTAGAATAGTTAACCAGAATTGCCGCTAACACCATTTTGGGCAATAGTTGTTTCCAGGAATAAGATTCAATCTTGAAAAGTGTACCAAAAGCAATTATCAGCAAAATTATGATAAAAAACATGTTAGAAAAATCGCGCACCGTGCCCCAAGCCTCAATAATTACCGGTAAATCCGTAAAATTATTCAACTGGGCAGTGTAAACTAATAGATTGGTCGCTAAAACTACTAATTTACCAAACACTAATATTCCTATAAAGTACATAACTAAAGAGAGGCCCAACATAAAGACGTCCTTAGGAAGTTCCCACCAAACCGCCTGCACCGGATCATTCGGCCAAACAGCGGCAATAACCGAAATACACACCACCAGCAGCGCGCTTAGGCCGCTGCGTGGGCGCAATCGCTGCAGCAATTGCCGTAATGTGTTTAAGTTGAAAAATTTAGGTAGCGGCATCGACTTCTATGCTAAATGATGGTTCGTCATAAGATTGGCAGTTAGCAATAATGTTACCACTGCCGCTGTCTGGAGTATAGCGGTGATCGCCTAAGCCACTTTTCCAATTATCCGCGCCATAGGCTTCTTCACACTGGTCTTGGGTGGGATAGCGTTCATCCGTTCGGCCGCTGTCATCTTTACAGTAACCATCTTTATTGCCAGAACACCAATTCCAGTTATCTGTCACCACAATTTTTGGATAAA
>CAYMXY010000024.1:0-11488 GCA_964394525.1 uncultured Gammaproteobacteria bacterium | reverse complement strand
CTGTCGGGGCCGCAATTATAAGCGTGAGTGTAGGTGAAGGTGGCTGGTTGAGCGTTCCATGAATCGCTGGTTGGTGAGGTGCCGTCGCCCCAGTCTATGTAAATTTCGCTTAAGGGTTGTTGTTCCGCGTCCACGGCGGCGGTAAATTCAAGAGTGATGGTTTGACCGTTGGTGATTTCAAAGGTGCCATCGGCTTCGCTGATGGAATCGTTGATTTTTATGTTAGACAGTGTTGGTAGAACGCCGCAGTATTCAACGTCGTCACCCCAAACGTCAACTGGGCGGGAACCGTCGGAGGTGTCGCAAAGCTGCATGTTGGTAAAGATATTATCCGCCGCGCGGAATTGTGTACCATCACTCCAGTAGTCAGTGGTGTCTAGTTTGTAAAGATCCGAATTAGCGAAGTCAGCGCGATAATAATTACCGCTTTTTACCGCTGCCAACACAAATTTCAAACGGTTGCGGGCTTCGTCAATTACATTGTTAAATTGAGTCACGCCGTCGGTATATCCATTCTTCAAGCCTTCACCGGAAATGGTGGCATCACCAATACCCATACATAAGCCGTTGTCACCACAATCAACGTCGCCGCCACAGGTTTTGCCAACTGTAGTTGGGTTACCCACACAGGATTTGGTGGAACAATCGCCGATACAGGTTAATGGCTGGCCGGCGGCTGGAATTTCTTTTTCGGTGCTGATAGATGTTACTGGCTGTTTGCCAAGGGTGCTAAAAATATTGCTCGGCACATCTGTGGCACTGCTATCAGCAGACCAATCGCTGAAATCGGCAAAAGTATCCCAACTATCTGTATCCGGCGTATCTTGCAATGGCGTAATTGAACCAAACGGCGGGTAATCTGTACTAACAGGGTAACCGGTGCCATCGTCAAAGTTTATTTCATAGCCGGTGCCGCCGCTACTATCATCAAACCGAGACGCCCAAGCATAATTAGCGCCATCAACGCCTACTGATTCGTCTATCAACATGCAGGCTTCACGAGTTTGAATATCAAGGTGCATCATGTTTTCATAAGTCAGTTCCACACCAAAAGGTCCTTGTAGAATATCATCTGCAATTACTACACCAGTCTCGGAATCTTGAGTATCTTGTGCACCTACCCACACTAAAACATAAATCGCTTGAATGTAGCCATCGTTATTAAAATCAACATATAAAGCTAATGTATTACCACCTCCTTGGTGACCAGCGGTATAATCTTCTGCATCATTATCATCGGGATCACCAAAACCATCCCAACCATCAATATCATCATTATCTATTAATAGTGTAGCTGCCCCCTCGGTAGTGATATCTGAAACATAAATTTTATCCCAAGAGGCATCATTAATGTGCTCAAATGGATTTCGTGTGGCAGTAGCAGTGGGTCCAAAAGCAATGCCTAACGAACGATCAACACAATTAGAATCAAACCATTCGTTAATGTCTCTTTGAAACAAGGTGCCATAGCGGGCTGGCGCTTTTTCTTCATCAGCCCCCATATTACACTCGACATTATTATCCTCTGCGCCCCAATCATAATTACTCCAAACCCAAGAATAAACTAAATCATAACCATGATAAGCGGGTCCAAACTGCGGTAAAGAATTGGCGGCATAATTATCCCACTCAAAATCGGCATCCCATAAGCCCCAGTAACGGCAGCCAAAACCAGCATCATTACCTTGTTGCGACGTATAGCAATTAAAATCTTTGAAGGCAATTTTAGTAGGATCATCCACATTGAATTCTAAAGCACCTTGTTTCAAGTCCGTTAGCCAAATATTGCCAATTTCGTCTTTAGATTCTAAACCAGAATCATAAAGACTACCCCTCTTTTGCCCCCAAAAGACGTATTCTTCTTTCCCACCCATCCCGTCACCGGCCGATCCAGGATTAAATTCAATAGTCTCCATTTCACTGATGTGAATATTGCGCAATATTTCATTGGCAGGTAAACGGGTAATCATGCCAACTTCATAATTATTATCATTATCTTCTCCGATAAGACTGGTATCAATGCCGTGATTACCTTCCCAAGGATCATGCAACTGCCAACGCATCGGGCGCACTTCGTATGGATCATCTATTTTTGCGGCTGAAGTTGAATCACATTCATTTCCCTTAACAGAACAGCTTTCATTTAGATCGCCTTTTTGACATTGTAAAACAGCACAGAAATAGCCAGTAGTCGACGTGGCGGTTTGACAAGTAGTAGTGCTGGAACAATCACGAGTTGAACGCAGGTCATGAATGCCGTCGCCGTCTGGATC
The DNA here is from genome assembly GCA_964394525.1 of uncultured Gammaproteobacteria bacterium. GTDB lineage: Bacteria > Patescibacteriota > Patescibacteriia > UBA9570 > UBA9570 > CAYMXY01. The sequence goes on along the minus strand of CAYMXY010000024.1, from coordinate 9,215 downwards.
GTAAAAACAATATTTATCTTTGGTTAAGGTATCAGCTAAATCATCCCCGTAAGTTTTGGGGTTAGTTTCAGCCGGGAAACCAAGCGGATGTTCAACCGAATATTGTATATCATCTACATCATAATCTTGACAGACACCGGTTGTTAAAATTTCCGCATCATTCATAATATCAATTGTTTCCAGCCATGTGCCGCCCGCGGTCGTGCATTCTTCCTGATCTTCAAAACTTTCAGCATCATCAATATCACTACAATATCCATCGCTTGGATAAGTTACGCAATCATAGGATAAATCTGATTCACCGTCATCGCCACTTAATATCAAGCACTCCCCGCCATCAGTGGTTAAATCTTCTTCTTGTTTATAATCTGCAAGATTATCATTATTACTATCTTCTAAATTTTTTTCACCGGGCCCACCCACTTCAGATGCACCTTCAAGCGTATAATTCGCACCGAAGAAACAATCACCGGTATCACCGCCGCAAGTTAAATTATCGGCGGCACATAATATTCCTTGCCCCCAACTGGTCCAACGATAACCGGCACCTTCGCAAGCAGACTGATTACTATAATTACTGTTGGTGCAATGAGAATCGTAGTTGTCATCGTCGCTATTGTAATCATCTTCATCGCAAAAAGCCGGGCGCGCTAAACCACGGGAAACCAAGCAGTGGTACACGCTGGCGCGACCGCTGTAACCGGCCGGTTCGCGCTGCACAATTGATTCTTCACCTAAAATTACATCCAACGGCCACCACACTAAACATTTGCCGCTGCCTAACGGGTCTGTTTCCAGACAATATCCTTTCCAGCCCTTAAATTGCGTGCCAGTTGGTTCGCTGTAGGTGCATTGCAATGAATCTGCTTCTGGGTAAGCGCGGCAAGAACGGGCGATGGGTGATAAATCTTTATTCACTTCCAACACCGGCAACAAAGAAACATTATCCAATTGGAAATTATTAGCGTCGGAGCCTAAAAATTCAAGATTAGTGTTAATGGCGCCGTTAGTGCTTTCGCCGACGTCGGTGTCGTAATATTTTTGGTCAACAGTGATCGGGCCAAGCGTATAGGTTTGCATGTCATCGTTAAATTGGAAAATATCGGCGTTGTCACGTACAACATTTAGAATAGTATTGTTAATACCGTCATCCGCCGTCCAATCCGCTACTTCTCCAGTTCCTGTATTAAAACCAACAGTAACGGTACCGCCAGAAAGATTGGCTACCGCGTCATAATAAGTTGGCACATAAGCCTCTAAGCCTTCACTAATGATAGCTATTACTGGAAAATCTACCTGCTCGGCTAAAGCTTGAGTTGAGCTTTCATTGTATTCATTACTGCCTATCTCATCATAAATATCGGTAATTAATACCATAATTGGCTGCGCTTCACTACGATAAGATAATTCCGGCGCGCCATAAATTTCGTTATATTTTTGAAAAATATCATTAACAAAAGTTCTGTAAATAGCCTGCCATGGATCTACTGGATAATTTCCTGTTTCTAAATAGTCATCAAAAACAGTCGTTATAGCGTTTATATCATTGGTTAAATCAAGTTCTAGAACTCTGAGCGGTTCATTGACATTACCATCTCCATCTAAATCTGCCCCTTCCATAGAAATAATAGCAAACTGCGCATCAATTCCGCTGTCTAATAATTTATTTGCTAAATCAAGAATTTGAGACTTTATATCACCAATAACTGTCATGGAAGAAGATGTATCAATAATAAACACTATGTCCGCCATACCGAAACCTTTCACAAAACAATCTTCACGGTTAATCTCCTTAAAGCTGCTGTCTAAAATGTTATTGTGATCTAAACAAATGCTAACAGTGGATGGAATACCGCCTTCAGTTGGGCTAACAAAAGAGCTGACGTAGCGCGCGTCAAAAGACAAAGCGTAAGTGCCGCCCTGCACAATGTTATCCTCTAAACCGTATTTCACGCCGCCGGCGAAAGCCGAATCGGCGGCGCTGGAGGCCGATCCAACTTGCAACACATTATTCAAATCAATGTCGGAACATGGCGCTTCACAATCTTGATATTGTTCATATTGGGTTATCAAGATATTGGTATCTTCGCCAACTTTACGCCAACCTGACTTATCGCTGCTGCCGCCAAACGGCCAGAAGTCGCCAAAGTTCGGCGAATTCGGGCAAAAAGATAATTCCGCATCAGTGCCTTTGTCATCAAAATCTTCGCCGTTGCCGCTTGGATCAACGAATACTACGTCGCTGGGCGTTAACAACCCTTCGAAATCGCTTTCCACTTCATTTTTCAGATCGCTGATATAACAATGACCCGGGTCGCTGTCGGAAGTGGCATTTTCAATACACGGTGTTCGATAATCACCACGACCGCCGCTGCAGAATAAACTTTCAAAATCGCCGTTGGCGATTAAATCGCTGCCGGTTTGCGCTCCGTATTCACCCACCTCTGGCATCCAACCGTAGGGATAATAACCTTCGGTTACCAGCGGTTCAGAACAGATACCAAAGTCATCATCATCGTAACAAAGTTCATCTTTGGTGCAGGAAACGGTGTTATCGTTGCTACAACAGCCGGTAGTGCTGGTGCTGATGCAATTATCTACCGAACAAGTAATACCTTGATTAACACAATCATTGTCGCTGTCGCAATGGCCGCCGTCGTTCGGGCCGCCGCGGCAAGTAAGTACATCGTTCCAAGTTACGCCCACTTTGCTGTAACCGGTGAGATTGCGTAAATCTTGCAAAGTATCGACGTCGCTGTTGGCAGAAGTGAAATGCTCATCTGTACTGCCACTGATTTCTGCGTAGCTGGGAGTTGGCACCCAGTTGGCGCAGTTGCCGTCTTCATCTAATTGATCGCACCGGCTGATATCGAAACACTGGCTAACAACGTTACCACTGCTATCTTCCACCAACGATGCGGTTTCGCAAGCTAACCATTCGCTGCAAACGCGGTCTTTTTTGACAGACAAAACGGCGTTGGTGTCACAGGCGTCCGCAATATAGCGGCAGGTGTCAGAATTGGGTGTGAGTAAGCAACTGGTGCAGTCTAAATTGTCTTGAGAATAATTTTGGCTGTCGGAGGTGGCATCGCGGAAAGCCACACAACCACCGTCTGAAGTAATTTCGGCGGTGTTGGTATTTTGATCTAAACAGGTATTAACGCCATCGAATTGTTCTCGTTCGGTGGTGCCGTCTACCGTATAGTCTAGATAATAATATTTATCTGTTTCCTTAAAGCCGGCTGCATCGAAATATAAAGTGGCGGTGTCGGAATTATTTACCACAAACATCCGAGCGTACTTGGCCGGAGCTTTCAACCAGCTGTAGCCGACGGAAGTACAACTGGCCTCGTCGGCGGAGGTCAAATCTGAACAGTATTCATAAGTTGGGATTGGGGTGGTAGTGCCTAAGCCAATCTGCGCCTGCCAGCGATACCAGTAACTTAAATTGTCGGTGTCGTCGCCGCCGTCTTCGTAATTGATATTCGCGCTATCGGCGACTGGGTAAAGATCCGCTTCTTTGACGGTTATTAAATCGGGGAAAGTATCAGCGTCTGGACCATCATCTCCATAATAATGCACCCCAATGCTGAAGGTGCCGGCGGTGGCGGCGTTGCTGCCATCGCTTGCCAACAAATCAGATTTATCCATTTTCACCTGCGCCTGCGCGGTATAGGTTTTGGTGGCGTCAATTTTGAAGTAGTCGATATTTTCTACGGCGCATTTATTACCTAAAGCCAATGCCGCGGCACCATCGGCTGGTGTCAGCACAACGCCAGTATAATTAGTCATTGTCACTTTAGTATTATTGCAAGCAACGTTGTCATATTCGGCAACACCATCAGCATCAAGATCAATGCCGGTATATTCGCCAGAATCAATTATGCCGTCACTGTCAGCATCTGCCCAATCGAGATTATAAGGAATACTCCACCAATCCGGAAAACCGGTAGCAGTGGCATCAGCCGAATAATAAACGTTATTGTCGTCGCGCGTGTCATCTTCAAAACTCCAGTTGCGGTTAATCTCATCTATATTTGGGCTATAGGGGTCTATGTATTCTGAACAACCAGACTGTTCAGACGGACACAAACCAACCCAACCAAAATCTGTCACGCGCTGCGCCAAAGTTACTCCATCGTCCGGCTTTTGTTCATATTGATGAACGCCGCCGTCATTTACATCTATATCTTCAGTTAAATTTGAAATACAACGCGGCCGCGGATCGCTGTCTTCCCAAGAGAACGGGTAACAGTCGGAATCTTGATTGCACAACTTACCTACACGGTCGTCAATGTAATCGGCGTTCCAACTGCCGCCGGCGGCGGTGCAGTCGCTTTCATTTATCTCAAAAATAGTTGCGCCGCCAGAGTCGATGCAGGCGCCGTCTTGCACTTTAATACTGTTGCTGTTGCACACTCCGCCCAGCGGCTGCGAAGCATAAGTGATGCCGTAATCAGAAAAATCATATTGCAACGGACAATCTGGCAAAACGGCGGTGCTTTCCAACTTAAACCAGCCTTTGTAGGTATTTCCGCCGTCGGTATATTCGCGCTGTTCGCATAATTTTTCGCCCGGGTCTTTGAAATAAACTGTGCCATCGAAATCGGAGGTATATTGGCTGCAGGAAAGTTGTGGCTGCTCGCAGAGCGTATTCTCGTAATCATCTGGCAGATTCTGCAAATAAACAGATTCGTACTCGGACACTTCGCCGGTGCGTTCATCTACTGCCGGCAAACCCAATTCACTACAGCCCATGGCAAAAGAACTGCACTCTTTATTTTCATCGAACACCAAAGTAATCGGCTGATCGGGCGGAACAACTACGTCGTCTTGGTCATATTCATTATCCAAATTGTAACCCTCGCTAAACGGGTTAGTGGAATTTTGGGTGGCGATCATGGCCTCGCAACCAACTTTGTCGTCGTCGCACAACCGCTGGAAAGATTTTAAGTATTGGGTGTCGCCGGCGCGATCTTCATATAGCCGGCAGCCTTCAAAATTATTGCAGGTACGCGCCGAATCTTGAATGAGGTACTGACTGTTTGATTCGGTTAACAATATATTATCAATGTAAGCGGTACTGGTGGCCGCGGTGCCGGTAAATTGCAAAGTAAAGTATTCATCGCCTTCGTCAACGGCCTCGCTGGTTGGCAGCACTATTGGGCCAATGGTGTATGGTAAGAAGCCGCCTTCGATATTGGAATCAAGCGGAATGGCTGCTGTAGCCAAGTTGGTGCTGAAACCGGTTTCGGTGAAATAATAATTGCTGCCGGTAGTGGAGGCGTCTAAATCTAAACCGGCTGTTAGGCTGCCGCCGTCAACCACTTTTGCCCAGAAGGTGAGTAAATATGAGTTGCCGCTTTCAAGTAAGCCGGTAGTTTCTACTACGCCGTCGCCGTCGGTATCTTCTTGAGTAAACAGCGCATACTTAATTTCGCCGTTGGCTGTGCTGCTGGTATCGCTGTCGTGCAGTTGCAGTGAATAATCGCCTTCACCGCTATTAGATTCATTGCTGGTTTGGGTCGCGCCCGGCCAATTGGTGGTGATATTTTCAGCAAATGTTTCATCAATAATCGTTTCCTCACTGCCGGAGTCGGTGCCTTTATATTCACGACAACCAACCGAAGTGGCTGAACAGAAATTGCTTTCGCCGATAATGGCGAAGTAAACGCGTTCATCACTATTGTTGCGTAATGGAATACAATCGTCGGTTGCCTTAATAACTTGCGACTCGAAGCGATAGAAAATATCGCCGGCCGCATTAATATATTGTCGGCAATCGGCATTAACGCCGTATTCATCTTCGTTGGTGGTGTCGTCGGCGCTGTTTAAGACGTCATCAAGGTCAAGGTCACCGTCTGGACCGCAATCCCAAGACGCAGCCTCATCAATTAACGTGTCATCGTAACAATCGGCATTGTACTCTTCGCTGGCTGGATCAAGATGAGTGCACGGCGCGTCGTTGTCGCCTAGTTTTAATGTATGATCTTCAATTTGCACTCCGCCAACGTCGCTGCCGACAAAAGTATAATAAACAGCCGTGTTTTGATCATCGGTACGAACGCACTGCTGTAATTGAGTGTAATATTCAATGCCTTCGCCGCCTTCGGCCACGGTTGCTAAATTAGTGTATTCTTCACAACCAACATCAGCGGCTGGGCAAACAGCGCCGGAAGAAGGCACAATCGACACGCTTTGAATACAAGCGCTGCCGCTGGCGCAGTCGCTGTCGGTAGTACAATGTGTGACTGAGTCGTTTTCACAATAACCGCCTAACCGACGCATCACGCCATCGTAAGCCGGTGTACCAGTTGTTAATCCGGCGATATTAGTTAACGGAATAGTTGAATCAAGCGGCACCTCTTGGTAGAAATCGCAGCCTTTATAATAGTCGTCGGCTTGTCCTTGGCTTACGTCGCCATTACATTGATTACATTCTGAATTGCCGAAATTATAATTGCCGCTGGCGTCCAAACAAGCCGCAGAATTTGGATTAGTGATTATCCCCGGAAGGCCGTCAGCTTCGTCTTGGTTTTCTTCCACATACAACTCACAACCAACGTCAGCCGGTTCACAACTGGTCGCGTCTTGTAAATAGGTTACGTTTGTTTCGGCGTAGTTAATATAAGTGCCGTCGAACTCGCTGTTTTCTATTAATTCTGCGCCGTTTATATAAAGATCACACAAAGCCGATTCGCTAATGGAAACGGTTATGGCCGTGTCTGGGGCAAGGTCGCCGTCGCCGTCGCCGTCACTGTCGTAAACGGAATCATCTGCGTCTGGGAAAGTAAAGATGGTGGTGTAATCTTGCCAACCGGTAGTGTATTCATAAGGAATACCATCGCTGTTGGTGGTTATCGGCGCCGATACCACCACACCGTCAGCCGAGCCGATAGTGAAGGAAACGTCGCTACATCCCGGGGTAAGCGCGGTCGCTTTATAACTAAAGGTGAAAGTGCGATTGGCTAAACTGCGGCCGGTATCAACGGTCATTTCTAATGTGCCGTCGCCCGGGCCGGTTTCGCCGCCTAAGCCGGATTCGTCAACTGGAATTTGAATATAATTATTCCCCACTTCAGGAGTAATTGAGCTATCGAACGAGCTATCCAACAAAAAGGCGGTAAGATTATTTTGAATCCAGCCAACACAACTGCCTTCTGGTGTGCCGTCGGCATCTTCATCGCAGTCACTGTTTGTGGCGCAGCCGCCGCCATCATTTGTACAAAAGGCTAAATCATCTGTGTCTACACTTGGATCAAGCACGCCATTGTCGTCGCTATCATTAATTAGGTTACGATCAGTATCGTAGAAATCAAAGAAAGAATTGGGCAATAAATTTGTATCTGCAAGCTGTCTGATATATTGGGTGCAGCCCGCGTCTGATGCGTCACATTCTTCAATGTTGTTATCAAAATATAATGTATCGTTGGTGGTGGCTGGATCTTCTGGTTGTGTGCCAAGAATACAAGTGTTTCCGCTCTCTGAAGTACAACTGAATGAACCGCTGAAAACGGCACATTGATCAAGCAAAGTGCAGTCGCCGTCGGCTGTTAAATCTGCATCGGTGGTGCTGCCGTCTACACAATTGTTACCCAAGCTATTGGTACAATTTCCGCCTGCTTCAGTGAAACAGGTGTCGCCGCAGTTTTGGGTGCCGCTGGCGATTTCGCACGCTGGAGAACTGGCGTAGGTAGTGAAATCGGAAGTACAACTGGCGGGGTCACCGGCATCATCAAGTAAGGTGCAGGTTTCGATCCCAGCCAAGTCGCCATCACCGTCTTCATCTTCAAAAGTAGTTACACTGATGTCGCACGAGCTGTCATTAAGAGCCGTCGAACAACTGTTACTCACGGAGCAGGTACAGGTTTGGTTAGCGGAATCGTAAGTAGAGTAATCCGCGCCGCAGTTATCATCTAACGTACAAACGGTTTCTGATTTGTTACCAAGGCTGTCGGTGTTGGTCACTAAACATTCGCGGTTATCTAATAGGCCGTCACCGTTATCATCACCAGTAGCAGAGCCGGCCGGCACTTCACAAGTTTGACTGGTTTCGCAACCGCAGATTTCGTTGGTGTTATAGTTTAGGCTACCGGCGCTTAAACCATAATCGGATTCGTTAGTAGCTACGTCTTCACTACAAGTAATGAAAGTGGTGTCTGGACCGGCGCAATCAAATGCACCAGTTTCATTAGTGCTGGTGCAATACCACTGACAACCCGGGTCCGTGGCGCAGTCATTATAATTGAGTGAACTTTTAACGTAAGAAATATCAGCGCCGTCTTGGTCGGTAAAGGTTTGACAACCGGCATTTTCCGGATCACAAATTTCGCCGTCAAACCGGTAAATGCGTTCTTCCTCGGTGCAGTAACCGTAAGCGGTACAAACACCCTCTTGTTCTTCTTGAATACAACCGCGGCTGTCGGCGCAGTAATTCAACCGGCTGGCCAATAAAACGTTTTGCGTATTTTCATTTGCATCGCCGTCAATATCATCAAGTGAAGCAAGATCAGGCCCGGGCGCTTCTCGTTCACAGAAATTTTGCGGCGCTTTCAGCACCCAAGTGGGATCAACCAAACGACAATATGGCGAATAATTAGTGAGAGCACCGCTGCTGTCGGTAGTCAACAAACTACAACTACCAACGTCGGCGGCTGAACCGCAAGCATCGTAACAGTCCGCCACATTTTGCAGCGTTACTTCTTCATTTACTTTTTCCAAATAATCTGCCGCCACTTGCCAACCAACCGGTACCATTCGATATTTCTTCAACAAAGTAATTCCTTTGCGGGTGATGCCGTTATCACTAACAATATCTGTGGCTGCCAAATCATCCTTAGCAAAACGATAAACTCCACCAGTGTCAACTTGGTAATCCAAAAATTCTTGTACCGTCCAACCTTCGGAAATGGCCAACTGCATGGTTTGACCGATGGCGCAATTATTTACGCCTTGCAGGGTGAGGTCGTCTGGACAGCTGCTTAGTTCCGACAAAATATCAAACACGCCACTAGATACAAAAGTGGGTTGGCGCAATTCAGCAAAAATTTCTTCGGCGGCGGCGCGGCCACTGGACACACCAGACACTTCTCCAGAAATCAACTCCGGCAAAACTCCGCCAGATGAAAGATTAGCCAAACCTTGTTGAGCGCGTTCCAGTAGTTTTGAAACTAAAGTGCTGGAAAAAACGGAAATGGCATCAACCGCCGGATTGC
>CAYMXY010000023.1:2003-13128 GCA_964394525.1 uncultured Gammaproteobacteria bacterium | reverse complement strand
CTAAGCTAACCATGAAAATATTTTTGTTCCGTGATAATGGAAACGCCAGCCGCGCCACCAGCCACATAATCTGCCAACACGTCCGGCAGTGACGCCGACTGTTTAATTGCGCCAGTAATTGGTGAAGTGGTTTTGAATTCGGCAATCACGGCAAAATCGGATCGTTGCAACAAAGCGCTAAGCAAACTAGGGCGTGGTTCAATTCTTTCGGCTTGAGACCGTAACAGCGTTAATGGTAGACGTTGCTTCTTTTCAGCCAACAGTGATTGCTGTGATTGAACAATTTTTTCAAGTAGGTTCATGGCGTGAAGGAAAGTTTATTAAGATAGTCCGCCAACTTGTTGGAACGCAAATACTGCTGGGCTAAGGTTTGACCGGCTGCTTGACTGGGAACGCGTCCAGCGGCGTACAAGGCTAAACCGGCGTTAACGGCCACCGCGGTAATCACAGCTCCTGACGCCTCACCATCGGCTAGAGCGCGAATGACAGCGGCGTTATCTTTAGCCGAGGCGCCGGTAATTTCTTCCAAAGAAAACTTCGTTGCCGGTTCAAAATACGAACGTTTACGGTCATTGGGAGTAAACTCATAAACTGTCGTTGGCGCCGCGATGCTTACTTCATCAAGGCCATCGTCACTATGCACTACTATCACCCGTTGAACGCCAAGCTCCATCAATGTCTGGCCCACCAAGTCAGCCTGACGCTCATCCGCCACGCCAACTAACCGATAAGCTGCATTAGCTGGATTGGCTAACGGACCCAATAAATTGATAATGGTTCGAACGCCTAACTGACGCCGCACCTCGGCTAACTGCTTAAAGGCTGGATGATAAAGTGGCGCGAACATAAAGATAAAATTAGTGCGCTGAAAATATTCTTTGGCCGCTTGACCAGTTAAACTAATCGGCACGCCCAGCGCTTCAAGTAGATCAGCGCTGCCACATGCCGAACTGACGGCTCTGTTTCCGTGTTTCGCCACCGGCACGCCTAGACCGGCGCAGACCAGCGCGGCGGCAGTGGATAAATTTAACGTTCCTTTGCCATCGCCGCCGGTACCACAGGTGTCCAACACCGGCACGCCTAAATCAATTGACTGCATGTGTTGTCTAACGCTGCGCAATAAGCCAAGCACCTCGTCAGCCGTTTCGCCTTTTAAGCTTAAACCAAACAACAACGCCGCGGCTTGGATTGGTTGAACGTCGCCCGCCAACATTGCCTCCAAAGCCGCTTCGGTCTGTTGGTTGGTTAAATCTTCACCGCGCTGTAATTGTCGCAACAAGTCGGTAATCATACGGTTATATACTATTCACATAATTACGAATCATTTGTAAACCGGCTTGCTGTTTCATAGTCAACACCGATTCCGGATGAAATTGCACGCCAGCGGTGGGTAAGGTGCGATGCTGCACAGCCATCACCACTTCGCCATTGGCTAAATCATGGGTGGTGGCTGTCACTAACAAGGTTTCTGGCACAATGTCCGCCGCCAAGGAATGATACCGTCCTACCGCCACCGGATTGGGCACACCCTGAAAGATCCCTAAACCGTTATGCTGCACCAACGATTCTTTACCGTGCATTGGTTGACACAACACTCGTAAACTACCGCCGTAAACTTCAATCATGGCTTGCATCCCCAAACAAACGCCTAGTTGTGGCACTTGCGGAGCAAACTTAACAATATAATTTAACAATCGACCGGCTTGACGAGGGTTGCCCGGACCTGGTGAATAAACCATGGCCGATGGTTTAGCGACAACCAACGTAGCGAGTGGAGTAGTGTTACGAAAAACCGTCACCTTTACACCGCATAATTTGAGATAATCCACCAAGTTGAAAGTGAATGAGTCGAAATTGTCAATTACGATAATATGTTTCATAAGGCAGTGACGGTCTGCAGTAAAGCAGCCGCTTTATGTTCAGTCTCCTTAAACTCGGCCACGGGATTTGATTCGTAAACAATGCTGGCGCCCACCTGCATGGTAAACTGATCACCGTTAATCACCGCCGACCGAATGATAATGCCGGTATTAAGTTCATTGTTGAAAGTGAGATAACCAACGCAACCACCGTACAGGCCGCGCCGCTTCCCTTCCAGTTCATCAATCAATTGCATGGCGCGAATTTTCGGCGCGCCGGTTAAAGTGCCGGCCGGCAAACATGCCAACAAGGCATCCAAGGCTTGATAATGATCGACGTCAAGGTCACCTTCCACCTGCGCCACGGTATGCATGACGCGAGCGTATTTTTCCACGTAACGGTAATCACTAAGCTGAATACCGGCATTACAAACCCGAGCCAGATCATTGCGACCTAAATCAATTAACATGTCCAACTCACTTTTTTCTTTACTGTTATTTAATAAATCTAGCATCAATTGATAATCGGTGATGGCGTCACGGCTGCGTGGAGCAGTACCGGAAATTGGCCGCGTTATCACACGATCATTGGCAACGCGGACAAACATCTCCGGCGATGCGCCCAGCAGGACGCGCAGCTTGGAGCCGTCAGCTTCTGGCAGCCGACAATAAAACATGTACGGCGACGGATTAACCTCCCGATAACGCCGGTATAAATCTAAACTTGAGCCGTTGCATTGCCCTTGCAATTGGCGTGATAAAACAATCTCAAAAATATCGCCTTGTTGCATGAAAATTTTAGACCGCTTAACCATGTCCTCGTAGTCAGTTTGGGTTAGATTAGCTTGCACTCGTCGGACACTAAACGGCAACACTGGTTGACGACGACGCGGCAGGCTAGCTAAACGTTCTGCCAGCGGTGTGGTTTGATCGTGATAATATCGTAAACTGGCTGTTTGGCGATGGTGATCAAAATGATAAATTAAGTCTGGAATAACAAAATGAAAGTCCGGCACCGTGGGTGGTTGGAGCGTAGGCAACTGTTCAAATAAACGCACACAATCATAACTAAACATACCGTACAAACCAAGCAGTGGATCCGGCGTGGCTAACACTCGCATGATGGTGCGTAAACAAAGCGTGCTGTTTGACAAAGTATAACGCTGTGCCTCGGTGGCGTTAGCTGACAGCGATTGAGCGGGTACTTGGCCACTAATGACATCAGCGGTCAGTTGCAATTTTTGACAGTAAGGAAAATCGGCCGCGTTAAAATGGCGCAAAAATTTACGCCCAAATGAGTTTAATGACCGCAACGTAAAACCGTTGGCATCGCCAAATACTTCTAGCGGCGGATCAATTACCACAATGCTTTGCCGACCGTAGATGGGCGCGGTATCAACCGACTCCAACAACACGCCCGGCACATCTTCGGCCAACGAACAAAACAGTTCCAACGGTGAGCTATAAGGTAAAGACTGCGTTTGGCAAGTGAGTGACGTCATATTACAGTTCGCGGCCGACGGCTGACGCAATCAAACGCAATTCTTGCATCAAGTCATCAAATTGGTCGAAGGTTAAAGCTTGATCCGCGTCAACCAATGAGCGGGCCGGATCGGGATGAACATCAATTAACAACCCGTCGGCGCCGGCGGCGATGGCGGCTTTGGCCAAGGCGCCAACGTAAGCGCGTTTACCAGCGGCGTGCGATGGATCCACGATTACTGGTAAATGAGTTTTGGCTTTAAGCACCGGAATAGCGGAGATGTCTAAAGTGTTGCGCGTGGCTGTTTCGTATGTGCGAATACCGCGTTCGCACAAAATAACGTTCGGGTTGCCACTGGATAACACATATTCGGCCGACATTAAAAATTCTTCCAGCGTTGCGGCCATGCCTCGTTTTAACAAAATTGGTTTGGTGGCATTACCCAATTCCCGCAACAATTCAAAATTTTGCATATTACGCGTGCCCACTTGCAAAATATCGGCGTGGGTGTGAACTAATTCAACTTGACGCGGATCAAGCACCTCGGTAATAATCGGCAGATCAGTTTGTTTTTTAACCTCACGTAAAATCAACAACCCCTCTTCACCCAACCCCTGAAAAGAATAAGGCGAAGTGCGCGGTTTGAACGCCCCGCCGCGTTGCAGCCGTGCGCCGGATTGTTGCACCGCTTTGGCTGTGGCCAAAGAAACAGCCAACGTTTCTACCGCGCAGTTACCGGCCATCACAGCCAACTGTTTATCGCCCACACTAACCGTCGGTGTCACGGTAATGACCGACTGGTTGATAGCGTATTCGCGCGACGCCAATTTAAATGGCGCCAATATCGGCATTACTTTATCCACACCAATCATGGCATTCAACATGGGAATATCAATAATCCGTTCATCGCCGATTACGGCAATGACATTGCGTTCAGTACCTTCCAATAGGACCGGTTGTAAACCCCGTTCTTTAATTTGAGCTACCACTGCTAAGGCGTCTTGTTTAGATGAACCTGGTTGCATAACTATGATCATAATTTCAACTTTGGTTAAATTAATTAGGCCAAAATAAATTAGGCCTCGCGGAAGCTCCGAAAGGCCTAAGGGTGTTCTAGTGAAGCTGATTTAAATCAGAGACAACCCGAACACTCGTACCTTTCGGAGCGGCTGATAAAACCAATAAAAGTTGAAGTTGGACGAGTGTGTCATAATCTTTAAACCGAGTATAAAGCTAGGCTTAAAACCTGTCAATAGCTTATATTTGGCCACCGCACTTGGTTAGCGTAACAACTTAAGCTGACCTTTTTTATTAAGCTCCCACCAATGAGTAACGCTGTCGTCATCGTTCCCGATGGTAGTTTGAAAGCGCTTAGTTTTAACGGTTAAATCGAGCCGCGGATTATCTGATCGAATAATGCTAAAATTTCGTTTTACTGATGACGTCAATTTACTCTTCGCCGTCAACCGCCAGACAGCCAATTTTGCTGCTGAAGCGCGCGCCGTTAATACCGCTACCGTATCGTAGTCATCATAAAATTGAGCGGCGTCAATTGTATAATGGTTAGGTTTCTGTTTTTGCACTACCGCTTTATCATAAAAAGCCGAACCAAGATAAACTTTAACTAACCGACCATTGGTTACCAAAAGGCGCTGATCGTCTGAAGCTAATCTCGCCAAAAAATTTGTTTGATAATTGAATGGCCTGATGGCGGCAGTGGTTCCGTCAAAATAGGTCAGCAGCAAGCGGTTTTTATTTCGACTCAAAGAAACAATGCGTTTGGCTTTAACTGTTACCAAACGGGTGGTGTTGCCGATATTGCCGGCTGCGTCAATTATTTCATAATTTAAATTATATTCTCCCGGGACGTTTGAATTGACCAAACTTTCGGTAGTGACATTGGCAATGTTAAGAGTGGTATCACAAACATCAGACACCGTGTCAATTCCTTTATCATTGTATTGTTCACCCACTGCCAAGGTGACAGCACTGTCGCCTTTTAAGGTAATGGTTGGGTCGATAGTGTCTCGCACGGTAACAGCACGAGTGGCGGTAGCAGTATTGTTTTCGGCATCAGTGGCGGAATAAGTAATGGTGTATTCGCCAGTAGCGGCTGAATCAGCCGTACTGTCAGGTGAGGCTGTTAAAGTTGAATCATAAATCGTGTCGGCGTTATCTGTTACCGTTGCACCCGGATCGGTCCAAGAATCCATGTTGCATTCAAGGATGTTTGTTTCGTCGTTATCATTAGTGATAGTAATTATTGGATTAGTTTGATCCGCCTCAAAAGCGCCGATGTCACAACCGGAACCGTCTGGCCGAGTAAAACTGCGCTGATCAACTGTTACTGCTGTGCCGCTAGTATTAGTGCAGTCTGAAACAGGGATAGCGTCAAGCGCCGTAGAACCAGTTTGCAAACTAATGGTATTTGTTGGTCCGCCATGATCGGCTAAACCGTTACTATCCAACAATGGATCAGTGCTAGTTTGATCGGTTGATTGAGTAAAATTGCAGTCGGCCGAATCGGTTGAGGAAAGGTTATAACCTTGAGAAGTGAAGGTGCCACTACCGTAACAATTATCAACTCGGCCATTGGAGTTATTGATATTATCGGCTAATAATGTTCCTTTGAAGATGGCAGTGCTGTTAGCATTATTTAATTGCACGCCGCTGCTTGGTTGCCCACTCCCTTCAATAGTATTATCACCAATCGTCGAATAGGCGATGGTGACGGAACTATTTTTAATATAAACTGATCCGCCGTTGAATGATGAGGCGGTAGATGTAAGTATTAACGGATTATCGGTGATAGTTGAATTAGTAATGCTAGCCGATCCAATGTTGTTGATATACACGCCTGAACCCTGAAAGGTGTCGCCCACATTGCCATTAAGAGTGTTGCCGGTGATTAAGGTTCGATCAATACTAAATGATGTGCAAAAATCACAAGCAATGCCGGCGCCTCCAATTTCACTGCCGCTGAGAGAGCCATGTTCAACCACACTATCGCTAATAGATAAGCCTCCCCTTTCCACATAGATATTACCGCCGTAACTGCCACCGCCTAAATTGCCGCCATTTTGGACTGTCATGTTATTAAGAATTAAAACTGCACCAATTTTAACATGGAAAACGCGATCAATTTCCCCAACAATAATAGTGGTAGCGGCCGAATCGCCGGTAATGGTAAGGTTATGATAGCTAACACTGGGTGCTTTGGTGATATCAAGATCGCCGGTAGCATTTTGATCTTCGCCTGTGCCAGTAGTGCCACCAACACTCAAAGTATATGTTCCGGCTGGTAAAGAAATGGTGTTATCACCCGACACGGCATTGGCTGCGGCGATGGCTTCACGCAATGAACAGTCAGTTGGATTATTAGTGCAATCTGTGGCACTATCTAGTTCATCATTGGTAACAGTAACGGTATAAGATTCTCCGGAAACTGCTGGGGTAAATCTTAAACCAGTTACGTGACTTAAAAAAACAATTAAAACTATCGCCGTAATTTGTATTAACACAAAAGCGCCCGTACTATAACGCAAACGCGTTTTTAGCGCTTGGTGTTGGCTGTACGAGGCTGTATAGAAACCGGTTTTATCATTCAATCCATAAAGATGCTGAAAGCTTTGGTAACGCGGTAACAACAAAATATCTAAGGCTTCGGTAAAGCCTAAAAGAATGTATAAAGGCACTAACCAAAATTTATTATCTTGGTGTTGCTTGATTTTTCGGCTTAACCACTGATGAATCTTTTGACAATAGAATGTTTCCGACGGCATAGATCATCAGTTATTTTTTTATTAAGTATCAACGTTCATCTTGACCGTAAATCCAGTGGAGGTCCATTTTTTCGTAATTGAATAACTCGCTAGCCGAGAAAAACCGTTTAATTTCAGCTTGAGCAGTAACCGGAGAATCTGATGCGTGCACGATGTTATATTGCACACTCATGGCGTAATCGCCACGAATGCTACCGGCATCCGCTGCCCGCCCTTTGGTTGGTCCGACAATTAATCGAATGGCTTCGATCGCTTCGTAACCTTCTAATACCATCATTACCACCGGCGATGACTGCATATACCGCTTCAAATCATCAAAAAAAGGTTTATCGGCATGATGTGAATAATGTTCTGCGATTTTTACGTCATCAATCGCTATCATCTTTAACCCCACTAACTTTAAGCCCTTTCGTTCAAAACGATGAATAATCTCGCCCAGTAAATTGCGCTGCAACGCGTCTGGTTTAACGATGATTAATGAACGCTCGGTCATTTTTTCAGTAACGCTTTGACTTTATCTAACACGTCTTGCGGGGTGTGATTGGCTTTGATGAAATAATCATTGGCGCCCAGCTCGCGACCTTTGCGGACATCTTCTTCCTGACCAAGATTGGTTAAAAGAATAACCGGAGTATTGGCAATAACCGAGTCTGAATGTTTACGTATTTTTTTAAGAGCAACGAAACCATCCATTTTAGGCATGATTACGTCCAGTAAGATGATATCGGGTTTTTCGGCCTCGATCATTTTCATGCCGTCAGCGCCGTTAAAGGCAGAAAAAACCTGATAACCCTCCATCTGGAATTTTTGGCCGTACATTCCTTGGAGCATTTCGTCGTCTTCGACGATAATAATTTTAGGCATATATATAAGTATAGCAGAACTTTTGAAACTAAGCAAGCAGTCGCTCCAACAAACGGCCAACCTGCAAAACACGCGTTTCTGACCACTGCGGCCCCATTATTTGTACACCCACCGGCAAATTGTTTATTTGACCAGCCGGCACTACTAGCCCGGGCACACCCGCCAACGAGCCCGGCGCAGTAAAAATATCCTCAAGATACATTTCTAAAGGAGTTTTGCGCGCGCCTACCGGAAAAGCCGGCCCCGGAGTAGCTGGACAAAGCCACACATCAACCGCCGCAAAGGCTCGGTCAAAGTCTTGCCTAATCAAAGTGCGAACCTTCATTGCTTTCAAATAATAAGCGTCGTAATAACCGGCTGACAACGTGTAAGTGCCAATCATAATGCGTCGTTTGGCCTCTGCGCCAAACCCTTGACCACGAGTGTTAGCGTAAACTGAAAATAAATCTTCTGCCTCGGCGGCGCGCCAACCATATTTGATACCGTCGAACCGCGCCAAATTTGAACTCACCTCGGCCGGTACAATAATATAGTAAGTCGGTACCGCATATTTAGTGTGTGGCATGGCCAGTGGCACAATTGAATGACCGGCGCCGCGCAACATTTCAATGGCGCGTTCGGCAATGGCTCGGACGGCCGGATCCAAACCGTCATTCTCATAATACTCCTTCGCTACGCCGATGCGTAAATGCTCCGGCGCTTTATCAATTAAACTGGCGTAATGCTCTACCGGAATATCGGCTGTAGTGCTATCAAATGAATCGCGGCCAGCGATTTGTTCCAGAATTAAGGCCACGTCTTCCACTGTTTCCCCTAGCGGGCCAATTGTATCCAATGACGAGGCCATGGGATAAACGCCATAGCGCGACACTCTACCATAGGTCGGACGCAATCCCACTAGACCACAAAAAGAAGCTGGCTGACGCACCGAACCGCCCGTGTCGGTGCCTAAAGCAAACGGCGCCAGTTTGGCGGCCACGGCCGCAGCCGATCCGCCAGAAGAACCACCGGCCACACGCGTTGGGTCGTGAGGGTTAAGTGTTGGCCCAAAGCAAGAATTTTCGGTGGAAGCGCCCATGGTAAATTCGTCGGTATTGGTTTTGCCAAGCAACACTCCAGAGCGTAATTTTTTTGCCGATGTAGCGCTGTAAGGCGGTTTATAACCTCGTAAAATGTTAGAACCGCCGGTTGTGGCAATTCCTTTAACACAAAACACGTCTTTCAAAGCAAACGGAATACCAGTTAATAAGTCCGCTTCGCCGGCAGCAATTACTTTATCAGCGGCCTCGGCTTGGGCTAGAGCCAATTCTGGCAGCACTTGCACATAGGCGTTCAGTTTATTATTTTGGCGTTCGATTCGTTCCAGATATTGTTTAGTCAATTCAACCGAGGAGATGGAACGAGAGTCTAGTTGATGGCGCAATTCAGCAATCATATTAAGAAGCGCGGCCAAAAATACTTTTAACTTTTAGGTATCCTTCGGCCGTGGCAATGGCCGCAGCCATCATTTCTTCTTGAGTAAACTTATAATCCACTACATCGGCGCGCGTTTGATTGACTAAACCAGTAACTTGACTGGTTGATTCTACTTCGGTCGTATCCAATTCTTTTAACTGTTCCACGTAATCTAAAATCCGTGATAGTTCAGTTTGAAATTGAACAATTTCTTCGGCGCTAAGCTTAAGGCGCGCCAACTGGGCAATATGGACTACTTGATCGTGGGTTAATTGCATGTCCAGTAAAATTAGCTTATTTTATCAAAGCCGTAAAGTCTGGCTCGGTGAGAATGGGAATGTTCAAAATTTTGGCGCGGTCATATTTTGAACCCGGTTCAGCACCAACCACCACATAATCCGTTGCTCGGCTGACACTGCTGCTTATTTTGCCGCCACGTTCACGGATTAGGCGCTTAGCGGCGTCACGCGTATAGCTATCAAGCGTGCCGGTTAAAACAAAAGTTTTACCAGCCAGCGCCGCTGACCGCGCCGGTTGTTTAAGAGGTGCCGTGATTTTAAGATAAGGCAGTAGTTCATTCAGCATGGCTTGGTTTTTAGGATCATGAAAATATTGATAAACGCTGTCGGCCATCACTTGGCCAACGTCAGGCACAGCTCTTAGTTCTTCCAACGAGGCAGCGCGTACCGCCGCCAAACTGCCGAATTGTTGCGCCAAAGCTAAGGCTGTTTCTTCACCAACATGACGAATACCAAGAGCATATATCAACTTCGCTAATGGTACTGCTTTGGCCGCGGTTTGAATTGATTGCACCATTTTCCCCGATGAAATTTCGGCAAAACGCTCCAACGGTTTCAAATCCTCGGGTTTTAATTTGAAAATATCGGCAAAATTGTTAATCAAACCGGCGGCCGTCAGTTGGTCAATAATTTTTGGACCCAATCCACGGATATCCAAACCGCTCTTGGAAGTAAAATGATGCAATTGTTCGTGATGCCGCCCCGGACAAGCGCGATTCGGACAATACCAAACTACTTCTTGGTCGCGCCGCGTTACCACCGTACCGCAAACTGGGCAATGTTTTGGAAAATGATATGGTCGGCTATGTTTCGGCCGCAACTTGGTAATCACCTGCACCACTTCTGGAATAATGTCACCGGCTTTTTGAATAACTACGGTATCGCCAAGGCGAACATCTAACCGTTCAATTTCATCGGCATTATGCAAAGTAGCGCGCGCCACGGTAGTGCCAGCGACCGACACTGGTTTCAACCACGCTACCGGCGTTAACGCTCCAGTACGCCCAACCTGCACTTTGATATCTTCAATCACCGTGGTGGCTTGCTGCGCCGGAAATTTATAAGCCACGCTGCCACGCGGCGCTTTGCCGATCACGCCCAGTAAACGAAAGGTGTCAATGTCGTCCACATTAACTACAATTCCATCGGTCCAATATGGCAAGCGCTCCCGTTCATTCATGATTGCTTGATGATAACGTTCAACTTCGCGCAACGTCTGGCATTTTTTATTAGCTGGATTTGAAGGAAAACCAAACTGCTGCAAGCGCTCATGCACGGCGGAATGTTTGGTGGCACCAACATCGGTAATACAATCATAAGCCATAAAACTTAATTTACGGCGAGCGCTAATTTTAGAATCCAATTGACGAATACTGCCAGCAG
>CAYMXY010000023.1:0-1937 GCA_964394525.1 uncultured Gammaproteobacteria bacterium | reverse complement strand
ATTACGTGGATTGGCAAATTTTGTTTGTTCGCCGGCGTTTAGTTTTTCAAATTGTCGCTTAGTCATATAAACTTCGCCGCGCACTTCAAGCTCTTTAGGATAAGGCGCCTCCAAACGCAGCGGAATCGCTTCGATAGTTTTAAGATTGGCGGTAACGTCTTCACCCACTTGGCCATCGCCACGAGTGGCGCCCTGCACCAACACGCCATCGCGATAACGTAAATTAACCGCCAAGCCGTCCATTTTAATTTCGGCATAATAAGTTAAGGGGCGGTGTGTTTGTTTATGTAATCTTTCCTCCCACTGTTGCAATTCTTCAAATGAAAAAACGTCATTCAGCGACAACATCGGCCGACTGTGCCGAACTTTAGAAAATTGCGGTAAAGGTTGACCGCTAACGCGCTGACTGGGTGAATCTGGAGTAATTAAATCTGGCCACTGCTCTTCCAATTGTGTCAGTTCATGTTTCAGCGAATCCAAGGCTGCTTCAGAAATTTCCGGCCGGTTCACCACATGATACAAATAGCGCTGCCGATTGATTACTTTTCTTAATTGTTCTAGGCGCTGACGCGCTTCAATTTTAATGAGTTTAGTCATTTCATTTGATAATAGCGTCTTCCGAAAAAATCACAAAATCAAAATACTCTTGTAACGGCGCTTCCCACGGTAAGCGAGCGATGGTAGTGCGTTGGCTGTTGCTGAATTGTCCGCTGCTGGTAAGAATAACTTCATTGTAAGATGGGATCGGTGTCAATCCATCCATAGCGGTTACCCCGACATCAACTAAATCACATTCCAAGGCCTTTACGCGCACTTTATAAAGATGGCCAGAATCCACTCCCAACGAATACGAACAATCATAATCGCCACTGGCATCCCCGGGACAAGAAATTCGGTAACGGGTAGTCACACTGGTCGGGTCAGAAATATCTTCCCAAGTATATTGCGTCCATGGTGAAAAAGCGATTTCAATGGCTGAATTTCCCGACATATTTCCCTCCACGCAGTCAGTTCCTTCATTCCAAGTGAATCTTAATCCATTCATCAATGGTAAGGGTATTAAGTGATAACCATTATAATAATCTTCACCAAAAATATCCCACTGCTGACTTTGATAAATTGGCAGATCAGTAGTGAAGTTAGTATCATTGGCGATGGCCGATAATGTATAACTGGCACCGCCGGCAACAGTTTCTGTAAAACCATAGATACTTGCCAGCGCGCCCTGCAGGCCGATAGTTTTGCGAGCGCGAGCGGTTTGTAAATAGAATAAACTGCGTTCCAAACCGCTTTCGGCAGCATAAAAACTGTGAGCTGATTGATTATAACTGCTCGCCACTTTTTGATTGCGTAAAACAATACCGGCCACCGTCATGGCAATCAACAAAGCCAGCAACATTAACAGCAACACATATAATATAGTGGAGCCGCGCGGCTTAGCGTTCATACAGTCGTGGAGTGATTAAAGTTTGCAGCGAAAAGGTAATGGTTGGTGCGCGCAGACTATGGCCAGTTAGATGCATTACTACCGCCTGTTGAATGTTGCTGCCAGTGGTGGGATCCATTGGGTCAACACTTGGATAAACGTAAAATTCCATGGTATCTATATAAACTGCGCCTTCGGCCAGCGGATCGGATGTAAGTGGAATAAGGTTGGTGCCGCTGGCGGTGACGGTTTCAAGCATCACTTGTCCGGAAACGAGCGAGAGATAAGAAGTATCGTTGCTACCATCTGTTGCTAACAAATATAGCGAATCAAGCGGATTGATTATTTCACCAATGGTTTGATAACGTGGATAATCAATCTTTGTTTGGTGCACTAAAGCCGAGGTTCGTTCAAACACGTAAGTCATCTCTTCGTACAACTGATATTGTTCAATTTGACGCAAGGGGCGACGTAAAACAATTACGAATATATCCACCGTCACCACCACAAC
>CAYMXY010000022.1:3217-13260 GCA_964394525.1 uncultured Gammaproteobacteria bacterium | reverse complement strand
ACTTTAACCGGCTGGATGGCGCGATGCCACAGCGCACGCCGCCATGACAAAAATTGCGGATACAAATAGAAACTCAAATCATGAACAGTTACCACCAATGGAACGGTTTTGCTTAACGGTAAAAAATGCAAATTTGGCGCCAACATAACGTCTATCCCGCCCAGCAATTTATCAATTTTTGGCGCAACTTTAAAGAACGCCGCCGTGTGCCACAGCTTATTTGGCCATGGCCTGTGAACAATAGAAGTATTCGGCAAATTATTCAGCCGCTGCAGCGTCGCCGGTACGCGCTGTCGGCCGCTTAAAAAAATATGTAAAGTGTCGGTGGTGGTTGTTCGGCTTAACGCCTGAATAATTGCTGCTGTGTATAAACTAACGCCGGTTGGTTCAGGTTCTAACAGCGATCGTCCATCAATTCCTAGGCGCATGGCAGCAACTAAAGCCGCTATTGCCTAGCTAACTTTGCAAATAACGATAGAGGTAAACCAGCACTGCGGCACACAAAGCGCCCGCGATAAAACTCAAGCCAGTGTAAAACCAAACCGGTACCTCCTGAAAAGAAATAATCGGATCCAACGCTACTACCTTAAACAAACTGGCGTCGTTTGAATCGGTTTGTGCAGCGGCCACTTCTCGCGTTAAAATAATTGTCATGGCATCGGCTATGGCTTGCGCTTCTGCTTCGGTATAACGGTCAAATCGCACCGTAAATTGTTGCGAAGAATCTTGATCAGCGCGAAACTGATTAGTAAAACGGTTAAGATTATCAATGGTGTAAGGTAGCTTAGCAGTTTGATAAATTTCAACAATTAACGCCGGGCTTCGCAACATACTCATGACGTGTTGGGTGAAAAGTTCAGCCCCTTTCAGATCGTAATAAGAACCATATTGATAATCAGCCGTCGCCGACCGATTAACCAAGTTAACCATATAAGTTTGAATAACCTGATACGATGGCGGCCGCCGACTGGTTAAAATAAAAGTGACCGCGGCTACTGCCAAGGCAAATACCAAAATATACGGTAACCAGCGCTTAAAATAAGTTAGGTGATTTTTCATTTCCATAAACTCTATCCTAGCGAATTAAACGCGCGGTGTAAACTGTTGATAAGCTGTTTCCACATAAGCTTTGATCTGCTTGGTGAATTGCTCTAAAGAAAACCGTTCAGCTTCGGCTCTGATTTTTTTTGGATCATATCGCTCCGGTTGAAATTTTACCACCAAATCGGCCAGATCTTCCCAAGTTTGATACTCAAAAAATTCACCGGACACACCGGGGGTGATTATTTCTTTGGCGCCGCCGCCGCGGTATGCCAACACCGGTCGACCGGCAGCCATTGCTTCTACCATGGTAAGGCCAAAATCTTCGACCTGCGGATTAATGAAAGCGATTGCACCTTGATAAAGTTTAAGCAATTCGGCTGTAGTCACCCGACCAATAAATTCAATGTTGTCTTTAGCGCGCGAACGCAGTGTTTCAAATTCCGGGCCGCTGCCAAAAATTTTCAGCTTTCTCCCTAGACGGTTAAACGCCTCCACCACCAAATCAAACCGCTTATAAGGCACCAGTCGGCCGCCGGTTAAATAATAGTCAGCGGGAGCGCCAATGTGCCAAGCAGACAAATCCACCGGCGGATAAATTACATCACTGTTTACACGATAATATTTGGTAATGCGTTCCTGCACCACTGCCGAATTGGCAATAAACCGGTCCACCCGTTTAGCGGCGATAGTATCCCACAACCGCAGATAGGTTAAAAAAAACGGCAACAACCATTTTACCAAGCCCGGTGCTCCCAGTTCGCGCACATAATCATGGGTGTCGCTCCATAAATAACGAGTAGGAGTGTGGCAATAACAAATATGCAATGTGCCCGGCTTGGTTATTACTCCTTTGGCAAATGAGGCTGTGCTGGAAAGTACCACATCATAATCCATCAAATCGTAACTTTCCACCGCCGTCGGCATTAAAGGAAAATACCACTGATAATGTTTTACACCGCCGGGCCAACGCTGCAAAAAAGAAGTGCGAATGTCTTTTTTGCTAAAACCAGCCGCCGCTACTTCCCGATCATAGACAATAGTATAAGTAGGAGCGTCCGGCCAAATTTGCTGCAGCGCCGCCAAAACTTTTTCAGCGCCGCCGTCTTGAGCCAAATGATCGTGTACTAAAGCCAGTTTCATAATAGAGGGGTTATAAAGCGTGTCGTTTTTGAAATAAAATAAATGGAGTTTTCATAACTATATACAGATCCAGCAAAATATTCCAGTTTTCTAAATAATACATGTCAAGGCGAATCTCTTCATCAAAAGACAAATCCGACCGGCCGGAAATTTGCGCCAAGCCGGTAATGCCGGGCTTAATGTTAAAAACAGCCTTATCCTGTTCAGTATATTGCGCTACTTCACGCGGCTGATGCGGCCGCGGCCCGACCATACTCATATCCCCTTTTAGAACATTGATAAATTGCGGAAATTCATCCAACGACGTGCGCCGAATAAAACGACCAATCCGAGTGACGCGCGGATCATTTTTAATTTTATAGAGCGGACCTTGTTTAATGCTGCGTTCCTGAATAAGCTGTTGTTCCAGCCGCAACGCTTCAGTTGAATGATCAAATTGTTCACCGATACAATATTCCTTAAACATTGAACGAAATTTGAAAGTGTCGAATTCTTTACCGTCTTCACCGACGCGGCGATTACGGTATAACACCGGCCCGGCTGAATCAAATTTCACCGCCATGGCTACAGCTAGCATTATCGGGCCAAACAACAACAATGCGCCGACCGCTAAAATAATATCAAGCAGACGCTTACCAATCCTGCCCCAGCCTTGCAGTGGTGTTCGTCCAAGTTCTACCAGCGGAATTCCGGCAATCGGTCGAATGGAAATGTGAGCGATATTTGCATCAAAAATATCGGCTGCAAACTTGAAATCCAAATGATGCGTCTTACAAAAATTGATCAACCGCGCTAAAGTAGCGCGCGGCAAACCTTGATCCGCCACGATTACTTCATCAATTTGTTTAAGTTGAATAATTTTGTTGAGTTTATCGAAAAAACTATCGGCAATGGAATTGGTGCGCTCGACTACCTGAAAACCAAAACTAGGCGCCGTGGTCATGATTTCATTTAGAATGGCGGCGCTACGCGACCCGCCAATTAACAACACGCGGTGTGTGCCGATCCCTCGCCGAAATAAGGCTCGTTCAAAAGCAATCACACCAATCCGCATAGCACTGACAAAAAGAATACTCAATAGCCACGCGGTAATGATAATAAAACGTGAAGAAAATAGTTCACGATTAAAAAAGAACAAAATTATTACAATTAATACGCCGGTGGAACAAGCTAAAAATATTTTTTTTATTTCATCAATCATGCGCCGTGTGCCGGTGGTGGCGTAAAGACCGTTCAGCGCAAAGATGGCTATCATTACGACGGAAGAAATTGCCAGGACGATTAAATAATTCTTTAACGGCAGCGCGTAAATTACTTCGCGCAAATCAACCACTGGTTGCTCGAACCGAATAACATATGCCACCCAGCCAGCCAATACCAACATGGCGTAGTCTAATGGCACAAGGATAGCAGCTATAATTAATTCTGCTCGCTTCATTTATCGTAGCGACCGCACTGTTGGTTAATGACTAGTGCGGCCGCCGACGATAAAGCTCAAGTTGGTCGATAAGCCGAATTCTGTCAACCCGCCGCGTGGCGAGCCGGATGGTTATCTATCTAATGCGAGCTACCAATCGCCGGCGGGCAATTGCCACCGCTGACGATAACTTGCTCTTGCACCGAAGAGGGTTTACCACGGCCGACATCACTGCCGAACCGCGTGCGCTCTTACCGCACGATTTCACCCTTACCCTTCACCCTTCGACCCTCGACTCGCAGCTCAACGCTGCTGGCTCTGGGCTTTAAGGTTTAGGGCGGTATTTTTTCTGTTGCACTGTCCCTGGCCTCACGGCCGGTCGCCGTTAGCGACTCTTCTATTTGTGGTGTTCGGACTTTCCTCCCCGAGACAATATTATTGTGCCCGAGGTAACCATCTGACCTACTTAAGCTGGTTGATTATGTCAGCTTGTATTAGATTTGTCAACAAAAATTGATTAATAAAAATTTGACATTTTAAAAAATTTTGGTATAATTACTTTATAAAATATGCGTAACTTAGAACCATTTAGAATAGAATCAAGAAAAGGAAAACAAGCGGCGCGCGCTCGGCAAGAGATTGATTTGGGTATTGAGGCTGACGTAGATGAAGCTGAAGAAGAAAAAGAAAGGCGCCGACGGGAAGCATTTGATGCAATTGACAGATTTTTATAATGATTATTTAGAGACTCAAGAAGAATATGACCCGCCCACCCATGCAAATATATTGGCTGCTCTAAACCAATTGACGCTTTTTTGTGAAGAGCGCGGAGCGCTCGATTTATTGTTCAATAATGTTATACGGAATATCTATAATAGTTTACAAGTTTATGACGATCCAGATAATAGACGGTGTGGTGCACAAAAAAATTTTAGAGCCACGTTTGAAAATTATCATATTATTTATGACATTACCGGTATGGCGCCAACTTTGGATGAATATTCAACAGATTATCATATCGATAATGCTATCCATAAACCAGAGATTTATCTTTATAGTAACCTGACGCAAAGTCCACAATATTACATAGATCATATTAAAGACTTTGATAAAAAATACCTCCAGGCTGATCGCACCACACTTGTTCGAGATGCTTTGGCTAATTTTCCAATAGAAAATATTCAAGCAGTATATCAAGAACTATTGGAGAAAGCTTTGAATCCAAGAGTGGTTGAAAATCTAGATTATGACATTTATTTGGAACAAGCCACTATTTTACAAGCCGCTTTTGGTTTTGAACCGGACCAATCAAATAAAGACAGGTTAGCTAATCACTGGCAACAATATTTTGAACAATTTTATAATTCATTAAATCTTGGACCTGATACTTGTGAAGCTGTTAGAAATGCTAGAAAATCTCTTCGCATGGTCAAAATGATTGCACAGGTCGCTGGCCAACCCTATAATTTCAACAATCTTGCCGATAAAATACAAGATTTTTATCATAGTGTTGTTAATGTAAGTTCAACACCGCGTTACCATAATACAATTGTAAATTTACTTGATGATATTGAACAAGTAAGCGGTGTTGAACGTAATTTTACAGATAACGATATTATTATTTTGGCTTCAGAAAAAATAAGTAAATTGATTAATCACACACATACTAATGTTCTTTTGGGTGAAAACATAAAAGATGAACAATTTGTATCTGATATTAATCAAACACTAGCTTATCTTACAGATATCACTCACCGCCCGATTACTTTAACCCCCTGCAATATGGCAAGCTATATGTGATAATATATTAAATCTTAATATAAGTGGCCGCCCGATTACTTCATTAACACTTGCTGAAAAAGCGCTCGGTTTTGAACGTAATTTTAGTGATGCTGCTTTAGACCGTGCTTTTGGCAATGATAAATTTTGGTCAAAAGTGAAAGGGAGCGCTGACGATATATTATCTTTTTATCGAGACATTTTTGGAGAAGAAGCCACCATCTCTCCGGCGCATGCACAGATATTTTACCATGCTTTGCTTGATGAAAAATTTATTGATAACAGTGAAGACGTTCGGAAAACGATGGCCAATATGCGCCAAGCTACCGGCGTTGAACCAATTTGGGATCAAACCAAGGTAGATGCCTTTTATAAATCAATACTGGTATCTGAAGATAATAAATTTTTACTTAGTCCAGGCGGTAGACTTCTAAAAATTTATGACCTTCTAGGTATTCGTAAAGATTGGTCAACCGACCGCGCCTTGGTTGAACAATGTTACAACAAGCTTATTCAAAAAACCGATATTAAAAATTTATTAAGCTTTGTAAATATCCTGCGCTTTGCAACCGACATTGAACCAAAATTTGATAAGCAATGCGTCCAACAACGTTATGAAGTAGAGTTCAATAAATATTATTCTACCGGTGAAAAATCTGATTTGAGAGAGATATTTACTACCGTAAGCATTTTGGAATCGGATCGTAGAAAAATTTTTACACAAATTAAACAAATTACTGGACAATCAATCGACTGGCAAACACCAAACATGAACGTTGTAATTCAAAAGGTTTATCTAAGAATACTTAGAGACGGCATACATTATGAAGAAGCAATACAATTATGGCAGGCTGAGACCGGAATTAAACCAACCTGGGATAATCAATCTGATTTATGGAAAGTGTATATATATTTGATAAATAACTCTGCATTGAGAGATGATGTTGGAGAAACATTGCTCGATTATTATAATATTACCGGATTCAAACCTGACTGGTCTGAAGATAGTAACAAAGCAGCAGTACAACAACGTTATAATCGTTTTGTGAATGAAGACGAGATACCGTTAGCTAAAATTAACAAAAATATTGTATCGCTGGAAAAGGCCACTAATTTAACACCAATATTTGAATCGGCATCTGTTCAAAAAAAATATCTGTCATTAACGCATTTTGCCAGTACTACGGCAGAAGATTTTGTCGGTCTTTATGAACTAACTAGAGTCAGGGCAACAATCGAAACAATTTCCGCGATATTGGCGGAGGCTCTTCCGCAGGGAGCTGGCACGAATTTACGGTTGTACTTTGCGCAAATGTTGGTTGACCAATTTGGTTATCATCCAGATACAAATATGGTCGGAGCGTTAGTTAAAAAATTAATTTCAGAACATGATGAATTCTTTTATAATTACTCGGCTATAAAAACATATAGTAAATATCCTGTAGTACAAACCATAATTAAGGTGGCGCAGCCCTACGACGATATGTTTACTCGCTTAAGAGTTTTGCAACCGCACGCTCGCAATGCCGACAATGATCCTTGGCGGTTGGAGTTAAAACCGTTATTAACCACAGCCTTAAAAAATGGTGCCTTTTCCAGTGAACGTCCAGCCGATGCTGCTATAGTAGTTGGTTTTGTTGAACAAATGGGCATGATAAATTTGCCATTGGTATTTCAAATTTATGCCGATTGTCAACGCGCTTCCACCTTTGACGATTTACCGCCAGCCACGGTCAATTTGTTGTCAGAATTCGGCTTCCGCTTAAAGAAAAGCATAACAGACAAAACTACCGGCGAAGTACGAGAAGTTTGGCGCTTTCCTAGTCCGCGTTCAGTGGTAAACGAACTGGTAAAAATTACTTCCCGATTTCAGCGTGACCTTTTGGACAGCCGCGTCCCTGAAGGCATTACCTCCACTCTTGGTAATGAACTATTCAATTATATTCGGGGACGAACTCAGTGGGCACGAAACCATGCGCTGGGTGACTTAGTTAAAAAATGGCAAACCACTGTTGAACAACATCCAGAAATGGCGGCAGTGCCGGCTGGCTTTCAAGTTGAACAATTTGAGGTTCCTAAAAAAGTATCAACCGTAACGACCACGGAAGATGAAAATCAAAGAACGCTCCGACTCAATGAATTCTTAACTAGTCTTGAAGTACAACAAAACTATCTACCACAAGCTAACGCTTGGCATGAGGCCTGTTCAGTTGAAAACTGGTCGGAATGGTGGAAACAACAACAAACTCTGTTAATGGCAGAAATGAAACCTGCCGAGGCTGATCTAGCTGAACGGTTGGCTATGACCACGGAAGATGTGGACGCAAAAATTGCAGCCGCCACCACCGATGCTGATAAAAAGAAATGGACAAATTGGCGTAAGGCGATGGATAAAGCACCGGTGCGAAATAAGCTCACGGCTGAAGTAACCACTTGGCAAGAACGGCGGGCAACCACAGCCGCCATTGAATTTATCGAGTTCATTCCTTGGCTGGAACAACTAATTGCTTTAGATATTACTTCACCTACTATTACTCGCCTCCGGCGTACCGCTTCAGCCGGTCATATGCTGCAACTAATGCCGCATGATCGAATAGATTCCATGCGCACGTTATTTGCTGCCGAAACTACGCCTAATCTTGACCGCTTACGCACCGTGGCTGACACCACTCGCCAATACGTTAATGAACACTATTTGCATCCTGAACAACTGGCAGATCATACCGGTCATCCGCCGCTCTCGGCAGCAGCCTTAAAAGCGCTCCAAGCTGACTGGCAATTAACTGCTGGTGTTAAAAACCGCTTCCCGATTGAAACCGTTTATTACAAAGCTAACGGTATTATCAATCCCATGGCCATAGATCAAACCGAAAAGGTTAACGTGTCTCTACGGCCGGTTACTGGTATATTGGCTGTTGTCTCGGGCGATATTGGTGACGCTTGTTATACCAGTCAACATCACCCTCTAGCTGAAGGCAAACATCCTGGAATTCATGCGCAAATTTTCACCACACCAGCGCGCGGTGAAAATATGACTATTCAAGGGTCGGTATTATTTGTTGAGACCAAACGTGAAGATGAAGTGCCAACCATAATAGTGCGCGCCAATAATCCAAAGCAAAATTTTGCAGAGTCGGTAGACGCAAACGTTTTGGTAATGAGCACTCTACGCGCTGCCGTAGCCACGGCTAAACGACTGCGCGAGGAACGATTAGCAAAAGCGGCTGTTGCCGGTCAAACTTTGGAAACATCGCAGCAGCGGCAAGCCGTTGTGATACCGTTGGATAACGCCAGCACTAGTTGCAGCAACCGCCCGGCTGTAGCTACGGTTTATCATAATAGATTTAAGGAAACTCAAAAAACCGGCTTGGCAAATACACCAGATACTAATTTCAATCACTACAATAACTGGAATGAAAGCGGTAACCATGCCTGTGGAGTCATTTGGGAAATGGACGAAAACGGCGCTGAACATTATTATGGTGTTTGGGAATAAACCACTCACTAATTATTATCTATGCCGCGTGAACCATTTAATGTAAGACCTCAACCTGATAAAACGCCTGATCCAAGACGTTTTAGTGAAACTACTGGCCGAGAAATTGATTTACCGGTTAATATGGAACGTTTTTCACGACTTGAGACGGGCGTTGATTTAGTAGTAGAACAAACCAATGATAATGTGCGCTGCGATCAACCAGTGGAAAATTTTTTCTTGTTTGTAAATCCCAGCGACGGCACGGAACAAAGACCGGTTTATCCGCCGCATTGGCGCAGTATCACTACGCCGGAAGTAAACGCTTCGGTAACTGTTGGTCGCGGTCAAAATAAAAGAACAGTGAATTATTATTACGCTAATACCAAAGGCGTTGGTTTTTTGAAGCCAACGGCAGAAGGCATACAACTGGATGATTATCCAAGTTGGGTAGCGCCGCACGAAGAAGAAGCCTCGGGACATAAAATTCTTGGTATTTCTACCACCACCGAACTGGGAAAAGTATTAGCCGGCTCGCGCTATTGTGTGGAAAAAGGGATTAGAGCCGAGTTATATTGGGCAGTGGCGCAGCTTAAACGAGTATATTGGAATGGCGAGCTGACACCCGTAGAAACGCTGCGCCAAACCGGTGTTATTCCAAATGATTGCGAACCGGCTATGGCAGTTAGGTTACTGCGCACCAATCACCGTATTGAGGAAGTATATGAATTACGAAAAGATCGTGAACGCTGTTTAGCATTATTTCAAGAAGCCTTTAACGTGTTTAATCGTGAAACGCAAGACGCCGGTTTGGATTTACCACAATTAAATTTGCACGAGCGCGCCAGTCATGAAATTTTCTTTCGTGAATTTTTCAAACGGATGGCGCATAGTTTGGCGCAAATGTTAAATAACGGTCTGGCTCATGCTTTATTACATTCTTCCAACATTACTTTAGCGGCCGAAATGGTTGACACGGAAAGCGTAATCAACGTGCATTTTGAAGAACACGGCGGCGAAGATTCGGAACGTTATAAACCAATTCACTCAAGCGGCGTGCGCCTTTACCATTTGAAAGATATGCGTGATATTGCCCATAGTCTTAAACGTTTGGTGCAAGCCGGTGAAGCTATAGGCATGTTTATGGGTGACCGTGCGTCATTAAAAAATGTGGCGTTAGAAGAATTT
>CAYMXY010000022.1:1457-3167 GCA_964394525.1 uncultured Gammaproteobacteria bacterium | reverse complement strand
CCCGCCGCTGCCGTGAAATGGTTCGACGCCATTATGACACGGTTGGTGGTAGAACAAAAACGCTTACCCTCGCTCCGTCACCACGATATCAACGAGTGGGATATTGCGATCTAAGTTAATTAGCGATTTTTTCGCGCGTCTTTACAGCGACGTCATCTAATACCTCGTTTACTAATTTGTCGGCTTGACGGTTGCGTTCGCGCGGCACATGAGTAAAAGTAACTTGCGCAAATTGCAACATCATATTCCAAATTTTGACGAATAATTTTTGCAAGATCGGATTTCTTACTTTATATTCGCGCCGCAGTTGTTTAACGGCCAATTCTGAATCCATAAAAAAATGTAGCGTTTGTAATTCCGGATGTTTGGTTTGATAAGTCATGGCTTGTTCGAGTGCCAAAATAATAGCATCATATTCAGCCTGATTATTGGTGGCCACGCCCAAATAACGCTTAAACGAACCAAGTTCCGGACTATGAACGCCGCTAGCCGCAGGCCCTGGATTGCCGCGCGCTCCCCCATCGGTAAAAAAAGTTACAACCGTATACCCCATAAGTATTCCCAAACCATACGCTCGGTATAAAGTTCAACCGGCGCCCGATTATCGGTTAAAATTGGAACAGCACTGGCAACCTTTGCTTCTTGCCAGTTTAATTGCCACTGTTGTACTAATGGCGCGCGTTCATCTTTTATTACTTTTAATACGACCGGATCAAGTGTTCTATCACTGGCAAGTACTACATTATTCAAACTCCCCGGCACCGGCACTAAATAAACATTCGTAAAAACTGACTGCAAAGTCGCTTCAAACGAGCGCAGCAATGGGCTGGTAGCTGACGTGCTACCAACGTTAAAAGCCACAATCCCGTCGGCAGTTAAATGTTTCGCCACGTCATCAAAAAATTCTTTAGTTACGAGGTGCCACGGGATATAGTATTCATTGGTATAAGCATCAATGGCAATAAAATCAAACTTAGCGCGGCTGCCGCGTAAAAATACTCGCCCATCGTTGATGGCGATGTTGACTGGTTGCTGGCCGAGGGCAAAATATTCTTTGGCAATGTCAATTACTGCCGGATCTATTTCCACGCCGGTTAATTTCCACTTAGGGTAATAATAAGCCAGCTCGCGTTAATGTGCCGCCGGCTAAACCAATCACTAAGGCGCTGCCTGAGTTATTGGCCGAAACGAAAAATTGCGGCACCATTGCCAAATAATCATAATACGAACCGGTTAAAACGCCGTCTTTCATAAAATAAGATTGTGTTCCCAACCCCTCGTTAAACACCAATTTCAACCGATCAGAATCATCCTGCACTTGAATAAATTGATATTGTGATTCAGTTTCATATAAAACAGCGGCGTCGGCGCGCAATAATTGAGAACTAAAAATCCAATAAACCAACGGCGGCAGCAACCACGCTACCACCAACCACCACTGCCGCCGATAACCTAACAAAGCGATAACTAAAAGTATCTGCGCCGCCAATAAAATTGTCTCGCGGCTTCCCCAAAACGGCACTAAGAAAAAAGCGCTAATAAATAATAGCGTGACGGTGAAATAATATAAGCAATATGCCCCTCTCCCTGAAAGCAAAATTAAAATTCTTCTTAACCCACTCTGAAACAGTAGCATACATCTGATCGCTGGCTGCCGCCATAGTATTTTTATCATCCATTCCTTTTACGTATTTATAAAGGTCACGGAAT
>CAYMXY010000022.1:284-1447 GCA_964394525.1 uncultured Gammaproteobacteria bacterium | reverse complement strand
AGCATACAAGCTGCCGGCTACCGTGCCGGCTGCCGCCACTTCCTTAGTGGCCAATCGAATTACAAACGGACTGACCATACCAAGCAACGCCACCGGAAAAGCAAACAACAATGTAATCAAAACAAACGAACCAACTATGGTAATAAGCATGTTAGCGTTTTGCCAAGCCGCCAGTAAGGATAATTGATCCGTTAGCAGTCTTAACCACACTGGAATAAGCGCGGTAAACAATCCAGCGCCGTAAACAATGGCAGTAAGATAGCGCACTTCAGGGTGACGATCTGCCAAACGACCGCCAAACCAATAACCAACGGCTAAAGCAATCAAGATGGCACCAATGATGTTACCCCAAACAATGATAGAGCTGCCAAACCATGGTGCCACCACGCGCGCTGCCGCCAACTCCAACATCATCACAGCCGCGCCAGTTAAACACACATAAACATTCCAAAAATAACGACTTCGGTTCATGATTGCATCTCACTCACACACACTTGGATTTCGCGATTGCCGTTCCATTCGTTTACGCCGACGGTGCCTATTATTGTCAACTGGTTACCGATAGCTAAATTACTGACTTTATCCCCCATCCCAAAAGCAATTGCTTTTACTGTTTTACCCTTAGCGTCGCTTAGCAACATTCGTAAATGTTGTTGCCGCGCCCCTAACGCTTGCCAATCCGCCAGCAGCACATTTGGAAAAGCAAATAGCGGTTCGGGATTGGCTTCACCAAACGGCTCTAACCACTCCAACTGTTCAATAAATTGCCATGTTAGGTCGGCTAAAGTAAGTTCGGCCGCTACCGTTATTTTTTTTTCTGAAAAATTGGCTGCGGCCACAGCGACTAAACTGGTTTGTGCTGTTTTGCAAAATGCTTCCGTAAAAGCTGCTTGGCTGGTCGTTTTTTTTAGGGTGAAACCACAAGCCATGGCATGGCCGCCGTAACGATCAAATAAACTATCAATCTGCTGCAGAGTTCTAATTAAATCCACACCCGGCACACTGCGTCCTGACCCAAAAATTGATCCCTGATTCTCGGTCAACACAAAAGCAGGACGGTTAAATTCCGTCACCAATTTTCCAGCGATCAAACCAATTAATCCAAGCGGCCAATGTTCGCCATAAACCGTAATAATTGGGGTGGTGTTTTTTTTAAATAGCGC
>CAYMXY010000022.1:0-236 GCA_964394525.1 uncultured Gammaproteobacteria bacterium | reverse complement strand
TTGCTTCTTGGAACATGCGCTCAGTTTGTGTTTGGCGCTCGGCATTGGTCGCCGCCAGCATTTGCGCTTGCTGATCTGCTTCCTCGGCAGTGGCGCTTAACAACGCCTTAACCGCCACGTTAGCATGATTAATTCGGCCAGCAGCGTTAAGCCATGGTCCAATGCGATAACTAATACTGTCGGTAGTAACGGCCGTGCCGCTTTTTTTATGAGTAGCTGCGATTAGCCGCTGCAAT
>CAYMXY010000021.1:6624-13721 GCA_964394525.1 uncultured Gammaproteobacteria bacterium | reverse complement strand
AAGTAGGGACGATTCGATATCGACGCGATGGGGTCTGTTATTACGAAGTCCGTTCCATAACAGATTTATTGGAAAGGGTAATTCCTTTCTTCCATTGCTACCCGCTTCGCTCATGGAAACACAATGACTTTCTGGTTTTCACCAGAATCATTCGACTGATGAGCTCCGGGCAGCACCTGTCGATCGATGGGTTGAAGGTTATTCTTCAGCTCAGGAATACAATGAATCGAGGCGGTAATCGCAAGATTACTGATCAAGTGATACTCCAATCACTGCGGAATCTGGAATCCTCAGAGACTACACGCCAGACGTCCCCCGCGAAAGCGGGATAGGACGATGATATAGTCCAATCTTCATGGCGACATGAAACGCAAAGCCATTCATGAACCGTCCTAAGGTAGCGAAATTCCTTGTCGGGTAAGTTCCGACCTGCACGAATGGCATAACGACTTGAGAACTGTCTCAACGAGGGACTCGGTGAAATTGCAATTCGAGTAAAGATGCTCGATACCCACAGTTGGACGAAAAGACCCCGTGAAGCTTTACTACAACTTGTTATTGGATTATTATTTCATCTGTTCAGCATAGGTGGGAGTCCCGATTTATCGGGACGCCAGTGAGATACCACCCTGATGTTTTGATAATTCTAATCTATCCCCCTGAATCGGGGGAGGAGACAGTAGCTGGTGGGTAGTTTAACTGGGGCGGTTGCCTCCCAAACAATAACGGAGGCGTTTACAAAGGTTGGCTAGGTTCGGATGGAAATCGAACCGATAGCGCAAAGGCACAAGCCAGCTTTACTGCAAGACGTACATGTCGAGCAGTCGCGAAAGCGGAACTTAGTGATCCGACCGTACGATATAGGACGGCGGAAGCTCAACGGATAAAAGTTACTCCGGGGATAACAGGCTAGTCTGGTCCAAGAGCTCATATCGACGACCAGGTTCGGCACCTCGATGTCGGCTCGTCGCATCCTAGGGGTGAAGAAGCTCCTAAGGGTTTGGCTGTTCGCCAATTAAAGCGGCACGCGAGCTGGGTTCAGAACGTCGTGAGACAGTGGATAAAATGGCTAATA
Organism: uncultured Gammaproteobacteria bacterium; assembly: GCA_964394525.1. Lineage (GTDB taxonomy): Bacteria > Patescibacteriota > Patescibacteriia > UBA9570 > UBA9570 > CAYMXY01. Next base: position 12,646 of record CAYMXY010000021.1, on the reverse strand, counting down.
TTAGCCACCGCGCTGTCTATAAATCTTACTATATGCTGGAAAATCTGGATAATCCTAGAGACCAATAGAGGATTAGTGAATCTCACACTACTTTGCTATAATTAAAAAATTATGCTGAGTAAAAATGTGTTGAGTGCAGATAATCAGCAGGAAAGGCTGCAAATTTTTAAAAAAAATTGCAGATTCCTCAGAGACTATACGTAAGATCCTAAGTGAAACCACAAGGTGAATCGAAGGAAAGATATAGTCCGAACTGTCTGGCGACAGACAGATGTTAACAGAAATGTTAACATGCCGCAGAGCATTTCACAGTACTTGAGGCGGTTAGCAAATAACAGAATTGTCGGTCTCCTATCTGCTGTGGGCGTAGAATATTGCGCAGGCTCTTCTCTAGTAAGCCCGATTAGGGCATTGCTACTTTCTCAAGTAATTGAGATTGAAAATATGGCTAATAACGGTGGAAGCTTTTTCGATTCGATAGTATAATAATACTTGAGGACCGAAATAATAAAAGTTAATACCGTGGGAAGTCAATCCAAAATTCATAAAACTGATTTAGCATACATTGCCGGTTTCCTTGATGGAGACGGTAGTGTAATGTTACAAATCAAAAAACGTTCCAATACAAAAACTGAATGGCGTTTAATGTGTACTATTTGTTTCTATCAAGATACACGTCACGCTGAACCATTGTATTGGATACAACAGAAATTAGCGATTGGTTATATTTCTAAACGTAATGATGGCATTACCGAATTACGTATTAATGGGTATAATCAATGTGCTCGTGTTCTAAATAAATTGAAACCGTTTATTCGTTTCAAAAAAATACAAGTCGACGCCTTATGTGATGCGTTAACAATATTGCTTGGGAAACGAATAATAAACTTATCTCTGGCAGAGAAAAAAAAGTTGTTAGATTGTATTGTAAAAATACAAAATAATAATTATCAATCTCCCCATAAGCGAACTAAGCTTCAATTAAAAAGAATACTATTGGGTTTGACCCCGTAACGACTGATCTTAATTCCTGTTTATGGACAGGATTAAGTGAGATAAATATCAGTAACAGCAATGAGAAATATTTATCAAACGCCATCTCCGGTTCTGTTAATAACGTAAACCGGATGAAGATATAGTCTATGCATGTAGTGATACATGAAAAACATGACGAGAGGACCGAGAAGAACGAACCTCTAGTGTATCGGTTGTCCTGCCAAGGGCACTGCCGAGTAGCTATGTTCGGTTTGGATAAGTGCTGAAAGCATATAAGCACGAAGCCGTCTGCAAGATTAGTATTCATAGACTCCTGGTAGACTACCAGGTTGATAGGCCATAGGTATAAGCGTCGTAAGGCGTTGAGCCAAGTGGTACTAATTAGTCATTTCATCTCGACATATTGTCGGTACATTTAAGATTTTCCAATTTATTCAACCCAATGTTCTCGGTGTCTCGAGCGAAGGGGCAACACCTGATCCCATCTCGAACTCAGCCGTTAAGACCTTCAGCGCCGATGATACTCGTAAAGGGGAAAGTAGGCCGATGCCGAGAACAGTGTGTTGAATAAAGAAAACATGACAGTCACAAACCGTTCTGCATTGGCCCAAGCCGGAATTTTTCAACGTACCGATCATATTAGTGAACGGGTGCGTAATATTATTATTTCCCCGATTAAAGAAATTGCTTTGTTGGCTTCGATGATGGATGATGTGGTGCCGTTTGCTTGGGGCATTCCTCATTGGCTTACGCCAGCGCATATTCGTTTGGCGCTGACTGAAGCGTTGCAGCACGATAACGCCGTAGGCTATTACTCCCCTAGTCTTGGTTTGCCGGCATTGCGCACCGCCGTGGCACAAAAACTGCAACGTGATTTTGGCGTAACCGCCGATCCAAGCAGCGAAATAGTTATTTCCGCCGGCGCTATGGAAATGTTAATGGTGGCCTTGCAAGTGGTGGTGAATCCGGGCGATGAAGTGATAATGCCTGATCCGGGATTTTCTTCTTATATTGACCAAATTGTTTTGGCAGGTGGCGTGCCGGTATATTGGCCGCTGCAGGAAGAAAAAAATTGGGCGGCAAACATTGCTTTACTGCCAAAATTGGTAACCTCAAAAACCAAAGCAATAATTATTTGTTCACCTAACAATCCGACCGGCAATATCTTTAGCGCTGACGATTTGCGCGTTATTGCCGATTTGGTTTTGCAACATAACCTAATTTTGATTACCGATGAACCGTATCATTTTTTAACCTACGACGCTGCTACTTGCCCCACGCTGGTGGGTGATGAACGGCTGCGTTATCAACGAATTGCTTGTTTTAGTTTTTCCAAAGAGTATGCCATGACCGGTTTTCGCGTTGGTTATACTTTTGCCGAAGCCGGTCTGATCAGGCAAATGCTGAAGGTGCATGATAATACTCTGGTATCGGCGCCGCGACCGTCGCAGCTGGCCGCTTTGGCAGCGGCGCAAGGCGACCAAACCTGCGTGGTGGAGTTACGCGATGTATTACAACGCCGGCGCGACTTAATGTGCCAGCAATTCGATCGGCTAAAACGTTGGTTCACTTATGTTAAGCCGTTAGGAAGTTATTATTTATTTGTAAAATTTTTACCGCCAGCTGGAGAAACGGTAAATGATGTGCAGCTAGCCCTTGATTTTTTGAAGGAAGCTCATGTGGCGGTGGTGCCCGGCAGCGCCTTTGGCCCAACTGGCGCGGGTCATTTTCGCCTTTGTTTTGGTTGCACCGAGGAAGACATCGTTAAAGGTGTAGACCGAATAGCTAATTTTTTGAAAAAAAGATATGGTTGAGAGAATCAAGGTATTAATTTTGGATTTTTTTGGAGTGGTATATAATCCTGCCACTACTCAACCAACCATCGGTTTGAATGAATTTTTGGAACGAGTACAACGACTTGGCCTAAAATGCGGCATCGCCTCGAGCACCTTCCACCAACACATTAATAATTGGTTACAACAGCAACAACTAAATAAATATATCAGTGTGATTGTGGGTGCAGATGACGTAGTGGCAACCAAACCAAACCCAGAATGTTATCAACGAGTGGCGGAATATTTTGGAGCGGCACCGGCGGAGTGTTTAGTGATTGACGATTCAATCAGCGCTATTACGGCAGCAGCAGCGGCTGGTTTTCAAACAATCTATTTTGGTAAAAATTTAGGCGGCAGCGCGGCCGCTGCCATTCCGGCGCTGGACAATTTTGAAAAAATCGCTAAACTGATAAACTTATGAATCTGCTTCCGCAATCTTTGCAAAGACCATTTCACGGCATTTTATTTGATTTGGACGGCACTATTATTGACAGTGAAGAGCTGCACCTTACTGCTTTTCGTCAGTCGTTGCAGGAGTACGGCTATGATCCGACCAGTCTGGGCGACAGCGTGGTTTACGGCGGCAGCTTCCGCACTATGTTTCACGAGATAGCGCGGCGGTTAAACATGCCGTCAGATTTATACGAACCAATTTATCAACGCAAAGTAGAAATTACCTTAGAGTATCCGGCAGTGGCTACCGAATTAATTGACGGTGTAATTAGTTTTTTGGAATTGATGATGGAACGCCGCATTCCAATGGGAGTAGTAACTAATTCAGAAGCAGCCTATGTGGATCACGTATTCAATGCCCTCGATTTGCATCAATATTTTGATCACATCGTTCATGCCGATCATGTAGCTAACCCAAAACCAGCACCCGACGCCTATCACCATGGTACCAAGTTATTGCAACTGCCGGCCAGCAACATTTTAGTTTTTGAAAATAGCGATGGCGGTATTACCGCCGCTAAACAAGCCGATTTGGCCGTCGTGGCCATTCGCGCAACTAACCATTTAGGTATCAGCAATTACGAAGCTGCCGATTTAACCGTTGATCATTTCGCCGATTCATTGATAGATGATATTAATTTCAAGCCAGCGCCCGACCGCGCCACTTCAATCAATCAATCAAATGGCCGAAACGGAAATTAAAGCAGTTATTTTTGATCTTGACGGTGTGCTAATGGACAGCGAACCGGTATATGCCGCTATGTTGGCTCGTTGGTTGTGGGAGAATAAATTTGCTGCTGCAGTACAGGAAAAAATTAATAGCGTGGTGCAGCCCGGCATTACTTGGGAAGCGATATTTAATGTGGTGAATAGTATTGCTCACACCGGCTTTAATCCTAAACGAGAACAAGAAAAAATTTCCGATTGGATTGTGCAATATATTCTTGATACCGGAGTGCCGCTTAAGGCTGGCGCTATCGAAGCAGTTCAAAGTTTAGCGCAGCGGTATCAGTTAGGGGTGACCTCCAGTGCAGTGCGGCGAGTGATTGAACGGCTGTTGCGCCATCACGGGCTGTACGAGTATTTTCAACAACTCACGTCCATTGAAGATGTTACCTTTGGTAAACCACACCCGGAACCGTATCAAAAAACCATGGCTGCTTTGCAAACGCGGCCGGAAGAAACCGTGGTGATAGAGGATTCATTAAGTGGGGCGCAGGCCGCGGCTGCCGCCGGCATCTTTGTATACATTTTGCCTGATAGTAACGCCTGGTCTCCGCAAAAACTGAACACCATAGGACAAGTAGTGCCAAGTTTTGCTACAATACTAAATGAACTTCTATGATAGCAGACCCCCATTGTTCTTATTGTCAGGCGATTGGAACAATTAACCAGTTGGCGCAATTTGCTTTGCCGCCGCGCGCAGCCATGCCGGTTCGTAACGCCAACTTAATGCAATGTTCAACTTGCCGGCAGATTTATTTATGCGTGGCGGAGGAAGTGGTTGCGCCGCCTACGGCTAAGATTAATAATAATCAATCAAAAGAGTGGGATGTTTACAATTATTATTTACCAGAAGATTTGCAACAAGAAACATTGATTAGCGCTACGTTATGTCTCAATCCAAGAGCGCATAATTGTGATTGCCCGATGCACTCTTTAATTAACGAAATAAATTTTTTTGAACTGGAGTGGCTTGGCCATTCCTAAGTTTTGGTGCCGAAGGAGGGACTCGAACCCTCACCCCATTGCTGGGATACGGCTCTGAACCGTACGTGTCTACCATTCCACCACTTCGGCGGCAGCGCTTTTCAAAACAGCGCGCGCGTCCAATTCTAGCAGAAGATCAATTTTTTTGCTATGCTGAATAATATGAAAAAGGTGGCGCTTATTCTTGGCTCAACGCGTCAACAACGCTTTGGCCACACCGTCGCTAAGTGGTTAATGGATGAGGTAAATCAACAAGCGCAATTGCTGGTGGAATTTTTTGATCTCCGTGATGTTGCTTTGCCATTTTATGATGAACCAAAACCGCCCATGGCGATTCACAGACAATTCACTAATCCGATAGCGCAACGCTGGTCTAATAACATGGCGGCCAGCGCAGGCTATATTTTTGTTTCGCCGGAATATAATCATAGCTATTCGGCGGTGTTAAAAAACGCAATCGATTATTTGTGGGATGAATGGCAAAATAAACCATACATTATTATTACTTATTCACCGGGCGCCATTGGTGGGGCGCGCGCGGGCGAACATTTACGTGCGTTATTAAATTATATTGGTCTACAGCAATGTGGTGAATTGAATATTACTTTCGCCTACCAACAGTTTAATGAAAACGGCCAACTAATAAATAAAGAATTATCTGACCAAGCGCAAAAATTATTGGTTGCGTTAGCGGAGGCTTAATAAAAATTAAGCATGAGGAATATCTGGCACAGCTTTGAAAAGTAGTATAGTTGACCACTTCATTTATTTGAAGTAAAGTGGTTGGCGTTCATTTCGAGTCTGGTAGAACGCACCTGCTTGACTCGTGTTCTTGAACAACTGATTTTTGGAGGAAACCATGTGCGCTCGCCGTTCTTCACAGACCACCACGCCGCGTGACGGAGGAGCAAACAACTTCGCTCACCGTCTCTCTGAAGCGCTTCGCGGACTGCGGATCACCGCCGGCCTCACGCAGGTGCAGCTCGCGGAACGTCTCGGGGCAGACGTCGCGTCCGAAACCATCTCCC
>CAYMXY010000021.1:2982-6562 GCA_964394525.1 uncultured Gammaproteobacteria bacterium | reverse complement strand
GAGCTGACGCTCACCACGCACGCGATCGAGCAGATCGCGAAGGCGCTCGACACGAACCTCGACGTTCTACTCGCGAGCGTCATCAACGAGCACGCGCCGCCTACGCCGCCTGACGTCGGGCGGCTCCTCGCTCTGTACATGGCGATGGATGACGATGACAAGGAGCGCCTCATCTGCCTCGCCGTGGTGCTCAGGAACCACCGGCGCAAGTAACAACGCCAATGCGCCGAGGCGATGAAACAATACATAGAGGATGAAATGCGGGTTTGGAAAAGTGTTGACATATCACGTCACCATTCCAAGCCCGTCTATTTTTTACTGACAATTCTTATTGACAGTGCTAAACCATGCGCGTATACCAGTTCCGCCACGTCGGCAAGCACTTAATAGTGCTTGTCTAGGCTAGCCAATTTATTTGCTATTGTCAACGTAACTAGTCTGCGCCATACTTAATGTATGAAGAGGACAAATTTGAAAATAATAATTGTTGGCGCCGTGCCGCTAATTTTAGCAGGTTGCAATTTATTTAACACACCTTCAGAAATCGTTAATACGAATAACGCGAATACTAATAATTCTAATTCAACTGCAACTGATGAAAGTTTTTGGATGGAATTGGCATTGAAACAATGCGAAGCAGCGCCGTGGGGGAATAATTTTGATACGCAAGTGATCGCTGATTATTATCAAACCAATTTTGATATTACAGTCTACGCCGTTGAAGTAACACCGCCACCGGAAGGATTTGTGGCCTGCGCTGCCTGTGGTTGTCCAACTGGCACAATCATCGGTGTGCAAACCAACGCGGCTGGCCGAACAGAGCTTCAGCAAGAAGATTTTACTGACGCCGCGCCAACCAACGATAGCAGCTTACTTCAACCAAGTGATGAAACACTTAATACAAATACCAATATTATTCCCGAAACAACCACCACGGCCAATGCTGCCGCCACAGCCGTTTCGGCCACCACCAACTCTAACAATAATGCTACTGCAGGTGACTCTAATCTAAATGCCGCTGATGCACAGCTTCAACAAACAGCCGAGCGCGTTCAAAAAAATTGGCAGAATATTACGCCACCAACGGTTCTTATCCAGACACGTTATCTACTCTTCAACTTGATGATCTTGTTAATCAAGTTTCAAATTTATCCTATACCCCCATCGGCTCTCTGCCAGCCGATTATTACGATTTGATCGTCAATTATTCAACCGGTGCGATCACATTAAACCCATAAACAGGGCATAATTAGAGTTATCCACAGGATAAAAGGCGAAGTACTTGACTTCGGTTTTTGTTCGGTTACAATGTATTTATGAATATTACCAAGAAGAAGCGGCAAATTCTAGATTTCATTCAAAATTTTCGTCTAAAAAACGGCTATTTTCCGACTCTTGAAGAGATTCGTAAAAAAATAGGGGTAAATTCTTTAGCTACCGTGCATCAACATCTTACTGAATTGGAAGAGATGGGCTCACTGGAACGAGGTTTTGGCAGAGCGCGCGATATGAAGATAACCGAGGAAGTGAGCGGGATTAGCAACAACAGCACCGGCATAAACTTGCCAGTTGTTGGATTGATTACTGCCGGCGAGCCAATTGAAGCAATCGAAGATCGCAGCACCACTATGACGGTGCCACAGGAAATGATTCGTAACCGAGCCGCTTATGTTTTGAAAGTCAAAGGTGATTCAATGATTGAAAGTCTTATTGCCGACGGTGATTATGTGGTAGTAGAAAAACAGGATTATGCCAATGATGGCGATGTGGTGGTGGCATTATTAGAAGACGGCACAGCCACTCTGAAAGAATATCATCGGGAAAAAAACTATGTGCGACTACAACCTCGTAATCCGCAGTATGAACCTATTAAAGTACGTCATGTGGTTATTCAAGGTAAAGTATTAGGTATTATTCGTAATTACCATAACTAAAATGTATGTCGTATTCTACTACCAGCACAGTACCAATTGAAATGTTGCCCGGGATAGGCCGCCGGACTGCTAAAATTTTACGGTCATGGCGCATTACTACTATTGGGCAATTTAAGCAATTACCGGAACGTATTTTGGTTGAAATATTTGGTCCAAGTATTTTGCCGTTATCTGCCATGGTGCATGGCCGGTCAATTTTATCAATGCGAGCGGCGGCAGATGTTGGTGCGGCGGCAAAAGTTGGTGTTTCGGCCACTGCTCCAATCGCCTCTACGTTTGGGCGAGGACATTTTTCTTTTTTTCAAAAGATGAGATTAGCGGCGGCACTATTTATTTTATGAAAATAGTGTCGCTTGATAAGCAGACCGGTTAGTTTCGCTGACAGTGATTGAAAGAATTCGGTCAAAAGTGTAAAAAACTTTTCGATCAAAGGCATAAGCATACGCCTCTACACCAGTTTGATCATAACCAAGGATATCGGCTGAAGTTGTGACAACGGAACGTTTCTGTTCGGTAAGATTTAGATAAGTAATGGTAATACGTTGGTGTTGCTCCCAAGCGGTTTGTAATTGTTGCGCGATAGTTGGTTGATCAGACCAATGCACTGGCATTCTGTAACAATCACCTCCCGAGGTATATAAAATGTAACCATGGCGGCAACCATATTCGTAAATATCCCGCGTAATGCGCACATCTTCCAAGCAGTATTTTTGTAGAGACGTCCAATTGCTTTCTCGATAATAACGAATGGCGTCTAGCCCGGTGCCAGATTTTCCTTCGCCCAAAGTAGCCTGCGCCACACTTTCAAGTTTGATACGAAAGCCAAGGGTGCGGTGAATATCATCTAAAATATCCACTTGCGGCAAACTAGCTAATTGCAGTTTTGGGAAATACGGTTGTAGTACCAGATTATCAAAGCGAATCGTGTTAAAACCGATGATGGTAGGCTGTTCGATGGTAATAATTTGTTCCAATTTTGGGAGATCCGCTTCAAAAAAACTGAAGAAACGATTTTGACTGTACGAATAAACTCCTAAAAAAGAAATTTCCAACTGACGGAATTTGTTGCTGCTGCCAGCCACCTCAGCAAAGGTGCGTTTGGTTTCAAGATCATAAACAATAGCCGCAGTGCTCATAATTAGACGGCGCAGTTGTTTTGGATAAATTGTTTAGCCGCTGTGGCCGCTGGGCAAATTTCTATAAAATCACAGTGCCGACAGAGTTTACTAATTCGCGGCGTAAATGCTTGATCGTTCTTGATTTGGTCAATTCGGGCAAGAAGATCGGCGGCAACATCGGTAAACATGTCATCCGAAATTTTAATGCTGTACCACTGATTAACCGGTAAAAATAAAAAGGACGCCTGATAAACCGGCAGTGGTTGTTGAGCGCGAATTATCATGGCATAGATTAATAATTGTTGCGGCGAAATTTCTTCCGGTCGATATTGACCGGTTTTGTAATCAATCACATGCAAACCGGCTTCTGTTTGATCCACTCGATCAATTCGTCCAAGCACACTAACGTCATCTCGCAAATCGGTCTCATAAAAATTTTCCAGTAACAGCGGCGTTTGGCTGACATCATTTTTATACACAAACAGTTTTAACATTTGCAACGCTTTCAAACCCCAGTCGCGTTCGGCG
>CAYMXY010000021.1:0-2971 GCA_964394525.1 uncultured Gammaproteobacteria bacterium | reverse complement strand
TTCCCGCCAGCGTTTGCGTAAAATTTTTTCTAGGGCTGTAAAAGTTCGTTGCGGCGGCTCTAGTTGTTCATAAAAATCTTTCAAACTATTATGCACATGAGCGCCCATCGTTAAATATGGTTTGGGTTTTTTATATTCATCAGCTAAACCATCAACATAAGTGAACTTGAACTGCTGTGGACAGGTGGCGTACATTTGTAATTTGAATGGGGAGGCCTTGAACATAATCAACGCAGATACCGGTCACTTAAAGCCTTGGTGGCTGCATCATCAAGCTCCCAGTAATACAGTGATTTGTCGAAACTTGGTGTATAAATTCGTGTACCAGTGCCGGGCAAAGCCGCTTCGTTCAATTCACCGGGAGACAGCCGTCCGCGGTGGCCAATTAAGTATGCTAACCCAAAAGCCATTAGCGACGGACGTGAAATAGTCAAACGGGCGCGGTCAGACGTTAAAAAGTATTCATACACTGCCCGTGCCTTACTTGGTTGGTATAGTTTTGGCAGCAAATTTTTAATAATGTCACGCTGTTCGGCGGCGCGGCCAAAGTCGCCGCTTGGCTGAACAAACCGATTATGCACTAGCTCTTCAGCGTCGGCGCCAGTCAGGTTGCCCTGTCCAAGATCAACTCCACCAAGCAAGTCAATCAACTCATCAAAACTGTCAAAGGTAACTTCAACAGTACCTTGAACGTGGATGTCTAGTAAGTCTTCAACCACTTGGGTGGTGAGTGCACGATTTCCCAGCCGATCAGTGGAGTCATCCCACATGGCGTAAAAGTGGGTAATTTTTTGCAGTCCTTTTTCGGAGTGTTCAATTTTAGTGTCGCGGGGAATAGTGATAAGCGATAACTGATCGCGGCGTGATTTCGGAATAGCCACCAACAGTAAAACGTCGGAGCGGGCACGCTCGTTAGCGCGCTGATCGGAACCGATAATTAATATATTATAGTAACGTGGTTGTGAAACGTAAAAACCGATCAAACTAATAATTATAACCACACTGCTTAGCAGCAGCGTTTTCAAAAAACAACCACGCAATCGGTGGCGGCAACCACGGCGCGATGTTGTTTCGTCGGCAGCAGTTTTTTCAAAACCTTCCTGTGCCGAGCCAACGTGCGCTACTTCAGTCCTTGGTGGCGTCTTCGGATGCAAGCTCATGATATTTCCCCTTGATCGTTTCAATTGTTTGTTCGACTTCCGTCAAATGCTGTTTCAGAGTTTGGGCCAATGCCAGACCGGCTTCAAATTTTTTTAGGCCGGTCGCCAAATCGAATTTGCCAGCTTCAAAATCAGCAGTAATTTTTTCTAAAGCGCGAAATTGCGCTTCGAAATCTGCCTCATTTTTTGCTATTTTTTTAGCCATAGGGTTTTCAATATAGCATGATCTGGCGGAGTGGTCTACTTTACTGTTACCGAGGTAACTTGAGAATCAGCCTGGCCGTCGGCTAGTTGAGTTGTTAAAGGCTGGCCGCCAGTTAATTGGCGCACGGAAGTTACAATAGTACCAGCGGCAGTAGTAGTGATTGAATAACCGCGCCGTAGCACATGTTTTGGATTAAGGGAATGTAACAAAGCCTGTTGATGATCAATTTTTTGTCGTAATGATTGAATGGAATTTTGCCACTGGCGCGCTTGCAGCAGAAAATTTTGAGTAGCCGCTTGAACGTTAAGAGTATAATGCGCCACTTGATCATCCAACACGGTAACACTAGCGTTAACTCGTTGGCGATATTGTTCTAACAATTGCGCCAGATCACGACGCTGCTGCTTTATTTGCGTGTTGATTTGATAAATCACGTCGCGTTTATCCGGAACAGCCAGCTCGGCGGCGTTCGACGGAGTGGCGGCTCGCAAGTCAGCGGCATACTCGACCAAAGTGACATCACGTTCATGGCCAATGGCGGCAATGCTAGGCACTTTAAGAGCAAACACCGCTCGCACCACCGTTTCATTATTAAATGATTGCAGATCTTCCATGGAACCGCCGCCGCGCGTGATAATTACCAAATCAAGTTTGGTGGCGAAATGCGCATTGATCTGTTGAAAAGCCTTAACCAAACTTGGCACAGCCTCATCTCCCTGCACGTTCACTGGAAAATGCACTAGGCGCAAACCGGTCCAACGATTTTTCAAAATACGCAGTACATCGCTATAGGCCGCGGCATCTGGCGATGTCACCAAACCAATCACACCAGGAAATTTTGGCAGCGGGCGCTTGCGCGCCGGATCAAACAACCCTTCTTTGGTTAATTGTTCTTTGAGCAATTCATATTGCCGGCGCAAAGAACCCTTACCCATCACTTGTATTTTATTGACGCGTAAATGAAAACGGCCGGATTTGGCAAATAACCCCGGCCGGCCGATTACTTGAATTTCCATCCCATCTTCAATGCGCTGATCCAACTGAAATGTCATCATAAAACAACTGACAAACGATTTTTCGTCTTTCAATTCAAACCAAATAAACCGGTTTTGCGCCACATGAAAATTACTCACCTCTCCTTGCACGCAGGCTGGAATGCCAGTCAGCAGTTCATTGATGCCGTGAACGAATTCAGAGACGCTGTAAATTTGCATGACTATTAATTGGAAGCATGCACCAAGACAGCGGCAGTGCTATTCGGTTTATAGACCATTTCATACCACCGTCGGTCTTCTTCGCCGCGCTTAAAATGATGCCGCGGATTAGAACCGATATATCCTAAAAATTGTTCGCGTTCTAAACTTGATAAAAAATCATAAAGTCCATCGCGCGTTACTCTAGGCAAATCGGCCTCGATATATAAGCCTTTACCTTGGATGGGAGGATACTTAGTATAAGTTATGCCGTTGAATTCTGTTTCTTCGTACATAAATTTGTTTGATTAAAATTTAATTTGATTTAAGGAAGTAATGCGTTGGTGCGCGCAACAAGGCGGTTGTTCACGATATTTTCCTTCTGGTCGGCAGATCCAGTAAGAAGTCACATC
>CAYMXY010000020.1:5023-13971 GCA_964394525.1 uncultured Gammaproteobacteria bacterium | reverse complement strand
CGTTTGGCGTATTCACGCGTTCCGGCAACGGAATTATGGTTATCACGCGCTAAAAGATAAGTTGTGTTACTGCTCCAAGGGTAGGATTCTCCTAAAATTTTCAAAGCGCCGGTGGCATTAGCCGTAAAAATAAGATCATAGTCGTCTCCCGCGTTAAAAAAATCAAGAATGCGTCGCCGTGTTTTTTCCACTAGTTCGGTGGTATGCAAAGAAGTTGGATTAAAAGAATGAGGATTACCAAAAACAGTGGTAAGTAAAAGCTGCTGATACTTTTTTAAAATAGAAACTGGGCATTGCCCTCCGCCAGTATAATCAACATAAATTTGACGTTGAGAAATTAAGCGTCGATATTCACGTTGTCGCCAACTTGACCAATTCATGTGCTCTACTCTAGCATTAAAGATTAATTTACACTATGCTGATTGCGTGTTCACAATATTGCAAATTTTGCCGTCTGGCTGTATATTTATTTTTATGACAATTGGTAAAAGCGGCGAGCCTCGAGCGCCAACACCTCAAGAAAGAAAATTATGGCGTCTGGCTAATATTTTGCTTTCCGTAAATAATGAATGGATACCGGCTATTCGCGACGCTGTTTCTGAAGAGAAAAGTAAGCCTCTTGTTGAACAAGCACGAATCGACATGGAAGAAGTGGCTAAATATGTTTATGATCCTAAACCTGATCAGGCGGAATCGCTAACCAAGAAGTCCGCTCTGCTACGCGATTATTTAAGAGTATTAAAAAGCTTGGAGGGCGCTGCGTTATTGCCATATATTTTTTCTACCGGTGGTGAATTTACCATACCGCCCATCTGTTCTAAATTTTTTGAATTATTACAACATCATGATGAAATAACAGCTATGCTGGAACGATTAAAAGATGATAAAAAAATATTAATGGGCAAATTAATAACTGGAGATAGGATGAATCAGCAACCAGTTGAAGGCATAACTTGGGAAACGATTTTTTTTATAGAGCAGCATCATCAATTTTGGCGAATCTTTATAACAGAGGAAGTTAAGTTTGATGATTTATATATGGAAGCAACTGATGATAGCGCAGTAGCCTATATTAAAGTGTCAATTTTATCAATTGTAGCTTACGACGCCATTAGACAAGCGACCGCCAACCATGAAACTGCCGAGGGTGAAAACTGGCACCGCGCCGTCAATGCTTTGCAAGAACTTGAAGACACTTGGCAAAAGTGGTTTCCGCCGCTGGCTGATTTCTACCGCCGTGTGCGGGAAAATATTCCGGCACTGGTGACGGCTTTGCGTGAATAAGGAACATCAATGGTCAATGTAGAACTTTATTTCTGTTTTTCCGTCAAATATCTCTGCATTATCACGACAGCTCTCAACAATTCAAACAATCCCCCACTTTTCAGGCTTTGTACTTCAGCGTTGACATTGGCACAAATTCCATCCATTAACTCTCTAGCAGTCTTCAGTTCAACAATTTTTTCCGGAGATGAGCCTCTGTCACGTGCTTCCGCTAATATCATATCCATTTCATCTCTAAAGTTTTTGGCTCTACCCAATCTACTCTCTAAATTAGGTAACCGTTCAGATCGGCCGCTAATTACTCCTTCGATTGTGCTAGCTTTTATTCCCCAGCGCTCACTTGCTTGCCGCAGCACTTCCACCTTGACAGCACTCAACACATTCTCATGTTCTGCTTCTCCTTCACTCATTAACCGTAACTGTTCTTGAGCCCATTTTTTAAGATAAGATTCCGTCGGCGAAGTTGTACCGGTAGATAAACGTGATTTTTCTTCTTCCCGTAATAATAATAAAGCGCCTATCATATCTTTTGGTCCAGGAGCATTCATAGCTTTGAATTGATCTGGATCAACATCATGTTCAATCACACCACCAGTAGTTTCTATTCCCACGCGAACATTTCCTTCTGCATCTGACCCAATAATCTTTGCACTTTCGATTCCACTGCCACTACGACTAATAAAGACATCTTGCCCAGTTCGTAGTTGTTCTCCTACCGGAGGAGTAGATCTTTTTTCACCCATATTATAGAAAGTTTAGCAATAAATTTATATTTTGTCAATTCTTTTTTTATTTCGCTACAGTATAAACAATTATTGTGAGTCATTGATTTTTTTCATATTTTTTGATAAAAAGAAGGCATGCCAAATAACCAAGAACGCCCTAGAACTAGAGCTAGAGAAGTCGGAGAAAAATCTCCCAACTGGAGAAAAATTTTAGCGTTTTTAGCTGTAGTAGGGGGAGGAGGCAGCATAGTATATACCCAGCGACATGAAATAAAAGAAACTGTCCAGTCGTCTCTAGTAGAGATTAAAGCTCCAGGCGTACTTGAGCCAGGGGATGTTGTTAGTCGGGAGTATTTTGAAGATCGCCCTCGAATAATTCAAACAAAACGTGATGACAACCTATGCACCTTTTATTATCCAAACTATTACTTTGGGCGTCAACTAAATGCATATACCATTCTTGCCCAACAATTAGCTGACGGTCGTTATGAAATACTCAAAATTGAATCCGGCGATGTTGATATTGATTTTGCAAAAGAAGAACAAAAAGTTAGTCATGAAGTAACACTATTAGAAGTGGATCCAAAAGATCTTATTACTGAAGCTCAAGCCAAAGCAGCTATCACTAAAGCGATAAGCGCCAATGAAAGAACCAGGAGTGTTGATGCCGAAAAATGGGCTGAAATTGTGATAGAAGCTATGCGGCAAGCGAAGTATCCACTGACATATTCAAAAATAGCTTTTATACTGGCGATGATCCAAGTTGAAAGTGGTTTTCAAGAAAATCCTCGCATTGTTGAAAATATGGCACAAGAGGTTGAAGACGCTGAACAAAAACTAAGAGCAAGGATCCCGCTTCTTGGAGACACTGTAGATTTTCCAAAAGATATGCAGACATTGATTGATCGGTATAAGGCAAAAGCGCGCCGCTGTACCAGAGAACGAGATGTTGTGGGGTTATTACATGATGCGATCATTGAGGTAAAGGATAAATACCCTGTTCTATTTCAGGTTATTCCTGACCATTACCTTACTGAAGCGCAATTGCGTATTTCTACACTCGGGCCAATGCAAGTGAATGTGGTAGGCACGTTTTTAGAAGAGGAGCGTGATGCATTAACGTGGATACAAATATACGAACGACAACAACGTTTACTGGACGATCCCGTTTATGCCGTGGCAGCGGGTATTAAATATTGTGTGCGGTTACAAGGAGAGTATGGTGATAATATTGGATCGGTGATTGGTGATTATAAGGCTGGACGCTTCTCGCACCGTAATACCAAAATTCAGATGATGTTACGAACAGTAGCTAATGAACCTAGTCTGGTAGTTGACGGTGATCTACTTCGGTATCAAACAGATGGTTCGCCTGCCAAAGATATTTCTGCCACTGAAGCAGCCATGCAACAATTTGTGAGAAATCAAGGATTGGAAAAAAAATTTCCAGATGCAGCTATTAGAGAGACTCTTGAGCAAGAAAAAGAACCTGGTTTATTGGGGACAGATTTAGTGCAGGCACTTACTGAAGCATATCGAGAAAGAACTGGTGAAACACAGTTGCCAAAAACTACCCTTTTTTTAAGCAAGGGCGGACAAGGCGTTAAGGGAAAAGAAACTGTAGATCAGTATATACGTAAAGTACTAGCACGGTATTGGAGATGGAGGGGATTATTTCAACCCAGAGCAAGACTAGAGAAACCGATACCAACGGCACAGTCAGCTACATCAACTCCATCACCAGGACAGTCCCGTCCAAAGACATCTATCCCTGTTCCTGTTCAAACAGAAATTCGAACAAAAAGGGCAGAACCAGAAACATCTCGATATCAAAGGACTATAACTACGGGACAACCAGCTATACTAACTCCATCACCATTACATCCTCTTCGTAAAAGAGAATTGCCTCCGCCTATCATATCTCGTCCAATGCCCGAAGCTATACCACCACGATCATTTGATCAAGTTCAATCACGACAACCTGCTCGAGTAGAGACACCTTATCCAGAGCGAAAGGTTTCTACACCACGAGGCTCTGATTATATAGAGATTAATCCAAACGCTCGACCAGGAGAAAAAAATAGTATTGTCCAAAAATCTTATTTTACAGAACGCCGTGGAAAATTTTTTCCTTATGGCAATACCAGAGGACAACATATTGTTGTCACACGAGAAACCAACGGTTACCATGTATATTTAGCTAAGGAAAGATCGGAAGGATATTGGATTTATGAAAAAGATCCTGCATCTGGAAAAATTGGCTCTTTAATGACAGCTGCTGATTTACAAAAACTTAAGGCGAGTCCTTTAGAAGCGGCTACTATGGAAAAACCAGGCATTGTCTGGATAGAATCTCCCTTAGCTGGTGTTTTGCGTGGTGTGGATTGGATTACTCTACAGCAAGTTGGGCCGGGTCATTATATAGTGCTTGGCCTGACGCGTTAAAAAGGACCGGAAAACACGGTTCGATTCCCTTGTACGTCTACATTCTGACAAATTGGTAATCCAATTGACAATCTGGTAAAACGATTAATATAGATTATTTTAAGGGACTGCAGTATTGGACAGACTTAGCTGGTATGTCTACAGACCGAGGTTATGTGATTTATGGGGGAAGTCAAACTCAGCTGCGTAAGCAGGGAAACGTGTTAAGCTGGAAAAATATTTCACAAATTACTCATTAACCTTGGACTACTTAAAAATCTAATGATTGCTATTGTGAGCCGTTGATTTTTTGCAAAAATAAATAATAAGCGTCTGGGGCAATAAATGCCGGCGAGTTATCATATAGACTTAATTCCTTTTGACTATCCCCAATTGAGTGAACGGCAAACCCAGCCTGTCTGTAAAAATTGTCATCGGCACTAAACCCCTCTCCAAATTGTCTTGGAATATTAATGTGAAGCGGTTGATAAGTCGGCGTCAAGGTTTCAATAATCCTTAA
This sequence comes from uncultured Gammaproteobacteria bacterium, assembly GCA_964394525.1. GTDB lineage: Bacteria > Patescibacteriota > Patescibacteriia > UBA9570 > UBA9570 > CAYMXY01. The sequence goes on along the minus strand of CAYMXY010000020.1, from coordinate 9,018 downwards.
TAATCCACCGGGCATTAATACACGTCTGGCTTCGGCTAAAAATTCTTCTAACGAAGTTCTGCTCAAAGTTCTACAATCACCAAAAACATTCATAAAAACAAGTTCGTGTATTGATTGATCTCTGAAAGGTAAATGACGCGCGTCTCCTTGCACTACTTGAGCCTGTTCCCCGAATTCTGTAAGATTTCTCTGCAAATCAGCCAAAACTCGACCATCTTTTTCAACTGCTATATAACGTTCATTGGGTTGTAATTGACGGCTGCCCTTATTAAACATCGGTTCGCCCTGGGGACCAACTTCAACCACAATATGCCGTTTATGTTCGGCTTCAACCGTGCTGCTGTTTGGTTGACGTTTAATTATTTTTTGTTCGTTCATAATTTATTATACTGGCCTAATTTTACTATAGTTGTTATACTTTTGACAACTAACTTTTAAAAAGATTTATGCCTAAATATCAATTTTTGTTCATGTTATTAGTTATGCCCTTGGCGCTGGGCGCGACGACTGGTGAGAATAATAATAACAGTGCAAATAAATTTGGTTTTTTAGGCGCCAGTTTGGATGATGATAATTTTGGATATCTGCAAGATGTTGGCGCCGGCTGGTTGCGACCTCATCCCGGCCCGGCGGTGTGGGAGATGATGCAAGTAGAAGACGGCGGCGATTATGATTGGGATTTTATGGATGACGTGGTTACTAAAGCACAGACATATAATATCAATTTGTTAATTACGATTTGGCCGTTTGTCGCTTGGGATCAAGTGCGTTATGAAAACAGTGAACGCTGTGAGGTGTCGGAGCAGGATCAATTTTTGCCTAACGAAGAAGCCAGTAAAAAAGGTCGGGTGGAATATCTGCCGGGGTTTCGTTGCAATCCTTACGATTGGGATGAATATGAACGATGGGTAAAAGCTATGGTGGAACGTTACGACGGCGACGGCAAACGCGATATGCCAAAATTAACTTTGCCGGTTCGTTATTGGGAAGTGATGAACGAGCCGGATTTACCGGGTAGCGACTCGCTAGACTTCTATAAAGATGGAACGGATGGATACTATAAATTACTGCGCCGCACCGCTTTAGCCATTAGACGAGCTGACAAGAACGCGAATATCTTGATAGCCGGAGCAGCCAGCGCCAGCACCGAGCAGGAAGGTGAAATGCTTAATTTTTACTATGATTTATTCACCGCTCACCCTACCGCTAAAAAATATTTCACCATCGGCAATATCCATCATATTTCTCCGGAAAGCGCTGATGATCCCATCATCAATGCATATTTCAATGTCAACGCTTATCATACCATGTTGGATGAATTCAACATCAACAAACCAATCTGGGTAACTGAAGCCGGCGCTCAAGGAGTAAATGATGCTGATGAACAGGCCAGTCTTATTAAATCAAATACTAAGGAAGCTATTCAAGCTGGCGCAAAAAAAATTTTTTTCATCAGTTATGCTTTTGGCGAAGATTATAATTCCAAGGCATTAGCCCAAGCCAAAACGATCTATAAAAAATTGATCACCAAGTGGAATTAATAAACCTCTTTTTTATAGCAGTCGGCGCAATACACTAATTCTGGGCGGTCTGGGGAATAAGTTGTTTCAAATCGGTTAACGCAATGGCTGCCAGCCGCGTGATGGCTATGATTAGGTAACACACACATACATTGCCGTTGCCAGAGTTGCACACTATTTTTATGTTTCAACCGCGCTTGGTGACGGCAGTTAAAACAGTATTGCGGCAGTGGCAATCCTAGCTGACGATAAAACGCCAGTTCTGGAGCAATCAGTTTAAAAGCTTTGCCGCACCCACCTTCTGGCGCGCAGATAATTGTTTGCTGCAATATGGCATCAGTCACGTCATGAATGGAATTTGGTAAAGCCGCTGGCGATTCGGTAAAAGTTTTAGTTTGATTATTGACAGATGGAAAAAAATCTTCGGCGACAGATTCGGTATAAGTAAATGGTGAATGTTCCGGCGGAGGGAATTCACCATAACGATACATTCGGTTAGTTGCATCGACATACGGCAAACTATTCATCTGCTCAATAATTTTTTTAACCATCACCGCATAATCTGTTTGGCTATACAATTTGTTCAAAATGCAATAGTGCTGCTTGCGTAGACCAACACTTCCAAAACAATCAGTTGAATAGAAACACAACTCACAATACTGCAATTCCCGCACACTCCACCAAACGATATTACTAAAACGACAATTATACGCATCCACCAAACTCAAACATTCATACCCCAATTCCGCTGTGCCAGTGTAGGAAACGTCGTAACTTTCGCGTACTTGGCCGATGGAAAATTTTATAAATTTGGAATGTTCAGTTTCGTTGACGTCGAAACAAGTTGAGCAATATGCTGAATTGGTGATGTAATCGCCGGTGCAATGTTCAGCTTTAAGTTGATGAGAATAGCGACTGGGTTGAGTTAAACGAAATTGTCGCCATTGATTTTGCACTGTCTGCCAACCGCTGCGGGTATGCAATTGCATTTGCGTGAATTCACGCCGATATTCTTCAGGTGTAAGCTGTTTATTAAAGATGCAATATTGTTTATTATGTAAACCTTTGCAGCCGATACAGTACTGGCAATTATTACAATCTTCCATAAACCAGCTTTCGATGCAGTTTTGACAATTAACCGCTCCGACGACCCGATAACATTGTTTTGAATCACTGCAATCATACACCAACTCACTTTCGTAGACATTTACCGTATCATAACAATCGTGACATTTACCTGAACCAACGCCGTAAGCACAATTTTCATTTTCCCCCAAGGCGTTAGCAAACATCAGGTAACAATTTTTGTTGTTGCCGGCGTAGTTAGTATATTCTGAATTTTCGCTGTTAGTATTGGTGAGAGCAACACGCGGCACACGGCGACGAAGCGCATCATATTGCGTGAAAAAATCTTTTGACCAGACATAATCTTGAGCATAAGCGCGCGGCTCCCAACGATCACTCCACCAACATTCTTGACAATAGACCGAGTATGGGCTATCGGGTCGGTAAATTGAAATTATCAGTCGTTGGCATAGGTCGCACTGGCGTTGATATAAGTTATGCTCGTTTCGCCACGCTAACCGTCGCTTTAGCCGGCATTGCGGACAAAACGTTGGCGGCGGGACATCCATAGAACGGTAGAAGGTTTGATCTGTGTTACTGATGACAAAAGAAGCGTGGCAATGTGAACATTGAGGCATAATGACAGCCTAACACAGCCTTTGCTTTGATTCAATCTAAACTACTTTTTTCGTTTAGCGAGTAGGCGCAAAAATTCTTCCCATTGGCCACGATGCCTCGGCAATTCGCAATTGAAACGTTTTGCTATCACGTCAAAGAGATAACGTTGATATTCAGCTTCTATTTGTTGCCTACTGGATTCTGGCAAAAAACTTCCATTTGATCTACGCCGACCGATTAGATCCATTAAAATATTTCTAAGTTCATCAGCGGTGAAATCGTCAACAATTTGCCTGATGGTGAATATTCGTTCATTAGACGATAAAAAATAAAATTCTAATGCGTAATAAAATGGTCCATTTAAATAAGCCTCTAATAAAGAACGTTCAATAATTTCTCGGCTAATTGATGGCTTTGGGTTAAACATCTTTCTTCTTAAAATTTCTGATCTGTAACCATAAGAATATTTTGGTGTTCGTTTTGGTCCAACGTCCAATGCTGAAGCTATCTCCGGAATAAAAGAACGTGACATACTACTTACCTTGCCGCTGCTTGCTAAAGCATGAGAAACTCTGGTATGGACAGCCCCTTGCATAACGGCAATGCGTACTGGTGAAGACGAAGCGGTTTCTTTAATAATTTGTTCAAGTTGTTTCATTACTAATTCTTCTCTCCGTATAAACGCACGCGCCTCAAGATCTAAACCAACTGATCGTTTCTGTACCAATGAATCAAGAATTTTGGTATCGGCTGTTACAAAAAATAATTCTTGACCAATGGCTATTGCTTCGG
>CAYMXY010000020.1:0-5013 GCA_964394525.1 uncultured Gammaproteobacteria bacterium | reverse complement strand
TGACTGAGCGATCGCTTCAGGTGAAAGCGCCTCCGCGTCAATTAGTCGGATTACTTTTTTTGTTCCTCGAAAAAATTGAAATAGTCTGGCAAACATTATATCGCCGTCCCCTAACAATTTATTTATATCGGCATCATCATGCTGTGCAACCTCATTCATCCTCCTTTCGATATCATCCTTATCATCCCACTCGTCTGTGACTAGCTCAAACACAATAATGTCACCGTGAGCCAGCAGCGCTTTGGCGATAGCCTCCGCGTTTTCTAAAGTATGTTCGGCATAAACAAAAGACAGGATGGCTTCTGGTGTTCTTTCTTGTTCAAAAAGAACTTCATCACCACGCGGCGGTAATTCAGGCAAAGGTTCTGTTGGTTGATTGGGAATTCTTTCTCTAGAATTCATTTAATAAATCTCCTTTTGATAACATAGTTTATTAGGCAATTTGTCTCTTCATTTCCGCTACCAATACTTGATCAAAGTTTCGCAGCATTGGCTGCTGATGCTCCGGTAAAAAAGGCCCTAATTCTCTGCGCCAATTAATTTTTTTAGCCGCCCGCAGTACTTCCAATTGATAATGAGCCAATCGTTTTTTTTGTTCAACTGTTAGCATGCCTTTTCTCATTAAAAAATAAAAATCATAAAAATCACGCGGCTTTTTCCTTATCAGTAGTGCTCCAAATATTTTTTCTTCAACGATCTCAGTTTGTGCCAGATGAATTATCGAGTAAGTTGGAACGAACTCACCGACGATACTGTCAATTTCATATGGTAAATTTTTTTTTGTTCGACTGGAAATATTGATTTCTATTGTGATAGGTTGGAAGGTAAAAAGTTGAAATGTCGCCAAACCAAAATAACCGCCGCTAGTCCGGCCAATGCGCTCACCAATTTCTACCGTAATACCTTGGTTTGATATTTTTTCTAAAACTTTAATAAATAGTCCTTCGACGAATGGTTTTATCTTTACAACATTAACCAACGAAAAATCCAAATCTTCGGAAAAACGCGGACTGCCATAGATAATTCTTAAAGCCGTGCCGCCTTTGAATAAACATCGTTCCGATGTTGGCAACTTATATAATTCGCTTAAAAAAAGATGCTGAACATATTCGCGTATCACATTCGGAAATAATCCAACCTGATATTGTTGGCTCAATTTTTTTAACGTTTCGAGTGAAATCATGTCAATAAATTATTAATAGTCTGCGCTAATTTTTTATTGGCAAACGACTTGGCGTATTGCAAAGCCCTAGCGGTATTAATCTTCTTTTTATTTAAACGAGCTAAAGGTTTTAGCCCATCGAGTATACGAAAATAATGTGCATCAACCAACGCTTTGGCCGGTTCAGCCATGGCGAAACTATAACCCTGCTGCTGAACAATAGTATAACCGCCAAAAACCGACTGCTTAATACGACGATAAGAATAAATTTTACCGCAAACTTTCCAAGAACAGGTTGCTTTTGGAGTTACCGAAGTAATTTCATAAACTATTTCTGGTATTATTCCATAATAAGCCAATGCGAATTCCAAAGAAACATAGGAGGGCTCATATAACCGATTGGCAATATATGGTTCCGGAATAGCGGCGTCCGGAAAAGAATATAAACCGCGTTTTAGGCGAATGATAAAACCTTTCTTTGTATAACGATACAACAAAAAATCAGTAGCCACTTTTGAAGTTCGAAAAAGGCGTTGCACATCGGCAGCATTAAAGAGCATAATCTTTTTTGCCTGCAGTGTTTTTGAAAAATTATACCAATTGACTAATTTAGCCATATTGCTAATTTATCAAACTGTATTAATAATGTCAACTAACCCATTATTAATACACCTCTCTTTTATAACACTCCTCGCAATAAATTATTTCCGGGTGGTTAGGTTGATAAGCGGTGGCGAAATTGACTGCGCATTTCGCTTGATGACCATGATTGGTTTGAGTGCATTGGCAATCGCGTTGCCACAACTGGCGCGGACCAGCTTGCTTAAAACGTTCTCGGCTACGTGTTTCCGGGCACTGTCGCGGCAACGGCAAATGATACTGTCGATAGAAAGCCAATTCCTGTGGGATTATTTTATACGGTTTGCCGCAAATTGTACAAAGCAGCACTTGTTGACAAATGGCATCGTCAATTTCTGCCAACGAATCAGGCACGGCGGAAATGGCTTTAGCCGTTTCATACTGCGGCTCATCATCCAGCCAGCGCCAACCGTTAGCCAACACCTGTTCGCGCGACAGCGGATACAATAAACCGGCAAAGGTTTGATCGTAACCGTGTGGTGAATACTGTTCCGGCAGATACTCACCCCACTCCGAAGGCCCCGAGCTTTGCTTCATTTTAATCACAATTTTATCACGCAACTTAAAATATTCTTCAGGTTGATATTGTTTGTTAAAAATAACGTATTGTTTTTTTCTCAAGCCGCAACTGCCGAAAATATCTTGAGAATTGTGAATTTCATCACTGTACCAAATGGCGTTCCCAAACCAAACAATGTGCGAGCCGATACAATTATACGTTTGCGGTCCAACATGCAAACACTGATAACACAATTCCGCTTCGTACCAATCGCAATCCATGGTATCTTTAGTGTTGTGCATTTCTTGAATATATTTACTGTTGGTGGAATTGTTGCAGAAATACGAATCATGCACTTGTTCACACTGTACCAAATAATTTCCGGTGGCGTTGTGATTCTTCGTGCCGATGAGGTGCGGATAAATAGTTTTCTTTTTGAGTTCTTCGTATTGTTGGACATATTTTTTTAGCGCGTTAAAACTGCCGGAAAAAATATCTGCTTTTAAGCGTCGCCATTCTTCCGGCGCAACCGGTTTGTTAAAAATATGATATTCCACGTTGCGCAGATTGGAACAAAGAATGGAATTTTTAACGCCACGACAGTTCACCAAAAAATAACTGTCGGCGCAATCGTAAGAATTAAACGCATAAAAACATTGGTAACAATTACCGCATTTAATTAGTTCATAACCTATTTCTGATTTGGTGACATAAAGTGAATCAACTACGTTGCGCGAATGTTGCAAACTGTAGCCGAAATAACAATCATCACAGTAATCCACTTCGTCTAGCAAGTAACAATTTGTATTGCGATGCGCGTTGATGACGTACTGGCTGTTCTCGCTCATGACCGCGTTGGACATGTGTTTGGGTACGGCGCGATAAAGTTCATTAAATTGTTCAAAAAACGGCCGGTTAAAATTAAAGTCACGACCGTAATAAAAAGGATCCCACTTGTCCGATTGCCAACAATCGTTACAATAAAATGTGAAGCCTTCTACTTTCGGCGAATACATCGCCATGCTCGTCTGTTTGCATAGATCGCAGCGCCGCATATAAAAATTTCTGCCGCGGTGCGCCAGTCGCCGCTGTTGCCGGCACGCCGGACAGCGCGTTGGTAGTGGCACCGCTAGCCGCTGATAAAAACTTTGCTCCCAATCATCGATCTGAAACGTTTTGCTGCATTGCGTACATTGCTTGGTCATATCAATAAATTTCCTTTTGGTAACACTTTTCACAATACACCAATTCTTTGCGATCGGGTGAATAGGTGGTTTCAAATTCGCGCGCACACCTTTTATTTTTATGATCATGTGTCGGCTGGGTACACATGCACTGCCGATGCCACAACACAAAAGGGTCTAACAATTCAATTTGACGGCGATAACGGCATAGTGGGCACAAGCGCGGCAACTGCACATTTAGTCGTTTCATTAAATCAATCTCGGCAGCGATAAATTTATAATTGGTGCAACATTGCTCACACGCTAAAATTTGATTAGCAAACGAAGCGTCAAGCTGCTCTACATCCGTCAAATTGGATAAAGCAATCGTTTCTTTACCTTGCGTGCGGTCTGGCTGTTCGCCCCAATTCCAACCAGCCTGTTTCACTTCACGCTCGGTCAATGGAAAATAAAGTTGGGCAATTGAATCATTGTATGGAAATGGGCTTAACTGTATTGGAAAAAACTCACCATATTCCCCTGTTTGGCGCATATGCGTTTCAAGTTTCAAACGTTCGGCTTGAAACGCTTCCTCTGAACCGTAGGTCTTATTTAAGATGCAATACTGATATTTTTTAAGGCTAGCGCAACCAAACAAATATTTTGAATGAAAACAAAATTGACAATACCAAGTGAATTGCCCGAACCAGACCAAACAACTGAATAAATTATGATAATTGGTGTCGGCGCCGGCGATTTCGTAACCCAGTTCGGAAACGTCATCCACCGTCACGTCCAGTTCATCTTTCAATTCCGTGCCAATTTGAATATAACGAACCTGTTCGGAATCCTTCACCATAAAGGCGTCGCGCGCCTGGTTACAATGTTCCAAGTGATTACCACTGCTTTGTTCTGATTTAACAATGCGCGCATATTTACGCGGCACTTTTAATTTCAATTCCTCCAACTGTTTTAGAAAACGCGGCAAATCTTTTTTTAGTTCAGCCACTTTTTGCCGATAATCTTCCGGCGCGTACGCTACATTCAATATCTGGTATTGTTTATTACGCAAACCAACGCACCCAAAACAATCACCACAACCGACGCAATCGTAACACCACTCTAAGTCATGACATCCCAAACACTGCTGCGAATAGTGCACGTTATAGCACTGATTGCACTGTACGCAATCAAAACACAATTCGCATTTATAGATGTCAAAACAATTCAAACAATCTTTGGAATAGACTACGCGATTGCAATGATAACAATTTTCCGATCGGCCGGTGCCGGAACACATGTAACAATTTTTGTTTTGCGTGGAATAATTGGTGAAGTCGGAATTTTCACTGTCACTGTTGATTAAAGCAATGTGCGGCACGGTGTTGACTAGTTCGACAAACTGTTCAAAAAACGGTCGGCTATAATCCACCGCTCTGCCGTAACTGGTTGGATTCCACTTGTCGGACCAAAAACAATTAGTGCAGTACACCGGAAACTTGGCAGTCGCGGGATAAATTGAAACAATTGACTGTTTGCATACATCGCAC
>CAYMXY010000019.1:2522-15506 GCA_964394525.1 uncultured Gammaproteobacteria bacterium | reverse complement strand
TTGTCCGCAATGTCGTCATTTGGCGCGCATGACGCTACGCAATCCGCGGCAACTGTGGCAGCGGCCGTGCACCAAGTGCCGCGCCGAGGTAGCCACTACTTACGCCCCGACTCGCCCAGAAAAAATTTTTTGCCAGACATGTTTCCAACGGGAAGTGTATTAAGGAAATACTTTACATTAATATATTATCGGTATATTATTTCCTTATGAGTGTTGAATCATTGATTGAATATTGTGAATTACAGTCTGCAAAAAAATGGCAGACTGCCGAAGCGCTTTTCGCATCAAAACGTTACGCTGACTGCTTATTTTTTTGTCATTTAGCCTTGGAATTCGCCTTAAAGAAAAAAGTTGTCGCTGCTACCAATCAACCTTTTCCTTTCTCCCATGATCTTCAAGATTTAGCAAGAAAAGCCAGCTTATATCTAACCCCAGAACAAGATCATCATTTGGCGATCATTAATACTTTTAATATTGCCGGCCGTTATGATGATTATAAATTATCGTTTTATAAAAAAGCAACCCGGGTATATGCACGGCGCTACTTTTTAATAGTAAAAAATATATTGCTATGGCTCAAAAAACAATAAACCAAACAGCCGTGAAGGACTACGCGCGTGAATATGTTGAATATTTGCAGACGCAGCATCATCTACCGATTGAACAGGCGTATCTTTATGGATCGTATGCTAAAAAAAAACAACGGCCGTGGAGTGATATTGATGTTTGTATTGTTTCAAAAAAATTTAGCCGCACTGATCCACTAGAATATCTCTGGACACGACGGCGGGAAATTGACATTGAACGCGGCATTGAACCATACGGCATGGCGCCGGCTGATTTTGTAGATTTGCATCCAGTGGCTAACGAAATCAAACAAACGGGAATTACCTTGCTAAAATAATTAAAGCTACTTTTTGCCGTATTTTTCTGCCATCACGTTTTGTAGCGCATTTTGAATTTCTGCCATGGCTCCAAAGGCAACTCTTCTATCTAAAGTCGTGGGGTCAGAATATTTTTGCATATCAGTTTTCCCTGTCATTCGTTCATATTTTTGAGCAAAATCAGCCGCATTAGCAGCAGTGCCCAGTGATATTTTCCACATTTCCTACAATAATTTCAGTTCTTCACTTTGCATGAGTTCCGGATACAAATTTTCCATGAGTTTAATAATTACTTGCTGGCGAAGCTTATCTCCTTCAACAATTTCTGTTTTATGCTCACTGCGATATTGGCCAACATTAAAATTCGGCTGACTTTGCATAAGTTCCACAATTGTTTGTATATGTTGTTGAAAATTGTTTGGCCCTTCTGTTAAAACAATATTAATGACGGCTGCTTTCATAGTTTCAGGAAGAGGTGCCTTAGCCGCAAATTTTGATCCGATTTTATCAAGCATAGTGGCTGCGTGAGCGCTTGGATTTTCCGCCAATGCCTTTAATTTAGCTATCACATCTTCCCTAGAAGAATTCTGAAGTGATAATGCGTTCAATGGTTTACAATTTCCAATAGCATCATATGTTGATAATAGATCGCCAGGACCTTTTGATGGAAACGCATTTCTCAAAATATAACATATCATTGTCGTCGCTTCCGCTCCGGAAAATGTTCGATCTTCAGTTGGAATGGTTTCAAGATAACGTTGCGCAATTTCTTTGGCCATTTGTTCAAGATCTGGGCTTGCTTCCTGTGCCATAAGTGCTACGGCAGCCTGGCCTTCACGCTTCGCTGCTTGGGCAGCACTTGCCGCTTGCTCTGCGCTATTTTCTGGTGGCTTTTGCATTTCTGGGTCTATAAGTTTTTCTTGTTCCGTTGTTGGCATAGTGGTAGCTATTTAATTATTTGGTGATGTTACACTTTCACCATTTCCACTTTTTTTATTAATTCGGCAATGGGCAAGTCGTCGCCGAACGGTTTATAAATGGTAGCCTTAAAGGTTGTGATGCCTTTGTTTTGAAAGGCTACCAGCAATGCCTTGTTAAATTGTTTTAGCGCCGCGCCGATTGCAATAATATCGTTATTATATAGTATTTCTTCAAATTTGTAAAATGCGTGGAGCAGATCATTACGTAATTTTTCGTCAAAAATTTTTAAACATAATTCGTTGCGGAAAGTATCCTCCAGCGGCAGATAAGCGGGCAAATTTCCGGCCGGCGTTTGCAGACCGGTTTTTAACAACTGTTCTTTTTGCGCAGCTGAAAGGCGCGGCCATTCGTAGAACACCTGCAGCGTATATTCCAGCACATAGAAAAAACCTACATTCTGAATAATCTGCCGGTCGCTTTGTTGTAGTTCCAGCGGATTCATTGTTTTACTTTTTTTGCGCAGTGCTTCCAGTGCCAGATGGTATTCCAGTATTCGTTTTTTTGCCCTGACCACAGTGGCATTAAGTTCGTTTAATAAATTTTTTGTTGTTTCGTCGCTGGGCGCCTGTTGATACACCTCAACCAGCGTGGCGAGAGATTGGATAAAAAATAGTTCGTCAATAGTGTTCTGCTTGATAGTATTTTGCAAAGCGGTAATTGTTTTATAGGCTATGGTATCCTCAAGTTGGTTACTTTCCAAAGTTTTTTTCAAATGCGCAATCGCCGTGGCCGCTGTTGATGGTAACTTTTTTTGATTGCTCGCCGGCCAAAAATGAACCGGCTGTTTTGCCAGCGCTTTGGCGACATCAAGAAAAATGTGCAGTGGGGACATATATAATAATCTTATTTAGTACACCGCTTGTTCATAGCATGATTGACACAATATTAGCTTATTAAAAAGTCCGCCATTTTATTTTTGAGCTACTCCTTTTTTCCGTCGTTCTTCTTGGATTTTTCGAAGATAAGCTGCTGGATCATTATAATAACTAATTGCTGCGCGACGAATAAGACCAAGTTCAATCTCTGGAAATTGAGATTGAAGGGCTGGGATAGATTCCTGTACTCTTCTTAGAAATGCTGCTGGGTTGGCAGGAAAATAAACTGCAGCATAACGAATCAGTTCTGGTCGCATCTCTGGAAATTGAGATTGAAGGGCTGAGATAGATTCCTCTACTCTTCTTAGAAATGCTGCTGGGTTGGTGGGGTTACCGACTGCGGCGTGACGAATAAGTCCGAGTTCCATGTCTGGAAATTGAGATTGTAGGTCTGGGATAGATTCCTGTACTCTTCTTAGAAATGCTGCTGGGTCAGCATAATTGATGGTAGCATGACGGATTACTCCGAGTTCCATGTCTGGAAATTGTGTTTGTAGTGTTGGGATAATTTCTTTCACTTTTCTTAAAAAAGCTGCTGGGTCATTTGGATTACTAATTGCTGCACGACGGATTACTCCAAGTTCCATGTCTGGAAATTGAGCTTGGAGGGCTGGGACGGCTTCTTGTACTCTTTCTAGGAAAGCTGCTGGGTTGGTGGGGTTACCGACTGCGGCGTGACGAATAAGGCCTAGTTCCATGTCTGGAAATTGAGATTGAAGAGCTGAGATAGATTCCTCTACTCTCCTCAAGAAAGAGGCAGGGTTGGTGGGATGATGAATAACGGCGACACGAATTATCCAAGTTTCCATACCAGGGAATTGAACTTGGAGAGCTGGGATCGTTTCTTGTACTCTTCTCAAAAATGCTGCTGGGTCAGTCGGATTCTTAACTGCTGCATGACGGATTACGTACGGTTCCATTTCTGGGAATTGGGTTTGTAGTGTTGGGATGATTTTTTTCGCTTTTCTTAAAAAAGCTGCTGGGTCAGCATAATTGATGGTTGCATGACGGATTACTCCTAGTTCCATGTCTGGAAATTGAGCTTGGAGGGCTGGGATAGATTCCTGTACTTTTTCTAAAAAAGCTGCTGGGTTGGTGGGGCTGCCGACTGCAGCACGATGAATTACATATGGTTCCATGTCTGGAAATTGAGCTTGGAGGAATGGGATGATTTCTTGTACTCTCCTTAGAAAGGATGCTGGGTCATTTGGATTACTAATTGCTGCACGATGGATTACATATGGTTCCATGTCTGGAAATTGGTCTTGAAGAGAGATAATAGTATCAGGATTAAGTCTATAAGAAAGTTTAGCAATTTCTAAAGCAACAGTTGGTGGAATTTCTTGGTGTTGAGATATTCTTAATGAGAGAATAAATTCAGCAGTGTAAGCATTAATGATGTCTCGAATAAGATCTTCTGTAAAAAAACGACTTACATCGCCTCGATTTTCTTTTCTTAAAAGGCGATAATATGCTATCGTACATATACGTAGTCCGTCAAAAAAAATTTTACGTATATTATCTTCTCTAACTTCTTCTAAATATCCCTTCAGGGAAACAAATTTTTCTTCAATCCAAGCCTGATTTTCAAGCATTAATTGACCTATCCTAACATCGACATCTTGTTGGATTGCTTCGAGTGTGCCACCAGGTGATCCACTTAAACGAACTTCTCTTTCACGCAAACGATCTTTTACATATCTTTGCTCTTTAATTTGCTTGCGCAATTCTCCGGAAAAATGTCGTGGCGATGATGGTTTGGATTGGGTCATATTTAGGCTATCATAGCAAACTTACAAAGTTAATTTAATACACCCCCCCTTCATAACACCTCTGACACAATATTTTCTGATAACCAAACTCCGCCGCGTAATAGGTGGTTACCGGCTTGCGGCAATTAAAACATTCAATCTGCCGCGGCGTAATGCCGGCTAATTGACGATAGCGCTCTAAATTACGTTCATCCGGATGCAGGCGCGGAATGGGCACGCCGTGTTGTTGATAAAACTTAAGCTCCTGTTCAATTAATTTATACGGCCGGCCGGTGCGCTCACAAATTAGTACCTTGCCAACCACAGCTTGATAATCATTAACCTTGTCTGGAGCGCTATCAGCCGTTGTGGCTGAGGCGGGCGCTGTTTTCGTTTCTTCCCATGGAATGCCTCGAACGGCGGCGCTGTTAGCCTCGAGCGGAAAATAAAATTGAGCAAAGGAATTATTATAGCCAGTGTACATCATGGAGTAAGGTAAAAATTCACCGTATTCGCCTTTGACAGACATTTGCTGTTTCAATTTTTCCACCACGCGCTGATAGTCTTCTTGGGTATATTGCTTGTTAAAAATACAAAACCTCTTTTTCTTCAACCCCACGCAACCAAAACAATCCGCCAAATCGACACATTCATCCAGATACTCACTGTCGCGGCAACGAATAGACAAACTGGCATAGCGCACATTATACACTTGAGACGATTGCGCCGTTTCGTAACACAACTCACCGGTCAGTAAACCGGTACAATCGAGACAATCTTTAGCTTCATAATTACGCAACAGATGATGACAATTTTCGGCCCGTTCGGTAAAAAACGTATCAGTCACGTTGCTGCATTGATCCAAATAATTTCCAACGCAGTTTTCGCTGTTGGTAATGTGCCTGGCACGATGAACGGCATCTGTTTGCAAGTGACCGCGCCATTCTTCACGCAATCCTTGCAAAGTTTTCCAAGAGCGCAAATTCAATTTAGCTAATTCAGCCTGATAACCCGCCGGCGTGTACGACTGATTACGAATGCAATATTCTTTATTGCGTAAATTCCAGCACATAAAACAATTTTTCAACCCCCGACAATCATACAAAAACCACGCATCAAGGCAGTTGCGGCTATCCAGCGCGAAACGCGTGGCATAGTTATTAAAACAATAAGTATTCTCGTAACAATTCTCTAGTTTGAAACTGTAAGTGCAATCCAAACAATCTCTGCACTCAACGACGCGATACATATAATGTGAATTCTCTGTTTTGTACATGGAACGACAATGAAAACAATCTTTAGACGTCGTCAGCGTAATCGCAATTCACGTTTTTATCATCACCCAGCATGTGAAAATGCGGCGTTCGTTCCTGCAACTCTTTGAACTGTTCGAAAAATGGGCGATCAAAATTAACCGATAGCTTCGGCGCTTCCCACGAATCGCTGTACCAATTATTGCGATCAGTCACTGGAAAGCGCGCTTGATCGCTTAACACCGAAACTAACGGCTTACCGGTTAAACTGTCAGGCCGCTGATAAAACCGACCAAACGGCCAAAACGCTAACCGGCGTTGCAAACGGCAGCGTGAACAACGCGTTGGCGGCGGCGCCGACAAACGTTTTAGTAACGCCAAATCTGGCGCTGCGCTGGAAAATGGCTGCTGACATTCACGGCATTGCATATTATGAAAACAGATCTTGCAGCGAAACTTTGGTGTGATCGGGTGGTGTAGTTGATGGGCTAGATGGTGACGGCTGTGATAATGATGGTGATGTTTGACGTTGACCGCCGACTACTGGTGATGGTCGTGGTGATTGTGGTGATTGTGGGGGTGATGTTGGTGGTGAAGGCTGATGATATGTTGATGATGATGTCGGCATTGGTGGAGGTGATGGTGGTCGCGGACTTTGACTTGGCTGACCTTGACTTGGCTGTTGACCATCACCGGGACGACGTTTGCGGCGGCGTCGACGTTTTTTTGAAAAACTGCCGTCGGCAACATTTCCTGAAAAATTTCCGGCAACGTTCATTGACGGTTGAGTAATCGTACCTTGACCACGACCGATACTTCCGGCAACCGGTCCTTGATTACCCAGACCCGGTCCTTGACCAACCGGCGAAGCGGCTGAGGTAGTAACTTGACTAGTTGCCCGGCCTGGTACCGGCTGGTTAGTTGGTTGGATTGGTTGCCGTTCCGCTTTGAACGAAACCTGCGGCGCGGCTCCTGTTTGCAAATCGCGTAACGAAATTGTTTTATTGGCGCCAGTATCTTGAGTAGTGCCGACGCCGGCCGTGCGGCTGACAGGTTGATTGGGTGAACTTGATGACTGCCCAATGGCTGGTGCTGGCATAGAACGTGGCTTTGATTGTTTAACGGTTGGCTGACTGGTTGTGCTTGGTGCAGCCAACACAGGCGCAACCATAACCGACGCGGTCTCTGGCAAAGTTGGTTTTGGTTGCGTCCCGCGAACAAAATCAATTTTTGGCCGTGAACGAGTTGGTGTAGTTGGTGTAATTGATATAGTTGGAGGAGCTTGTTCACCGATCTGTCTGGCAGCGGCTGGCGCTTGACTAATCGCCGAAAACTGCACCGGTTGAGGCACTCGTCCGCCTTCTTCTGGGATCAATTTACTAACATCAACCGACAAGGCTGGTGGAGCTATCACTATGGGTTGTGCCGCCGAAGATAGCTTAGCGGTTTCGGCTGCTAAGGCTGCCTCTTGTTGACTCTCTTCTTCACCCATCTCTTCAGCGATACCCTCTCCCTCAACCGCTTCAGCCGAGCTCTCACTAACACCAACAGTGGCGCCAGCTGGCCGAGCTACCTCAACTCCACTCCAACGAATAATTCTGTCTTCCACCAAATTTTGCGGTCGAGCATAACGTTCGCGCGATATGCGAATGGCCTTTTCATGATTATCGGTTGTTCCGGAAACAGGCGGCAGACCAATGGCTGAAAACGGTTCCGTTGCTACTCCGTCAACCATTAAACGGATACAAAAAGTATATTTTTTCAAGTTAACAATGTCAGCCGGTGTAAATTGTGGCGCAAATTCAAGTTCCAGTTCGGCAGCATCAGTCGCGCCCACCCGAAAAATAAGCATGGTGCCGACGTTACCAAATACAGCCGCCTTCACCAGATCGTTCAACTGTTCAAAATACTGATGCGCCATGATTAAACATAAACGGTATTTCCGCGCTTCCGATAAAATTCCGGCAAAACTGTCTGTAGCAAAATTTTGAAACTCATCAACATACAAATAAAAATCCTTCCGCTCTTCTTCTGGAATATCAACGCGGCTCATGGCGGCAATCTGCAATTTGGTAATCATCATAGCGCCGAGCAAAGCTGAATTTTCTTCACCCACCCGACCTTTCGACAAATTCATTATCAAGATCTTCTGATCATCCATGATCTTGCGCATCTCGATGGTGCTCTTTGATTGACCGACAATGTTGCGAATAATTGAAGAGGCTAAAAATTGACCAACTTTATTTTGAATTGGCGCAATCGCTTCGGTGCGAAATTTTTCTGAATAATTGGCAAACTCATCAGCCCAAAAAGTTTTAATGACTGGATCTGTTACCTTGGCCACTACTTTTTTACGATAAGTTTTATCCACCAACATCCGCATTACCCCAAGCAAAGTGCTGCCCGGATAATCCAGCAGCGCCAAAATGGTATTGGTCATGATGTATTCCATGCGCGGCCCCCATGAATCTGCCCAGATTTTTTTGAACACACCAACTAAACCGTAAGCTACCAAATGTTTATATTCCGGCCCAACGCTTTCTAAAATGTTAAACGCAATCGGAAACTGGGTATCAGCCGGATTAAAGTAAATAACATCATTGATTCGTTCGTTAGGAACGAATTGCATAATTTTATCGGCCATGTCGCCGTGCGGATCAACCACCGCCACTCCATTGCCAGCGCGAATATCATTGATAATCATGTTCTCGAGTAAAGTTGACTTGCCCATACTGGTTTTTCCAACAATATACATATGCCGACGTCGGTCGTCGGTTTTAACGCCAAATTTACGACGTTGGTTACGGAAATTTGTTTCTGCGAAAACAGCTAAGCTCATAGTTTTAGACAAATGGAATATTAGCTGGCGGTGGCGGACCGGATAAATCTGGATCGCTGATAGCAGCAGCGGGTGGTTCAGGTGGAGTTGGCGCTAACGGCGGCTGGGCGCTGCCTGATGCCCAAGGCGCCACCTTCTAAACGCACGCTGGGTCCCCCGGCTGCCGCCGCTTCCTCATACTGCAACAAGGTAGGCGGCTCCACACCACGAGTATACACCTTGGCCACAAACGGCGCCCGCACATCAATCGTCGGAAAGTGACACAGGGAAGTAATCTCTTCCGTTGATAATATAAACCCTTCATGTTCACCGCGTTCCATGTCGCGTGAGCGATAAGCCCAGAACATTCGCCGTGCCCGCTTCAACAAACGTTTTTTTGGATAAAAATATCGCCACTGCAAAGCTTTCCATTCAGTGCGGGTTAAATTGCCTTCCTCCAGAGCATTGATAAACCGAAATAAACGCAATGCGCCAAACATGCCTCGGTGTACTTTTTTTTCATCGTATAATGCAGGCGATGTAAAATACATATAGCGCACTTTGGAGTGATAAGGCCAACGCGACGCCTTCCGATCCACCTCTTCAACAAATTCACGTTCCGGAGTAGTTAATCGTTGTCGTTCTTGCAAGCCACCCTCCTCATGTTCAGCCGTTGACACTTCTCCACCAAATAATGCTTTATCCAAATACTGCAATAACCCCATTACAAAAGCTTGTATACGATCAACGATATCCGGCCCATGATGGACACCGGTTGGTTCCACCACTTTATCAATCGCCTCTTTGGCAAGCTCCTTTAAATGAGGCAAACTAGTTGGTTGAATCATCACTTGATACCAAATTTTTTCACCCGGCTGCATTCGGCTCATAAATTCTAACATATTGGCTATCGGATCAATTGCCTTACCTGGTAAACTGTGTTCAAACCCGGGATAAGGTTTAATTGGTCGGCAGTCTTCCGCTTCCAATTTCATCTCTGCGCCCCAAACTTTTACTTTTCCTGAATTAATCATGTCCACATTAATATCTTTGGTATAATCCTCCACTTCAGTAAGAATTGCGTCAGGATAGTGAGAATAAAAAGCCGCTTGCAACACTTCCTTATAATAACGGGGGCTGCGTACATAAAACGTAATGTATCCCCCATCGCTGACAATTTCAAAAGAAAATTCTTCCTGCACAAAACCAAGCCACCATTTTTCGTACCAATCGGGTATTTTATAAGTGCCGTAGAGTTGCGCGTAAATCTGTTCCACCGCTTTCATGCTCTGCTCATTGTTTTGCGGCACATCAATTTTATAAATGGTATGTGGCGTATGATGTTTGAAATGCTCGTTATTCCAAAACAACCAGCCTTTAATCGCCAACCGAATAGACACCGGAATAAATACTAACGCGCCGCCATGACCAAAAATAAACCAAAAGGCTTCAAATGGGTTACTGCCGTATTCTTGCAGGATATATTCAAGCAGCGGCGGCATACTGATAATTAGGAAATTTGTGTTTCAGCGGATGCGGAAGTGGATGTAGTTGAAACTGATGTTGACACTGCCGCTGGAGCCGGTGAAGTCGGAGTTAGTGAAGCCGACGTTGCCGCCAGCGTATAACGCCCATCTGGCAATTTGGTGAACAAAGTTTTGTTGGTTAGCGCCAAATGAATGGTGTTACGTTTAACCTGCCGCTGTTTAAGCACCGTAGCAACAATATCATCACGCGACATTGGTTGACCGCGTTGCTTTAGCACCACCGCCACCACATCAGCCACTACTCCCGACTGATACCCCCACTCCCGCAAGGCATAAATGCCGCGACCGATCAGAACATATTGTTGATTGAGAATTAATTCGTTGTGCACGGTTGGCGGATAGGCTTCTTTTTTGAAGACTTCGGTAATCTGTTTGGCAATGTCAACAAAGTGCATTGGTTTGCCGACTTTTTTGAGAATAAGGTAAATTTTATCGTTCATTCGTTTTGGCACAATGCTACCCCACGAACGCAAACCGTATTCATCGAACGGATTACGATCAATTTGAGCGCTTGCCTCCAATAAGGCTAACATGATGGTAGAGGTGAACCGCTCGGCTTGTTGTTTATACCAAGTAGTTTGATTAAGACGTTGTTCAATTTGAGTGAGATCAAGTGGTTTATTGGCTGTGCGCAAGCATTGAATTAATTGCTCAGTCGCCTGTTGTAACCAATTGGCGTCGGCCGTTTTAAGCAACCAGCCTTTTTTGAATTGCTGATCCGATCCCACTTTTGTAAGTCGTTGATCTAACAATTCCGTTAGCAAAAAAGTTGTCGCTCGATCGGCGGCAGCGGTGCGGTGCAATGGAAACAGTTCATCAAGTAAATGATCGGCTTGCATTAAACCACCATGCTGCTCCAATACTCCAACAATCACATGTTCAACCGGTTTCATCAAACGTGAAAATGCCGGTAATGATTTAATTTTTTTCACCGCAAAACTTTCAATCTGACGGACCCGTTCGCGAGTTACGTCGTAACTTTTACCGATCGCCTCCAATGTTTCCTTGGCGGAGCCGTTTAAGCCGTAACGACGACGCAATACGTCTGACTCTTTATCGGATAATTGCTGCAAGAGTTGATTAATAACATCGGCCGGATGAAACTCCATTTTGGCCTGATCCTCTTTACTGGCAATAATTTTGTCTAGAATTGATCCACCATCTGTCATAAACTAAATAATTCAAAAATGAAGATTGATGATAGTATTAATATATCATTTCTTTTACAAACTGTCAACTATGTTGACTACTTTTTTTGCAAAATCCGTTGCCAAATTAATAGTAACGGGCTGGCTATACAAATAGATGAATAGGTGCCAACACTAATACCAATCACCAATGCCAAGATAAAATAACGAATACTTTCGCCACCGAATAATAGCAGCACCAACATGACTATTAACACTGTCATCGAAGTATTCAACGAACGCATTAAGGTTTGTTCAATACTCTCGGCAATCACGCCGGCAAAAGTGGCAGCGCCGGAGCGACGCAAATTTTCTCGAATCCGATCGAACACAACAATAGTATCGTGCACCGAAAAACCAAGAATCGTCAGCAAGGCAGTGATAAACATGACGTTAATCTCCAATCCCTGCCATTTCCCCAAAATTACAAACACGCCCAGCGGAATGGTAATATCGTGAATCAAGGCAATCACGGCCGAAACTCCATACGCCCAAGCCGGCACCGGTCCTTTGGAAACGCCGCGAAAGGCCCAAGCAATGTACACAATAATTGCTATCACTACCAAAATAATGGCCGAGACAGCTTTGCTGCGTAATTCCTGGCCGATAGTTGGGCCGATGGATTCAAAACTTTCTTCTATTACTCCCTCCCCCAATGCTGAAATAATACCGATTCGTTCATTATCGCTGATGAAACGCGTTTTAATGATATAACTATTGTCTCCAGTGGGCGTTATTTGGACATCTCCTAAATTAAGCGGCGCCAGTTGTTCGTTGATAATTGTTGCTTCAGGTCGGCCGATTTCGTATTGTACTTGCAGTAATGACCCGCCGGTAAAATCAATACCTAATCGCAATCCAAAAAGAAAAATTACCACCACCGCTGCCGCCACCGCTGCGCCGGACAATAAATACCACAACCAGCGTAACTGCAAAATTTTAGACCCCATACCACCACGATCGTTTAACTGGTAAAACTTTCAGCAAGGTGCGGGTAACGGTAATGGCGGTAAACAAGCTCAAGACAATACCAATAGCCAAGGTCAAGGCAAATCCTTTAATCAGCGAGGTACCAAACCACGTTAAAATGGCGCAAGTTATCAGGGAAGAAACGTTGGAATCGCGGATGGAAAGCCAAGCGCGTTTGAAACCGTCGTCCAGCGCGGCCGACAATGATTTACCGCGCCGTAATTCTTCGCGCAACCGTTCAAAGATAAGCACGTTGGCGTCTACCGCCATGCCAAGCGATAATAAGAAACCGGCAATACCGGACAAAGTTAAAGTAATCGGCCAAATTTTAAAAATGGCCAGCAACACTAAACCATAAATCGACAAGGCGATCATGGCAATTAAACCCGGATAGCGATAATATCCGATCATAAAAATAGCCAACGCCACTATGGCAATAGTGCCAGCTAACACGCTGCGTTCCAGCGCTTCGGCGCCTAGACTAGGACCAATGCTGCGCTGATTCACCAAAGTAATTGGCACTGGCAAAGCACCCTCATTCAAGCGGCGCGCCAACGTTTTAGCTTCATCCAAAGTGAAATCTCCTTCGATCACCGCTTCGCCGCCGGTAATGGCTTCATTTACTTGTGGCGTACTGATTGGGCTGCCGTCAAGAAAAATAGCAATGGTTTTGCCAATATTTTCACCGGTTATTTTTTGAAACAATTCAGCGCCAGCGC
>CAYMXY010000019.1:0-2465 GCA_964394525.1 uncultured Gammaproteobacteria bacterium | reverse complement strand
TAGCGGCGTGTTGGTGGTTTGATCGAATTCGACTGCGGCTCTTTCTAGTTGCTGACCAGATAAACCGGTGTCGGCGTAAGTGGGGCCGAACAAAGATGGATCTTCCGGAAATGTTTTTATAAGTAGATGAGAGGCTTTGACCGCTTCAACATCTGGGTCAGCGGCTGCTTCTTCGGCTGTTTTAGTTCCATTCAGCACCGCTAATTGACTGGTAACAAGTTCGGGTAGAACTTCACCGGACGTACCGTTGAAAGCAGCTTCGGCAAAAGCCGGATCCATCTGTTCTCGCGTGAAATAACCTAGCTCGCCGCCAGCCGACGCCGTTCCCTCATCTTGGCTATTATCTTTTGCCAAGATGGTAAAATCTTCACCGGCTTTGGCGCGATCAAGCAAACCTTGGGCAGTGGTTTTGCTTTGTTCATTCAGACTTTGGATGAATTGCTTTTGCTCATCGGTTAATGGTTGAGGTTCACCTTCAGTTTTGAATTCAAGCGTGGGGGTTTCACCAATTCGGCGGATAGCTTCATTCACATCGGTAACGCCGGGCAATTCCACCAACACCCGCCAACTGTTACCAGAACGACTGGTTTGAACGATTGGTTCAGTTACGCCAAAAGCATTGACGCGCCGTTCAATGGTGTCGCGTACGCCGGCTAATGCCTCATTTTCTTCACCAGTGGTTATTTGGCTTAAATCTGCTTCATAAACTATAGCTGTGCCGCCTTGTAAATCTAAACCGAGTTGGACTTTTAACTCACGCACTAACTTGCCTTGCCAAAAAATGTTCGGACCATCTGGATAATCAACTACTGCTGCCAAAGCAGCGACTGCTACAATACCAGCCATCGTTATCCACAACTTATGTCGAATGGTCATAAGCGGCTAGTATAAATTATATTTTCTTTTTCCGCAACCAAATAATAACCGCGCCAATTCCAATTATTATTAAACCGCCAACCCCCACCCACCACCAGCGCCGCCAACCACTAGTAGAAGCAGCCGCAGCGTTCTGCGCGTTTTTTTCTTGAGTGACCACTGAACGCTCAAAACTGCCGTCGGCGTACAACTGGATTTCTTGAAAGGTGCGGCCGGTAACGGCGTCTGCCGCCGCGACGGGCTGAGTGGGGACATCTGGAATGGTATAACTTCGCTCGGCGGCGGCCAAATATTCGGCTAATAGTTTTTGATCGGTAATATTAGCCACGCGCGGGTATCCTTCTGGTAATTTATAGACTGTAATGGTGACTAACGGTTGAGAGCGCACCGTTTCCATACTACAACGATTTACGGCACATGGATAAATGGCAGCATCTCCAGCCACGGTGTACAAATAATTGTATTTGTTCTGATCGGCCTGATTATTGGTTTCATAATATAGCACCACATCGGACGGCTGAGGCAAGGCGACGGCTAGCAGTAAATGTGGAATCAATAATAACCAAATCATATTATTCTTTTACAATCACTGGATCGCCTACTCTGGCCCAATTGTACAGCCATTCAGAATTGGTGCGATCAATGTTAATGCAACCATGGCTCATACGTCGACCAAAATTATTGTGCCAATAAGCATAATGCAAGAAAAAAGGGCCGTTAAAACGCAAATTCCATTTCACGTCCGGTAAATTATAGTTATCTGGATGATTCGGTCCGTAACTCCATTCGTAATCTTTGATATAAACTTTTTGCAGGACTGAAAAATTGCCTGTCGGTGTGGGATATTTAACGATACCGGTTGAAACCAGAAATTCGTGCACCAATTCGCCGTATTCGTAAACGCGGGTGGTTTGTTCCGAAATGTCGGTTTCAATGTAACGTACCAAATCTGGCCGGCCGGCGGCTCGGTTTTTCCCAGGCACCGTGACTAAATCTAATTTGCCGTCGCCATTAACATCGCCGCTGGCTAAACGCAGTCCGCCACGGAAATCTTGAGCATAGGCGAAAAAACTTTCTGGCCGGGCGGCGCCGTATCCTTCAAACCAAAGTACCTGCGGACCGGCATTTTGGCGCGGTGTCACAGCGATTTCATCAACTCCATCGGCGTCAATGTCGCCGGCGGCAACGGTTACACCAGTGTATAGGTTAGTAAAATTTTTCCACTCGCCTAAAATTCTACCGTCGTTTTTATAAACTTTAGCCCAGCCTTCGCCGGCCGAAAAAATTGCTGTTACTAATTCGTCGTCTTTACCGCCGTCAACGTTGGCTGTGGCCAGTGTTACTCCGCCGATATTACCCTCAGCAAATGGTCAAAACTCGGTGCCGAGAAAATTACCTTTCTTGTTGAACAAGCGCACATGCGGCGCGCCGCCCGGCCCGGCCGCGGCGGCAATTTCTATTTTGCCATCACCATTATAATCACCTACTGTTACATCTACTCCTCCACGAAAATCCTGAGCAAACGCAAAAAATCCGGTGGTAAACTGCGGCTGACCATTGCTATTAAAAATGCGCACGTGCGGCGCGCC
>CAYMXY010000018.1:5241-16145 GCA_964394525.1 uncultured Gammaproteobacteria bacterium | reverse complement strand
AAAGATGACTGGCGCATCATTACCGATTTGCAAGATGTGGAAGATGATGATCGATCAATGGATTTTAAGGTTGCCGGCACTAGTCAAGGTATTACCGCTATTCAGTTGGATTTGAAATTTGATGGTCTAACGTTGCCGATGATTAAAGATACTTTGGCACGCGCCAAAGCTGCTCGCTTAAAAATTCTTGAGATGATGGCTCAAGCAATTGCAGCGCCGCGGCCGGAGTTATCGCCTCATGCGCCGCGCATTGAAACTTTGCAAATTAAGAAAGACCAAATTGGTGAATTAATCGGTCCCGGTGGCAAGGTGATTAATGGAATTATCGAACAAACCGGTGTGCAGATTGATATTGAAGAAACTGGTTTGGTGTTTGTTACCGCCGTCGACCGTTCCGCCATGGATAAAGCATTACAACTAATTCGTGCCATCACCAAGCGGGTGGAGGTTGGTGAGATAATCACCGGCGAAGTCGTAAAAATTGTTAGCGATCGCAATTCCGGTAAACAAATCGGCGCCATCGTGCAACTTACGCCGAATCAAGACGGCATGATTCACATTTCACAAGTGGCCAAAGAACGAATCAATCAAGTGACTGATGTATTGCAAGAAGGTGATACGGTGAAAGTGAAGGTAGTTGAAATTGATAAAGAAAAGGGTCGGATTGCTTTATCGCGTAAGGCATTGCTTGATTAACGAAATTATGGGAAAGCTTTTTATTGTAACTGGACCATCGGGCGCGGGCAAAGATTCCGTCATCGCAGCGGTGAAACAAGCCGGTGTGGAGTTTGGCCAGATTGTCACCACCAGCACGCGTACTAAGCGAACCACTGAACAAGAAGGCAATCCATATTATTTTGTCACGCGCGAACAGTTTGAACGGTTGGTGGCGCAGCAAGCGATGATTGAATGGGCCGAAGTTTATGGTAATTTGTACGGCTCAACCAAACAAGAAGTTGACAATAAACTTAAGCAGCACAATTACGTGATTGTAAAAGTTGATCCGCAAGGAGCGCGCACTTTCAAAAAAATTATGCCGCAGGCGGTGACTATATTTATCATGCCGCCGTCCTATGAGTATTTGGAAAAAAGATTGATCAACCGTGAAACCGACACTCCTGTAGTAATCAAACAACGCTTAGCAACCGCTCAACGCGAACTAGAAAATTTGCTTGATTGGGATTATTTAGTGGTAAATGAAGAAGGAAAATTGACCGATGCCGCCGAAGAAGTAATTAGCATTCTCAAAGGTAAAACTTAAAGCTGTGGATAACTTGTGTGGATAAAGTGTGGGGGCTTAATGCTCACATTTTAGCTAATTTTAGGTGATATATTTATATGGTTGACCTTAACCTATAATTCGTGTTATACTTATCAACACGTTAGCACTTTGACACCACTAACAATTGCCGTACCAAAGAATACTAGGGAAAAAGCTGTTTCCAAAAAATTTTGGAACTAACTTTTTCTCTGGTATGTATATCGGGTACCAAAACAAAAACAAAAAAATGTTTTTTCGCCAGCTCCAATTAACATCCTCGTTAGAGGATTCAGGAGACAGCGACATTCCAGAGAGCCCGCCATCGCGCGGGGTATCCTACATCACCCGATCAGTAGGTACGGCACACACCACGACTTTCGAAATTATATCCTTTGTCTGATCTCTCTTAAGGGGAAATTAGACAAGGTAAAATCGAGGGTCTACAAGGGGTGTCCGTACTAACATAAAATTTTGCGGCCGATTGGTCGCTGTTGGGGGGACACCCCTTAATCATTTATTTATGCAATTAGCAACTGATCAATCAACTAAATTTACTGCCAAAACGATTCCGGCTGCGGCTGACCCATCAACTCCATCGGTTTCGTCCAGCGCAGATCAACGGGCACGCGCCAACGACATTATCGATGCTCTGGCTGCCAAGCGTGCTTGGGAAGATAGTCGGCGCAAGGCTGCTGCCGAAGCGGCCGCTTTAAATAATTTGCCAGATTAATAATTCAGTTTATATCAGCATTATGGATTCAAACCTGATAACAGAATTTGAACAGCGCATTCAAAAACGGTTGCGTGAAATAAAAGAAGAATTGGCGATGGTGGCTTCGCCTGATGTGGGCGATCATGTACCCGGCGAATACGCCGCTAAATTTGAAAATTTTGGAGACGAAAATTATCTTGATCCGGATTCCGACAGCCCTGATGAAGTGGTGAATTACGAAACTAATTTAGCAGTAACCGGCGAATTGGAAAAAGAACTGCATCGTTATGAAGCAGCGCTGCAGCGCTTGCGGGACGGCAGTTATGGGCGAGACATCAACACCGGAGAAGCCATAGCCTTGGATCGACTGCGAGCGGATCCGGCGGCGGAAACGGCTATTCCACAGCGGGCCGCTTGAGTGTTTATGAAAATATGGTCCGTGATTGCGCCGCTGTTTGGTGCCAGCATTTTTTTAGTGGATCGTTTGACCAAGATTTATTTTTATTCACATCCGCGGGTTATTAAAACTTTAGTGCCGGATTGGCTATGGTTACAACTTTACGTCAATCAGGATATGGCCTTGAGTTTGCCATTGTTTCCAGTGCTATATTACGGATTAACCGCATTGGTCTTGTTAGCTTTACTAGCCCGCTTGGCGTATGCAGCGACTAAGGCCTTGGTATTTGAATATATTATAATTATTGTGATCGTCAGCGCCGCCATTAGTAATTTAATTGATCGGTTTTATTACGGCGGAGTGGTAGATTTTATCCACCTTCGTTTTGGCAGCATCTTTAATTTGGCTGACATCGCCATAGTTATTGCCATTGGCTGGTGGATTGGAGTGATGTTTTACCATGAACAACATGCCCGACAAAAGCAGCGGTCGAAAATTTCAACGTAAAAAAGAAAATTTTCACTGCTCGGTTTGCGGCACGTTCGTCCGAGGAACCGGTTATACTAACCATTGCCCTAAATGTTTTACGTCGCGGCATGTGGACATTGCACCCGGCGATCGCGCCGCCAATTGCGGTGGTTTAATGCCCGTCGTTGAGATTATTCAGCGGCGGGGGGATTGGGGTTTAGTGCAACGTTGCCCACGCTGTGGTTTAGAAAAACGCAACCGTACCCAACCAGAGGATGATCAAATGGCTTTGGTAAGATTAATGGAAGAATTAGCCAATGAGCGCACTAGACAAATTTAATCAACCTGCTATATTTATATTTAAGAGCGCTACCGCACACCTTGTGGATAGCGTTTTATGTTTGCAACCATTTATTCCGCCTCCCTTACCGGGTTGGCCTCGAACATAATTGAAGTGCAGGCCGATGTCGCAGCCGGTTTCCCCGGTTTTACTATTGTTGGTTTGCCAGATACATCGGTGCAGGAATCGCGTGAACGAATTAGAGCTGCCATTAAGCAATCCGATTTTCGCTTTCCGGACGGCCGCATTACTATTAATTTGGCGCCGGCTCATCTACCCAAGGTGGGCTCGGCTTATGATTTGCCAATCGCGGTGGCTATTTTGGCTGCTTCTGGTCAGTTAACTTTGCCGGATGATAGCAGCTTTTTATGCGTTGGAGAATTATCGCTCGATGGCAAAGTTAGGCCGGTGCGCGGCGTGCTGTCAATTGCGCAAATGGCCGCAGAGTTGCAATATCAGCGGCTGCTGGTGCCAACTGACAATCGTTTTGAAGCCGCTTTGGTTCCGGGCATTGATATTATTCCGGTGCAATCGTTAGCCGAAACTAAAAAGTATTTGGCGAATGAACAAACTATTGCGCCGCAACCACATCAACCACCACAATCGCAACCGCCTGACCAAACGGTTGATTTTGCCGATATCAAAGGGCAAACGGTAATAAAACGAGTGTTAGAAATTGCTGCGGCCGGTAATCATCATGTTTTATTATTCGGTCCGCCGGGAGTTGGAAAAACTTTGCTGGCGAAAAGTCTAATTTCTATTTTAGCGCCTCCGTCGGTGCAGGAATTATTAGAGATCACCCGACTGTATAGCATTGCCGGTTTGTTGACTGAGGAACAGCCGTACCTGCGCAATCGTCCATTTCGTCAGCCGCATCACTCGGCTTCGTTGGCAGCGGTGGTCGGCGGTGGGCGCTGGTCGCGGCCGGGCGAGTTATCGTTGGCGCACAATGGCGTACTTTTTTTCGATGAACTGGTTGAGTTCCCGCGCAGCGTGTTGGAAGCGCTGCGTCAACCGTTAGAAGAACATAGCGTGTCGGTAGCACGAGTTGAACACACGGTCACTTATCCAGCCAAAGTTATTTTTGTCGGCAGTTTTAACCCTTGTCCGTGCGGCTACCGCGGTGATCGTGAAAAAGAATGCGTTTGTACACCATGGCAAGTAGATCACTATTTGAAGAAATTGTCCGGGCCGCTGCTTGACCGAATTGATCTGATTTGTTCAGTGGAACGCGTGTCGGTGGATCTGCTGGGAGAAAACACGACAGCGGAATCTTCCGCAACCGTGCAACAGCGGGTGGTGGCGGCGCGCCAAAGACAACAACAACGGTTTGCTGATACTACTATTACCGCCAATGCTTATATTCCGCACCGCCTGATTAACACCCATTGTCAACTGGATCGCGCCACGCGGCAAACTTTGCATCAGGCCATCGCTTTACTACAACTGTCGCCACGCAGTTACCATCGCATCTTGCGCGTGGCTCGCACCATCGCCGACTTAGCCGCCAGCGACGCCGTGCAATCACAGCATGTCCGCGAGGCACTGCAGTACCGACGATTGTTTAATGAAGAATAAGCTGTATGAACATATATTATACTCGGCATGCATGTAATCGTATGCGAGAGAGAAACATAAATAAGTTAGAAGTTGAGCAGACTTTGTTTCAACCAGAATTGATAGAACAATTAGGTTCAAACCGTTGGCATTATTTTTGTCATCTGAAGCGTAAGTATATTCGTGTTACTTGCGCTTTGGAAAATAATATGATAGTGATAATTACAGTAGTCGATAAAAACAATTGATATGAAAATTGAATACGATCAACAAGCCGACGCAATTTACGTTTACTTAACAACTCATCCGGCTACAGTCAGTAAAAGCCGTGAAATTGAGCCGGGGGTGGTAGTTGATTTGAATGCACAAAATCATGTAATTGGTCTGGAAGTATTGGATGCTTCGCGACGATTTACTCCTGAAGAATTATTTGAATTTTCGGTTAAACGAATTGATAACTTGGCGCAACCGCACGCTGGCGTTAAGTTTGATCAGCTTCAGGTGGTATAGGCTTAGTTGGTGCGTCTACGCCTGATACTTATTTTTCTTTCGACGGTTCTTCTTGATCAGGATCAATGCCCGCAGTAATCGCGTGAGCACGTGCAATCAAATCAGCGTTACGTTCCATAGCATGTCCTAGGTGGACCCGCTTTTCTTTGCCCCACCCTGCAGGTCTATGGGACTTTGGGGGTTCGATTTGGTCGATAGTCTGACCCATGGCTATGGCCTCCTGGATGAGGTCTCTGGAATGTTCAATACCGGCCCTTATCTACCTAATTTCGTCCTCTGTCCAGCCGGGTATGTCAGGGAGCGCTTTGTCAACTGTGGTCGGCTGTGTAGTTGTTTGGTTTTCGCGCTTTGGTTTTTTATGTCGGCGTTCGCTCATAAGCTTAGTAAGCAGTCAGATTTAAAACACCAGGTACATGAAGTAGAAGGTATCACTACTGTAGACTTCGTTGGTGTCGGCGTTGTACAGTTCCACCTGACCTAAGCCGAGTAGAGCGTAAGTGGCTTGACCAGCAGTGACTGCATCGGTCGCGCCGCTGGTTAGTTTGTCGTTTACCTTGTTGTTAACCAAATCATTTAGCGGTTCGGCATAATCGCCCATTAACTCGCCAAATAGTTCATCCAAACCTAAAAATTCCAGTAAGTCGCCTAACCAGTCCGGCATAATTAGGTCAGGCATTTCCACTGAAATCGTTTCAGTGGTTGAATCGTTGGCGTCTAAATCATAAGGCCGAATATCAAGCTCTTCATAACCCGGCAGAGTTTTGTTGGCGTAATCTAATAGTTTGTTTTTAACGCCATTGGGTTCGCCAGAAACGGTCGCACCTAAATCGCTTAAAATCGCCACTTGCGGCAAACTAACAGTGGTTTTCACCGCCAGATTGGCGGCTTGGCCCGGGTTGCTAATGTGATAGCGTAATTCCACGATATCATCAGGTGAATAAACAGGTATATTTTGTAAATCCGCCAGCATACCCGGAGCTATTTGTTGATAGGTGTAATCGCTGTGTTCGTAAACCGCCGTTGAACTGTCGGCGCTAATACCAGCCGCTCCAGGGAAGATACCAGTGTCAATTTGAAATGGCCGTTTTTTATCACGCGGATAATCCCAATCGAAAAAATAAATGTAATCTAACCCTTCTGTCACTACGATAAATTTACCGTTGGCGGACAGCGCGGCCGAAGTTGATCCGCCATCCAACTTAAACGACCATTGCTGACGACCAGACGTTCCATTTAACCCGTAATAAATATCGTTAGTCGTTAGCAGCAGCCGGCGACCATTGGCGGACAAGCGCGCATGCGGCGTATTATAGCTGGTAAATTTTCTTGTCCAAGTAATTCGTCCAGTGCGCGGATTAAGCCCAAAAATTCTAAAGCTGCTGCTACCGCCGTCGTCATAATCTTGCACCATAAAACCAAATTTGCCAGACTCATCATTTATCCCAATACCATAAATGTCGTCATCTACCTCGGTTTCCCATTGGAATGAATCTTCAGCCGTATTGATTCCACCATAACTGTAGCCGTTTTCAGCTAACACCCACTGGCCATCACCCGTCATTACAACTTGATCCACAAAACCGCCATCATTAAAAATCCATTCCCGCATTAATTCATTACTGGAGCGGTCCCACATCATTACGCTGGATTGGCGGTTTCCAGCCACCACCATTTCACCATCATCAGACAAAGTGCAAGTATCAAACACATAAATTCCTTCATCGTAAGTCCACGAAATTGCCTTACTAACCGTATCAATCAACCAAACAGCGCTGCCGCAAGCTACAATGGTTGAACCATCACTGGAAATGTCTACATCAAAAACCACCTGCCCTTGTTCAGCGAATTCATCAATTTTCCATGCTGGTTTTTTCTTGTCGGCTGTAAAAACCACCACTTCACTGTCGGCAATCACACCGGTGCCGCCAATCGCTACCACCATGCTGCCATCGGCGTTAACTTCTGAATATCCCAAATGATAATTACTTTCGGTTGGGTGTTGATAAGTATAATTTACATAATCGTTGGTGGCTCGTCCACTAGTCGGTAAAGTAAAACCGCTAATAAAGATACCGCCCACAATTAGGCGTACAACCGATTGATTGATGGTCATAAATAAATTGTTAATGTTGAGATGATGAGATAATTATAACACATTCACCCTTAATCTGGGAACGCGACCGTAATTTTTCATAAACTTCAGCCGCCGATCCACGAATAAATTCTTCAAATATCTTGGTTAATTCTCGCGCTACTACTACATATTTATTGGTGAATTGTAGTGCCGCCAGCGTTTTTAACAGCCGATGCGGAGATTCATAAATCACTACCGTGCGCTGGTTATCGATAATTTCTTGCAATAATTTTTGTCGGCCGTGTTTGTGCGGTAAAAATCCTAAATATAAAAACGCGCTGGTATCAACGCCGCTGGCTTGTAGTGCCGTAATTACAGCGCTCGGGCCGGGTAGTGGTACTACCCGAATGCCGGCAGTTAAAACCGCTTGAATCAGCCTGCCACCGGGATCCGACAGCCCCGGCGTGCCAGCGTCACTAACCAAAGCCATCGAGCGGCCGGCCTGTAGCTGCTCCATATACCGCTGCACCACCGCCGGTTTGGTAAATTGGTGATAAGCCGCCGTGGGCGTGGTTATTTGATAATGATTCAATAATCGCTTGGTTAGCCGAGTATCTTCACATAAAATCAAAGTCACCGCTCGTAAAGTTTCCACCGCCCGATAAGTAATATCACCCAGATTTCCAATTGGCGTAGCGATCGTGTATAATATGCCCATAATATGGTGCGGGTTGCCTAAAAATATCAATTTTGTATAATATACTAATTATACCCCACTTGATAATTAAAAGTAACGTCCAATTATGCCAGAACAGACGAAAGTATTAATTGTTGAGGACGACAAATTCCTCAGCGAGCTTATCTCCACCAAACTTGATAAAGAAGGTTTTGCGATTGCCTTAGCCGGTGATGGTGAAGCTGGTTTAAAAAAGGCGGAAGAATTTCGCCCAGCGATTATTTTATTGGACATCATGTTACCGGGGATGGATGGTTTTGAAGTATTGGAGAAATTAAAGGCGCACACGGAATCGGAATTGAAAAATATCCCGGTGATTATTCTTTCTAATTTCGGACAAGAAAGTAAGGTCGAACGTGGGTTACAATTGGGAGCGGTGGACTATTTAGTGAAGGCCAATTTTACAACTGGTGAAATAGTCACGAAAATTAAAGATGTGTTAAAGCAAGCCGGAGCTTAAATCGGCCAGCGCTCGCTATTTCTAAGGTCAGAAAGATATAAGTCCCCGTTATTCTATTGAATAAAATACAGCGGTTCTTGTTTTATTCCGTTAACAGTCACTTCAAAATGCAAATGTGGACCGGTAGAGCGGCCGGTGCTACCAACAAAAGCAACCACTTGTCCGCGCGATACGTAAGCGCCGTTGCTCACGTTAAAGGCTGATAAGTGCGCATAACGAGTAGTCATTCCATTGGGGTGTGCAATATCTAAGTACAAGCCGTAGCCACCGCCATAGCCGGCGCTGTTACGAATATATACAGTGCCGCTTTCGGCTGCATAAACCGGCGTGCCCATCGGGCAGGCGATGTCGCGCGCCAAACCGTGACCCCAATAAGTGGTGGGGGTACTGCGGCACCCGACCGGCCAGTTCAATTGTTGGCCGGTCACTACCGGCGAATAATTTTCGTTGCGGAAAACATTGCCGCTGCTGCCGCTGTAGTCGGAATAATAACGCTGTACCGGTGGTGGTGGCGGTGGCGCACCGTTAACTACTAAAATTTCAGTGCCAACCGTAATATAATGGTTGGTGTTGATGTCATTAATTTGAACTGTTTTATCTAAGTCGCCATTATATTTGGCGATAATTTTTTCTAAGGTATCACCGTCTACCACCGTATGCAGAACGCCCGAAGCCGGCGCAATTTTTATAGTGTCGCCCGGACGAATATAACTGGAAGCGGTTAGTTTGTTTGCCCAAAGAATGGTGTTAACAGTTACACCAAAACGTTCGGCAATAGAGCCAATCGAATCGCCTTCTTTTACCTTATATTCAGTGATGCCGTTGCGGATGCCGGCGGTGGTTTCGATGGAGGAACTACCAACAAAGGCCGAAGTATTTTCAACTAAGGCCAGTTGGTCGCCAATGGTGCGCGGCGGTTCGGCGGTAGGATCAAGGTTGGGGATAGTAGCCACCACGGCGCCGTCGGTGGCAATGTACGAAGCGGCGGTTGATTCTTTATTGATGAAACCAGTTTCAGTGATTTCATCAGCGATGCCTCCATCCGGATTAACAATAGTGTAAAGTGGAGAATTCTGCGCGTAGATTTCATTTTGATTCACCTCTTTGGCCTGTAGCAAATTGGTGCTAGCCACGAATACGGTTATCATCAACGCGATCACATGAATAAAATAACGGTTGCCAAAAATAAATAACACCTTATTTTGCATGAAGGCGGAGCGTTTCAGTCGCACCATTAGTTTTAGATACCAACCGTAAAACAAAAAAACAACCGGTCGCAATAACCATTTCACTACCACTACCAAAGGTGTCAATAACAAACGGGCAATCCAAATCAAACTTAGTAGTAACCGTCGCAGCACCCGAATTTGCCACAAAATTCCGGAAACAATCAAATGTTTAAACCGCACAGACATGGGCAAAAGACTATCAAAAATTTGTTATAATGTCAACTCAATCCTCAAGAAGATGATTATTGTAAATTTATCTTTCTAAAGCTACAATGGAGCTTGTATGTCTGAACCAAAAGCGAATTATCAGCCACCAGTTATCGAACCCAAATGGCAAATAATTTGGGAAGAACAAAGCGCTTGGCAAGCTAATAATAATTCCGCGCAGCCGAAGTTTTATTGTTTAGACATGTTTCCTTACCCTTCGGCGCAAGGGCTGCACGTGGGGCATCCGGAAGGTTACACCGCCAGCGACATCGTGGCGCGCTATCAGCGTTTGCGCGGGCGCAATGTATTGCACCCCATGGGCTGGGATGCTTTTGGTTTGCCGGCGGAAAATTACGCCATAAAAACCGGCGTTAACCCGGATACCTCCACTCACAACAATATTAAAACCTTCACTCGCCAAATTAAGGCCTTGGGTTTTAGTTATGATTGGTCGCGTGAAGTTGATACTTCCTCGCCGGAATATTATCAATGGACGCAGTGGCTGTTTTTGCAGATGTATCAGCACGGCTTGGCTTATCGTAAACGCGCGCGGGTGAATTGGTGCGATAGTTGTCAAACGGTGTTAGCCAACGAACAGGTGGTGGATGGGAAATGTGAACGCAGCGGCGACGCCGTGATTCAAAAAGAATTGGAGCAATGGTTCTTAAAAATTACCGCTTACGCTGAACAGTTGCTGGCGGATTTAGAAACCATTGATTGGCCTCAACCAATTAAATTGATGCAACAGAATTGGATTGGGCGGCAGGAAGGAATCGATTTATATTATGATATCGAAAATTCAACCGAAAAGATTACTACCTTTACCAAATATCCGGAAACAAATTTTGGCGCAACGTTTGTGGTGGTGGCGCCGGAGCACGCCATAGTCGCGCGCATCACCACAACTGAACAACAATCGGCTGTTACCGCCTATGTGCAACGCACCTTACAAA
>CAYMXY010000018.1:0-5225 GCA_964394525.1 uncultured Gammaproteobacteria bacterium | reverse complement strand
GTTTTTACCGGCGCGTACGCGGTGAATAAATTAACCGGCTATCGGATGCCAATTTGGGTAGCGGATTTTGTGTTGGTTGATTACGGCACCGGTATGGTGACCGGTGTACCAGCGCATGACCAACGCGATTTTGAGTTCGCTCAAAAATATGGTTTGGAAATAAAACGGGTTATTCGCACGCGCGATGGCGATGATTCACCGGTTGAACGCAAGGAACAAGTGAGCGAAGACGGCGTAATGATAAATTCTGATTTTTTGAATGGTCAAGACGCACAAACTGAAGCCAAATCAAAGGTGATGGATTATTTGGAAAAGAAAGGTTGGGGCAAACGCGTGGTATTTTATCATTTACGCGATTGGCTGATTTCCCGTCAGCGGTATTGGGGCGCGCCGATCCCGATGGTTTATGATCCGCAAGGTCAAGCGCATCCGGTAAAAGAAGAACACTTGCCGTTATTGTTGCCAACCGACGTTGATTACACGCCAAAAGGCACTTCGCCTTTAGGTAGTTCCAAAGAATACCGCGAGCGCGCCGAAAAATTATACGGCACAGGTTGGCATTTTGAAGTGGACACCATGGACACATTTGTATGTTCCTCGTGGTATTACTTACGTTACTGCGATCCGCGCAATACCAAGCTTTTTGCCGCGCCGGATAAACTAGCTAAGTGGCTGCCGGTGGATTTATACGTTGGCGGCGCCGAGCACGCGGTGTTGCATTTATTATACGCCCGTTTTTTTCACAAAGCCTTGCAGGATTTTGGGTTGATTCCTAAGGAAGTTGGCCGCGAACCGTTTCAAGCGCTGCGTAATCAAGGAATGATTTTAGGCGAAGATCATCAAAAAATGAGCAAGTCGCGCGGTAATGTTATTAATCCAGATGATATTGTGCGTGAATACGGCGCCGACACTTTGCGGTTGTATGAAATGTTCATGGGGCCGTTCGAGGATGTTAAACCGTGGCAAAGCAGCAGTATTCGCGGTGTGCATCGTTTTCTTGATAAAGTATTTCGTTTACATGCAGCCGTTACAACTGGCAAGCTATTGCCGGATACAGAACGGTTGCTGCACCAAACTATTAAACAAGTGAGCGAGCATATTGAACAATTTCGCTTCAATACGGCTATTTCTCAACTAATGATATTAACTAATCATTTAAGTGAATTAAAACCGCTACCGCGCGATGCCTATGAACAGTTGTTGATTTTGCTTTACCCTTTCGCGCCGCACTTAACAGCCGAGGCTTGGACGCTAATAGGCAAAAATGATATTATATGGGAACAGCGCTGGCCGCAATTTGACAGCTCAAAATTAGCTAGCGAAACGGCAACAATTATCGTGCAAATAAATGGCAAAGTGCGCGATCAAATTATTTTGCCGCGCGCTAGCACAAAAGAACAAGTCATTAGCGCCGCGCAGGCCAGCAGCAAAATACAGGCCCATTTGCAAAATAAAACAATTCATAAAACAATTTACGTTCCTAATAAATTAATTAACTTCGTTATATGAAAAAATATTTTTGGTTCAGTGCGCCGGTGTTAACGGTTTTGTTTATGTTTGGCGCGCCCAAACTGGTAGCCGCCGCCGAGTGGTATGTAAATTACGATAGCGGCACACCTAATGCTGACTGCAACGACACTAATCCGTGCAGTACGATAGAGGAAGTCACTGTAGCTGGTTTTTCTGCTGGCGATACAATTTATTTGGCTGGTACTACTGACGATGCCATTACTTTATTTACTTTTAGCGGAACAGCCGACAACTATACAGAAATAATGGTTTGGCCGGGGCAAACTATGACCGCTACCGGCGCCGCCGCGCCTGTGGCTATGGTAGTGAGTAATGCCATGTATCTTGATATCAGCGGCATCACCATTACCGGTGGGGGCGTTGGCATAGACGTTAATGCCGGTCTGGGAGGAGAGATTGGTAACTTACGTTTTCATGACATGCATGTTTCCGGAGCTGGCATCGGCCTGCAAATTGATGGAGCCGATACAGTATCTATCTACAACATGACTATTCACGAAAATTCAATTGACGGTTTGTATGTAGTAAATTCCAATAATGTGACGATATACAATTCAAGTTCTTGTAATAATACTTACACTGGAATCAATTTAGATACCGTTAATACTGTTGTGGTTGCTAATAACGTGGTTTGCAATAATGAGATGCAGGGTTTCGGCGTTACCGGAGCTATTAGCACGCAATTTCAAAATAATATTATTTATGGCAATCCCGTTGGAATGGCCAATGTTGACGGTTCCACTATCCAGTCGGATTATAACGATTTTTACGGCAATGACTCGATTGATGGCCTTTTTGCGAATTTAACTGATTATCAAGCCGCCACCGGTTTGGAAGCGCATTCTTTGGAAATTGATCCGATGTTTGTTAGTACAACCGATTATCATTTACAATCCGGTTCATTGTTAATTGATGCAGGCTCGGCGGTGGAAGGTGTGGGCGAACTTGATTTTGATGGAGAAGCTAGGCCGTATGGTTTGGCGCCAGATGTTGGTATGGATGAACGTCCCACTTTGTCGGCGCCAACTGGTTTGAAAGTGAAAAATATTTCAGCTCACACTGCTTTAGTGCAATGGTCAATGACTGAAGGTTATTCGGTAACGAAATATCGTGTGCAATATAGCAAAAAAAAGAATTTCAACAAATCAAAGGTTGTCAAAACAACTAAAACCAGAGTAACATTGAAAAAATTGAAACCAGAGACAAAATACTTCGTTCGCGTAAGGGCAATTTTTATAACCGATTACGCTAAATATCGCAGCAACTGGAGCGCGTCGAAAAAATTCACCACTAAAGCAGTTAGTTAATAAGTGGCGGCCGCGTTTATTAAATCTCAAGCGGTCAGGCAGGCGATTACAGGTTTGCGCGCCGGCGGTATAGCTATTTTTCCAACCGACACAGCCTATGCTTTAGGTTGTGACTGGCGCGACCGCGGGGCGATAAACAAAATCATGCGCCTAAAGCGGCGTCGTGATCCACGGTTTACTTTGATTGCTTCGTCTTTGCGCCAAGTGGAAAAGTCTTTTAAGCTGAACGCGTGTCAACGCCAGTTAGCGCGCCGCTATTGGCCAGGACCGTTATCTATTGTCGTTTCTAAGCGTTACGCTGGCTCGCGAGTTGGCTAAAAAAGTTGGCGCGCCGCTGTTGGCAAGTAGCGTAAATATTTCCGGTCAACCGCCGGCATATAATTTGCGTCATTTGCCGGTGGCGTGGCAGCGCGATATTAGCATTATCAACATTGGGTCTTTGCCAAAAAGAAAGCCGTCAACTGTAGTTGAATGTCAGCCTAACGGAAAAATAAAAATTCATCGTCATGGCCAAATTAAGCCAAAGTTTTAAGATGAAATTTGGGCAGCATTTTTTGGTGGATAAAAACGTGCTTAAAACGATGACGGAATTGGTGAAAGAGCGCGGTTCCAGCGAAACCATTTTAGAAATTGGCCCAGGCCGCGGCGTGCTAACAGAAGAATTAGTAAAGTTGTCTAACCGCGTAATTGCCGTTGAAATTGATCGCCGCTTTGCGCCGACATTAGAGCAACTGCGCCGTCGCCATGCCAATTTGGAAATAATTTTTGACGATATATTACGCGTGAATCGAACTGCGCTCGGTTTGCGCACGCACCATTATAGTGTAGCCGCTAATTTGCCGTATGAAATAACTGGACAGTTTTTACAACAGCTTCTCACCGAACCGCCGTATCCTAAACATCTTGCCTTGTTGCTGCAAAAAGAAGTGGCGCAGCGGATTACAGCCAAACCCGGACAGATGAGTATTTTAGGATTGTCGATACAGGCTTTTTGCCAACCGCGGTTGGTTTGTTATGTTCCGCCCAGCGCCTTTCAGCCGCCGCCAAAAGTAACCAGTGCCATTGTTAGTTTGGAAGAGGTGCGGTCGCCGGCACTAAAATTTTTTCGCGACGCCACTCAAGAAGAAAACTTTTTTCGCATTATTAAAGCCGGTTTCGCTCAACGACGTAAATTCCTTTTCAACAATTTATTAAAAAACGAACGCTTTTCTTCAAAAATTCAAGAAAAAACGCTAAATAAAGCGTGGCTAGAGATTAATTTGTCGCCCAAAATACGCGCTCAAGAGCTTTCTTTAGACCAATGGCGACAATTAGTTGACAAATTGGAAAAATTCATTGTATAATAAACGCCGTGGTTACTCTAAAAAGAAGTCAAAATCGCAACATCGCCTTGGCTTATTTAAGTATTGGTTTTATTGCTCTGGTTGGCGGCGTGGCTTCAGTATATTTTCGGATTAACTCCGTTACCCCATATTTGTTTAGTCTTGACCCTACGCCAGGCCCAATAAAAACCGAAGCACAGAAACGTTTAGAAAAACTGGCGGAAATGCGCACCCTCGACAGCGATAGCGACGGTTTGAATGATTTTGATGAGGAATATGCCTTCAGCACCAGCGCTTATTTGGCCGATACCGATTCCGACGGCACCGACGATAAAACTGAAATTGAAACCGGTGAAGATCCAAAGTGTGCCAAAGGCATGGTTTGCGAACAAACTCGCGCTACCACTAACGTGAATGCCGTGGCCAGCGTCAGCCAGCCGTTAACCAGTTTGAATACAGATGATCCGGCGGTGTTGCGCGACCAATTACAGCAGTTGGGGATTTCAAAGGCAGTGTTGGATTCGGTGAGTGATGAAGATTTGTTAGCGGTATACTCCAGTGTGGCCGCTGATTTTAGCGCTAATGCCAATACTAACGCGCCGCTTAATGCCAACGCCAATATCAATACTAACGTCACCCCAACTGACCCGTACGCTGCTTTACTGCCAGCCAGCAATGCCAACACCAACTCCGGTGTTGCTTCAAGTTTTAATTTGGAGGATTTCGCCAATCTGAAGGCAGATGATATTCGCGCCATGTTAATTACTTCCGGCGAATCGGCTGAAGATTTAGAGCAAATTGATGATGCTACGCTTGAACAAATGTACCAGCAAGTTTTAGCTGAACAAACAGCCGAACAAACCACTACTCAATAATATGCGCCGCCGATTAAACCAATTTTTTTCAGCTACCTTGGCGAGTGTATTTTTATTAGGTGTATTACTGCCACTGACAGCTAGAGCGCAGGTGCCGAGTCAGCCAGTTACCATAACTTTAGATGTTCCTGCCACTGGCGCAGCCGTTGCAGAAAAAATTCAAAAAACCATTGACAATGCCATTCTTATCG
>CAYMXY010000017.1:9531-16592 GCA_964394525.1 uncultured Gammaproteobacteria bacterium | reverse complement strand
ACAGGCATTATTGACGTTGCTAAAAAACAATTTTCTTTACCGGCCGCCGTTGGCACGCCGCGTAAATTCAAAACTGCCATTGATAAAATCGAAGATCCAGTTTTTGCCACGGCGCTTGGATTAGTAGTCTGGGGTCAGAACATGCTAGAGCAAAGCGGCCGAACCGGAGGGATAGGAAATTTGGCGCGTTTTTCGGCAGTTGGTGATGCTACCACTAAAATGAAAAAATGGTTTAAAAGCCTGCTTCCTTAGACTGTACACATTTTGTATTCAAAAAGCATTGACGAATTTCTGAAGATTCAGTACCATAAGAAACTGTATAATTGACTGAATAAATTTTTTATATGGCTAATGGAAAATATATGGAAGTTAAACCAGATATCGAAACGTTTGCAAAAATATTAGTTGTGGGAATTGGTGGGTCTGGCGGATCGGCCGTGGCGCGTATGATCGGTAGCGGCTTGAAAGGAGTAGAATTTATTGCCGTTAATACCGACGCGCAAGCCTTACATCACAATCCAGCAAAACACAAGGTGCATATTGGTAAAAGCGCCACTCGCGGCTTGGGAGCTGGTATGGATCCAACAGTAGGTGCTAAGGCGGCTGAAGAGAGTCAAGAGGAACTGGCTAGTATGCTTAAGGGTGGTGATATGGTTTTTGTAACGTGCGGTTTGGGCGGCGGTACCGGTTCTGGCGCCGGCCCAATTATTGCCCGCTTGGCACGCGACGCTGGCGCATTAACCGTGGCGGTAGTTACCAAGCCATTTGCCTTTGAAGGTGAGCAACGTCGCCAAATTGCCGAAGCAGCTTATAACGAAATGGCCGACGCGGTGGATACAATTATTACCATTCCAAACGACCGCTTGTTGCAGATTATTGATAAAAAAACATCATTGCTTGATGCCTTTAAGACGGTGGACAATGTTCTATTTCAAGGTGTACAAGGAATTTCAGATTTAATCACTGTGCCGGGTTTAATTAATGTGGACTTTGCTGATGTTAAATCGGTAATGGCAAACGCTGGTTCAGCATTGATGGGGATTGGCCGAGGAAGCGGTGAAAATCGAGCCGTCGAAGCGGCCAAGGCAGCCGTTGACAGCCCCTTGCTGGAATTGAGTATTGATGGTGCCAAAGGCATTCTCTTTACCATTACTGGCGGCGTAAACTTAGGAATGTATGAAGTTAATGAAGCGGCGCGGGTAATTACTGAATCAGCCGACCCTAACGCCAAAATTATTTTTGGTGCCAATGTTGACGAATCTTTGGGCGATGAAGTGCGCATTACCGTAGTGGCTACCGGCTTTGGTCAGGGCGCTAAATCAACCAAGAAAATTCAAGCAACCAGACCATCACCCTTTGCTAAAGGAAAAAAAGAAGATGAGAAAGCAGCCGCTACTAGTTCTTTTCGCAGCAAAAATATCATGGATGAAAAACCGGTAGATAACACCGCCGATGACGATTTGGAAGTTCCTGCTTTCATCCGCAAAAAAATGATGTAACAAAAGACCGCTAACGCGGTCAAACACCTATGCGTTGCCCGGCTTGTTTAAATGTTGATACCAAAGTTTTAGATTCACGAGTAATGGATGAAGGGGTGGCGATTCGTCGTCGCCGCGAGTGCCCTAAATGTCAGTTTCGTTTCTCCACTAAAGAACAAGTGGAAATTTTGAATTTGAAAGTGCATAAGCGCACTGGCCAGATGGAGCCGTACGATACGGCAAAAATTGAACGCAGTTTAAGAATTGCTTTAGAAAAGCGTTTATCCGACGCGGAACGCTTTATTAAGTTGATAGCAGCGATTGAGCGAGACATTCAATTGTCCGCCAAAGCCGATGATACCATCGAATCCAAGGTAATCGGCGACATCGTGATGAAGCATTTGAAAAAAGTTGATAAAATTGCCTATATTCGGTTTGCTTCCGTTTATCAAGATTTCGAAGATTTAGTGACTTTTCAGGAAGAAGTGGAGCGTTTACTCTCTAAACGGTCCAAAAAGAAATCTTGAGCGTAAACTTGTAAACGGTAATCTGTTCTTTTTGTGGTCAACCGTGTACAATAATAATATGAACGTTTACCCTCAACCTGATCGTACTCAACCCAAGAAAAAACTTGGTTATCTGCATATTTATACCGGCGCCGGTAAGGGAAAAACTTCAGCCGCTTTGGGGATATTGCTGCGGTCAGCCGGTCAAGGTCACCGTGTGCTAATGATTCAATTTCTCAAAGGGCAAAAAGATACCGGAGAATTACAGGCCTACCCACAACTCGGCGACCAAGTGGAAATTGTGCAATTTGGCCGAAGTGATTTGCACAATTTACATGAAGTTCAGTCGGTGGACGCCTATTTAGCAAACCAGGGTCTTAATTATGCGCGTGAAATGATGCGCCGTCGCCGCCCCGACGTATTGATTTTAGATGAATTGGCCACGGCGGTACAATATCAGTTACTGTCGGTGCATGATGTAGTTGATTTTTTAGATAATCGGCATCGCCAGACAGAGGTAATTGTTACGGGCACGGAGGCGCATCCGGCGCTACTGAACCTGGCTGACCTCGTTACCGTAATGGTT
Organism: uncultured Gammaproteobacteria bacterium; assembly: GCA_964394525.1. Taxonomy (GTDB): domain Bacteria; phylum Patescibacteriota; class Patescibacteriia; order UBA9570; family UBA9570; genus CAYMXY01. The sequence continues at coordinate 14,022 of CAYMXY010000017.1, read as the reverse complement.
CCGGCCAAACAATATTTCGACCATGTCAATTTTTCGCCAAGGTTAGGAATTGAATACTAGCACTCATTTTTAATGAAGTTATCCACAGGTGGCATTTCATGTACACCACAACATATTGTGGTATACTGATTATAACTAACACAATATATAGTTTTTTATAAAAAACGCCTATGTATCAACTCAACGGGCTAGCTCAAACCGTATTCTTAGATCGCTATGCTTTGAAAGATGATAATGGTAAGCGCATTGAAGATACGCCGGAACAAATGTGGCAGCGAGTCGCTAAGGCAATTGCCGCGCAAGAGCCAACCGAAGCGGCCCAACGCGATTGGCAGAAAAAATTTTACAATATCCTGAATAATTTCGATTTTGTGCCGGGTGGCCGTATTTTGAGCGGTGCTGGCAGCGGAGTGCCGCTAACTTTATATAATTGTTTTGTTATTCCCTCGCCGGAAGATAGTCGCGGCGGCATTTTGGAAAGCGTTAAGTTGATGGTTGAGATAATGAGTCGCGGCGGCGGCGTGGGCGTGAATTTGTCCACCATTCGGCCGCGCGGCACTTATGTTAAAGGAGTTAATGGTACGGCTTCAGGCGCTGTGTCATTTGGCGCGTTGTTTTCTTTTGCCACCGGCTTAATTATTCAGGGCGGCTCTCGTCGTGGCGCTCTCATGTTAATGCTCGATGTGGATCACCCGGATGTTGAGGAATTCATCAAGGTGAAGCGAACCATGGGGCAAGTGACCAACGCTAATTTGTCGGTGTGCATCTCTGACTCGTTCATGAACGCCGTCAAAGAAGACAAAACCTGGGATTTGCAATGGCAAGGCAGAGTTTATCGCACTATCCAAGCCAAAGAATTATGGAATTTGATCTGTGAATCGGCCTGGACAGCGGGTGAGCCTGGTTTAATGTTCAAAGATCGTTATAATAAAGAGTCGAATTCTTGGTATTTTGAAGAAATTATTGCCACTAATCCATGTGGTGAACAAGGCTTGCCGGCTTGGGGAGTTTGTAATCTTGGATCTGTGAACGTGGCCAATTTTGTGAGTGCTGATGGGGCTTTTGATTACGAACGACTTGGCCAAGTAGTAGGTGTGGCGCTGCGCTTCTTAGATAATGTAGTTGATACAACGGAATATTTTTTTCCGGAGAATGAAGCGGCTCAACGGCGAATTCGTCGTACCGGTTTGGGCACGATGGGTTTGGCGGATGCTTTAATTAAAATGAAATTGCGTTACGGCAGCCCCGAATCGTTGACGGTTGTAGAAAAAATTCATCAAGTGATCCGTGACGAAGCCTATCGCGCCAGTACAGCCATTGCTGCCGAGAAGGGGTCGTTTCCCGCGTTCGATGCCGAGAAATATCTCCAGGGCCGCTTTGTTAAACGGTTACCGCAAGAGATTCGTGAATTGATTGAGCGCCATGGTATTCGCAATGGTGTTTTATTAACTCAAGCGCCAACCGGCACTACTAGTATTCTGGCTGGAGTGAGTTCCGGCATTGAACCGGTGTACGATTTTGCCTTCCAGCGCAGCGATCGTTTGGGTGTGCATACAGTTTATCATCCGCTTTATGAGGCTTGGAAAGAAGCTCATCCGACTGTCACCGAGGCGCCTGATTTTTTTGTTAACGCCAAGCAACTTACCCCCGAAGAACACGTCACCATGCAGGCATTAATTCAAAGCTATGTGGATTCCAGCATCAGTAAAACGGTTAATGCCCCCAACAATCATACGGCGGCGGAAGTTCAGGAGCTTTATATGAAGGCCTATGATATGGGTTGCAAGGGGATTACTTATTATCGCGACGGCTCGCGCAGCGAAGCGGTGCTCACCAGTTTAGACGAGCAAAAGGAAAAAATGGAACAGACCGTAGCGGTGGCCGCCGGTGCGGTCACACCAAGCGCGACTGATGCTATTTCGCCGCGCCTGCGTCCAGAAAAAGTAGCTGGCGTTACCTACAAAATTAAAACCGGTTATGGCACCATGTTTGTCACGGTTAATCACGATGAAGACGGAGCGCCGTTTGAAGTGTTTGCTACCATCGGCAAAGCCGGTGGCGTTTTTGCCGAGGAATCAGAAGCTATTTGTCGATTAGTTTCGTTGGCGCTACGTGCGCGGATTCCTTTAGCCACCGTGATTGAGCAAATTAAAGGTATCCGCGGACCGATGCCAATTTTTGGCAAAGCCGGTATGATTCTTTCCATTCCCGATGCCATTGCCCAAGTGCTTACTCAGCATCAGCAAGATTTAGAGGCCAAACAGACGCCGGAACAGCGCGCGGCTGAACGGGAAAAGGAAGTGGTGTTAATGCAGGCGGAGACTGAACAAATGGTAGACGATACCATGAGCGCTACTGTTAAGAAAGCGGAATCGAAATATCAATTAATAAATGCTAATGGATCAGTCGCGAATATTGGTTTATCGCCGGAGTGTCCAGAATGTCACGGATTAATGGCTATGGCGGAAGGGTGTTTAACGTGTTTTAGTTGCGGTTATTCAAAGTGTTCGTAATTTACACCTTTGGCGCTATGAGACATTTGACCAAAAAAAATTTTTTCACGGCAGCAGCGTTGATTATTTTGGGAATCGGTGGCCGAATGATATTATTGACGTATCCTAATATCGAAACGCTCACGGTTGTTTCAATTTTAGCCGGAGCGTTACTGGGGCCGCAATTTGGCTTGGCAGTGGCGCTGTTTTCAGTGATCGGTTCAGACATGATGATCGGTAATACTAATATTTTACTCTACACTTGGAGCGCTTGGGCGCTAATCGGCGCGGGTAGTACGTTGTTGAAACGTGGCCGCAAAAAACGCATTGCCGTTTGGTCGGAAACCTTACGTTATACTGCTGGTGGAGCGGTGAGCACGTTATTTTTTATTCTCTGGACAAATTTCGGCGTCTGGCATATTGGCGGTTTATATCCGTCTACACTGGCTGGTTTAATTCAATCCTATATCAACGCTTTGCCGTTTTTACGTAATCAGTTTTTAGGCAACATGATGATTGTACCGGCTGTATCTCTGATTTTTTTGTCGGTTTATAAATATCTGCCGGTTTTGAGCGCGTCGTTATTCAAACAAAAAGAACAAGAAACAGCTTGAGAGTGATATGAATACTCTAACCAAAGATACCCTCATTGGCGAAGCATTGTTTGAATTTCCAGAGCTGCAAGAAATAATGCTGAAATATTTTGGCGAAGAGGTGGCTTGTGTGTTTTGTCCCGGTCAAACTTTTGATACTTTTGGCATGATCGCTGAATTACACGGCATCGAGGACAGCGTGGTTGAAGCCATGTTGACGGAGATGAATCAAATAATCGCCGCCACAGTGGCTTCGCCAACTACTAAAGCCTCGGCAAATAAGTAGCGATCTCGTATTGATGCACTTGCCGGCGATAGTCGTTCCACTCCATTATTTTATTAGTAATTAGTTTAGCGTGCATTTCTTCGCCTAGCGTTTCTTTTAATAACTTACTGGTCTTGGCATATTCAATAGCTTCTTTTAAGCTGCCGGGCAAAGCTTCGATTTGTCGTTTGGCCATTTCAGCTTCAGACATCTCAAAAATATCGGCTTCAGTAGCCGGCGGCAGTTTATATTTACCCTCTATACCTTTCAAGCCGGCGCGCAGCATTACGGCAAACGACAAATATGGATTAGCCGCTGGATCTGGGCAACGCAGTTCAAGCCGAGCCGCCGCCGCTTCACCTCGTGTTAATGGAATACGTATCAAAGTAGAACGATTACGTCTGCCCCAAGCCAAGTAAGCCGGCGCTTCATAACCCGGCACCAGCCGTTTGTAAGAATTAACATATTGATTCGTAACCAACACAATTTCTTTCATGTGTCGCAAGATGCCAGCCACATAGGATTTAGCTGTAGCCGATAAACCATATTCATCGCGGCTATCGTAAAACATATTGGTTTTGCCTTTCCATAAACTTTGATGAACGTGCATACCACTGCCGTTTACCCCAAAAACCGGTTTAGGCATAAAGCTGGCATAGGCGCCATGTTCGCGAGCAATTTCTTTGATGATATATTTATAAGTCATCACAATATCTCCCATGGTAAGAGCATCGGCGTATTTTAGATTGATTTCCTGCTGCGAAGCCGCTACCTCATGATGGCCGCGTTCCACGCTGTAACCGAGTTTTTCTAGCGCTTCCACCGACCGTTCGCGCAAAAAAGTGCTCTGGTGCATAGTTAGTTGGTCGAAATAACCGCCTTCGTCTAACCCCTCGGTTGATTTATCGCTTTTGAAATAGAAATATTCCAATTCTGGACCGGCAAAAAAATCATAACCCAGTTTTTTGGCGTAGCGCAGGTTGCGTTCCAGCACATTGCGCGGATCGCTGTGATATGGTTTACCGTGAGCATCGTGCACCGTGCACATAAAGCGAGCAATTTTATGCACGTCAGCCGCTAGTGGTAAAATAGCGAAAGATTCCAATACCGGTTTTAATACCAGATCACTTTCTTCAATGCG
>CAYMXY010000017.1:2088-9521 GCA_964394525.1 uncultured Gammaproteobacteria bacterium | reverse complement strand
ATCGAGGAACCATCGAAAAAAGTGCCTTCTTCTAAATAGCGCTCCAGCCGTTGCACCGGAAAAGTAATGCCTTTCAATTGGCCAAGCACGTCGGTGAACCAAAAACCCACCATGGTAACGCCTTCGGCTTTAACTTTTTTTATAATCTCCGCTTTTGTCATACTGCAAACATACTTAATAATAAAAACGCTTCTACCCAGCTTTGGTATAGAAGACGCCATTGTCTTATAGTTGTTGTACGACGTTGTACCAGTCTAGTTTAACAAGTCTATATATTCGTACAAGTGGGTTAGTGGTGTAGTTATCCACAGAGATTATTTAGCCACGCTGTAGGCTAATATAATTGCTTCGGCCACTTCTTTCATGGTTTTTTTCGTGTCCATGGATTTTTTTCGAATCAAGTTGTAGGCGTCATCTTCATTGACTACATGTTGTTTCATCAATATGCCTTTAGCTTTTTCTACAACTTTACGGGTGTCGAGCGCTTCTTTAAGCGTGCGTGTTTCAGAGATAAGCTTAGCATTATAAATAGCGCCACCCACTTGCGCCGCGATGGTTTGCAGCAACTGGATTTCAGCGGCGCTATGTTCATGTCGTTGGCGGTGCTGCACGTTTATCACACCCACGATGTCGTCGTTAAAAATAATCGGCACAGACAAAAACGCTTCCCAACGGTCTTCGTCCAAATGGGGAATAACTTTGAAGCGGCTGTCGGCGTAACATTTTTCGGTCAACGCGACTAACTGGCGTTGTTGCGCCACCCAACCGGTGATGCCTTCATTGAATTTCATCGCCACTTTGTTGATCATTTTTGGGTGTGGCACCTTAGAAGCTTTTAAAATTAACTGATGATCTTGTGCTAAATAAATTAAACACGAATCGGCGCGCATGGTTTCCGACACCAAATCAACCATCTGCGTTAACACCTCATCAAGGTTCAAGTTATAGCTGATTGTTTCAGTAATGCGTTGCAGCAACTGAAGCTGTCGTTTTAAAGCTGAAACGGTTTCGCGTGGCATAGATTATAATAGTTCAATAAACTCCCCACTTCTAATCCTGCTTGTTTTATAATACTTTTTAACGTTTTTGGTTTTAAGTCACGATTGTGATAGGGAATCGTAATTAGCCGTATATCCTTACGATAGATACAATGACTGCCCTTTTGGCGTATAAATACAAAACCAGCCCGTTGCAGGGCGTGGATGGTTTGACGCGAAGTAACAACCGGCAATTTTGGCATAATTACATAGCGACTTCTATTGGTGCAAGAAAAATTCGTTTGGTTTCAAGCGGTACTTTTTCAGTTTGCTTCTTAACAACTTCAAGATATAAACTGGCTGCTTCTTTAATATTATTAATAGCTTCTTCAAAGGTATCACCCTCTGAGATACAACCTGGTAATGCCGGAATAGTTACCGTAAAACCGCCAGCTTTTTCATCTGGCTCAAAGATAGCTGTATATTCATACACTAAGTGTTTCTTTTTTTTCATACGATCAGAATATCATCAAATAAAAGTATTTGTCAAGGTGGATTTATAGGATTTAGAGCGTTTTTTTCAAGAGCGCTTGCACGGCGCTATCGGGGTTATTTTTAATTTCTGACCATGGACCAAATGCGGCCGCGCGGCCATTGATTAATACCAACGCGCGTTGGCTGATGAAGCGCGCCTCGCGCAGATCGTGGGTGACAAATAATGTGGTAATTGGTTGCTGCTCGTGCCAGCGTTTGAACCAATGCAGTAGATCGTAACGCAGCAAGGCGTCGAGCGCGCCGAACGGTTCGTCTAACAACAACAAGCGCGGTTCATAAATTAAAGCGCGCGCCAAGGCTACTCGCTGTTGTTCGCCGCCGCTCATCTCTGGGGGCAGGCGCCGCGCCAGATGTTCAATTTGAAACTGCTTTAACAATTGAAAAACACGTTCATTTATTTCTGTCGCCGGCCGCTGGCGGACGCGCAAAGGGTAAGCAATATTTTGCCAAGCTGATAAATGTGGAAATAAATTCAAATGTTGATCAACAAAACCAATTTGGCGTTGCGACACAGGGATTGGATCGAGCGGTTGTTTGTCTAAAGAAATTGTGCCAGTATGCGGTTGCAGGCCAGCGATGCAGCGCAATAAAGTGGTTTTACCAGCGCCCGACGGACCAATCACACTAATCAACTCTTGTGGTAAAGTGGTAAATGAAATCGAATCAAGAATGTTTTTTCTGTTAGAAGTGGTGCTGGCTACGGAACAGTTTTGCAGAGAGGATCATAATTAAAAATTATCAGCGCGCCAATTTGTTAAAATAATAATGACGGGCGCTCAAACAGATAACTAAAATAAATATTATCACTATTAACACTGTACTCAAGGCCGTTGCTGCCAACGGAAAACGATAGGCGCCAATTAAGCCATAACTATAATTCATTACGGTTGGCTGGCGATAGGGCGCTAATACGCTAGTAGCAGCTAAGTCCCCAAGTACAAATGCAAAACCAAGCGGCACTAGTTGAAAAAGAGTCGGCAGTAACAAGCGCGCGCTGGCTAGCAGCCGCTGGCGGTGGTTGGCGCCCAGCAAGGCAACGGTTTCCAAAAAGCGTGGCGGTTTTGCCTGCCAGTTCATGGCCAGCGCATACCAGCAAAACGGCAACAGCAACAAGCAGTAGGCGATTGTTAAAAGAAATAGCGACGGCGTCCACCACAATCTTAAAAAAATTCCAACCGTAACTGGAGATAGCGCCAACAATAGTAAACTAAGTTGACTGCCGGTCGGTTTAAGTTTGAGTGTGAGAATGAGCGCGCCGATCAAGGTTATTGTCACTACAATTGCTGCGATTATTAAGGTGCGCCACAAGGCCGGCAGAAAAGCTGTTTCTGCAAATAAAACATTCAACCATTGCGCCTGCCCACCGCGCAGCCACACCGCCACCACCGGTCCAAGCACGAACAGTCCCATAACTATATGCAGCAATGTTAAACTTAAACGCCGGCGCAAAGACAGTTTACCAGCACTGACACGATAAATTGTCGGCTCCCCGATAGTTTTAAGAAAAGGGAGCATTAACACAATCAACAAACTCAAAAACAGCCACTGTAATAAGGCCAGTAGCGTGGCTTGTTCCAAATTAAACTGCTGTGTCACTAAAGTGTACAAATAAACCTCAAGCGTTTGATAACGCAACCCACCCAGAATAAGCGGCAGCGAAAAACTCATAAACGAATAAAGGAAAATGAGGGTGCTCACGCCTATCACTGCCGCGCGCAGCCGCGGCCAAGTGGCGGTAAGAAACACATTCCACCCATAGCCGCCCAGTAGCCGCGCGGTTTCTTCCAGCGCCAGCGAAGCGGCATCCAGCCGCAGCCGAATGGCCACATAAGCAAGCGGAATATTGTAGAGACTATGACTGGCAATCACCGCGGCGGCGGAATAAAGCCAAGCGCGCGGCGCAATGCCAACCGTCGCTAGCAGTTCATTCAAATAACCAGCCTGACCATACACGGCAATAAAACCGGTAGCAACCATTACCGTTGGCAGAAACACCGGCGTCATCATCGCCACCGTGAAAATTTTTGAATGGCGCGCGCGCCAATAATGTTCCAGCAGCGCTATACTGCCGCCAATACCTAGCGCCAGCGTAACTGTCAGCGCACTTTCCCATAAACTGAACCAAAATTGATTAAAGCCCAAAAGCCTCATTCCAATCCGCTAGCCAGTTGCCATAATTGGTGCCCAACTTATTTGTGCTGACGGTGAGTATTTCATCAGCTTGTGGCACAATTATTTTGGAATAAGCCGCTGGTAGCGCCGCTGGATCTCCTAACACCGGAAACATCCATTGCGTAGTTGGAATTTGGTTCTGAACGTCGTCACTTAAAATATAATCAATGAAAGCTTGCGCTTCGGCCGTTTGGTCGGCGCCTGCCACTACCCCAATTCCTTCCACTTGTCGAAGGTAGCCTTCTTTTATTGGAATCGCTTTATAGCGCTCGGTGCTTTCCTGATCAATGTGATACGCGGGACTGGTTAAATAAGACAACACAATCGGCGCTTCTCCTTCAAGAAATTGTGAATAATAAGCGGTGCTCCAGTCTGGTGCTACGGTTAACACGGTGTCTGCTAAATTATCCCAGAAAGTTTTGGCGCCCTCTGTGCCAAGTGCCGCGTTTGCCCAAATCATTAATTGTGTTCCGGGAGAAGATAAGCCGGCTTGTTCGATGATAATTTTATTTTTATAGGTTGAAGTAGCCAAGTCGGCCAGTGAAATTGCCTCGGGAAATTGGATTGCTTCGGAATCATAAACAAAACCGACATAACCATAATCAAATGGCGTCATGCTGTAGTTGTCATCAAACCATAAATCCGGAGCCAGCTCGGCGGCGCGTTGCGGTTGATACGATTGCAGTAAAGCCGTCGCGTTCGCTTGCACAAAATCAACGTTGTCTAAACCCATTACCACATCGGCCTTGGGCGCATCTTTCTCTTGGATCAGTTGATTAAGCATGGTGCCGGTGTCGGCAAACGACACCACTTCTACCGTAACATTATTGGTTTGTTCAAACTGACTAAGTATTTTTGGCAGTAAGCCGTAATCCGCCGCTAAACTTTCATAGGTGTAAAGCGTGAGTGTTGTCGGCTCGGTTTTAGTCACATCGTTGGAAGATGGTGATTGACAACCAAACCCCAGCAACAATAAGCTGCTGGCTAGAAGAAGATAGAAACGTCGCATAGTTGTGTAAAAAATTAATGTTATTATCTTAAAAAAAATTCCCTCGCGGGAAACAGGAGAAGCCTAATCACATGCTTCTTCTGTATTCCCTTCGCTGGCATTATCCAGATCAGGTTGTAAGGATTGCTTCTCAGTCCTTCGACCCCTCGACTTTGCTCGGGGCAGGACGCTCCTATACAGCAAAATGAGTATAGCATAGTTACAATTTTTACATAAGGAATTGTGCTATTTCATAGGTATAGGGTAAAATATTATTATTAGTATTCTAATTTGATCAATATGGATCGTTGGCAGCGACCGAAAGAACATAGAAAAACCACCGCAGCTATAAACCAAACCTATGGCGATGCAGTTGATGATTTTATTGCGGTGGAGCATCAGCCAGACAGTCAGTCATGGCGGGAACGACCGTTAACAGAAAAGATCCGTCAAGAAAATGAAAACAGTAAAAGAATTAACGGCCATCCTCCAGAATATGTGGCCGCCAGTTTGGATTTGCCGGTGGAAGAATTATTTCCGCTAGATGGTTTAACGTTATATGTTGGCGACCCCTGGCAAAAACTTGATCGTCCAGGGGTGGTAATTGTTGATTATGAGTTTGGTCCGGTAGTTGAGTTTCAAGATGATCGAGATAAATATCTTAACACCCTCGATTATCGCATTGAAGAAATCGACAGTCAGTTCATTATTCAGCGCGATCCGGCTATTCAACAATTTTTAGAAAGGGAAGTGCCGATTGTTCGGCAGCTCTATCAGCAAGTTCTTTCGCAATCAATTTTGGAATATGAACGGATCGCTAATGATTTTTTAGCGATGAAACTACGGATTGAAGAAGAGATTCAACGACAATCAAACAAAAGCGGCGACCCTATTTACGCGATCGATAAGGCGCTGCGAGATTTATGGTATGTTGCAGTTCATGGAGCCAGAGCGATGGATGTTTTTGATTGGGCTACTCAATTGGAAGAACCATATTTGGCCTTTATCGATAATCTGCCGAAAACTTTGCCTAAAAACAAGCGAGAACAACAAATGCAGCATGAGCGCCGTCAACTTATTGAGAATATTCGTTTAAAAAAAACTACTCAGGAAGCTCAGGTTGTTCAAGCAATGTTTCCATTTTTACCATTTAGAAACGAAACCTTTGATCGCTTTGTTGCCTTCTGGTCAATATCAACATATGTATTTCCTTCACTGAACGATAATGACATGACAAGCTATTGGGCTGAAATTTATCGTGTGCTCAAGCCCGGAGGCAAAGCTTACGTTGCGCCATTATTTGAGGCAAATGACTATATTCTCTATAATTCATTAACGCAGTACGGAGTTCTTCATCCTGATTTTAATTTTTCGATAGATGATAGAGGACTAATAATCACTAAGTCGGAGGTGAAGATTTCCACTAAAAAAACCAAAGATAGTCGATGAAAAGGTTGAGAAAATAATTGGAATTGAAAAAGATAAAGAAGAAAGTTGGTGATCTCGATTTGACTAAACGAAAATTTTTTGCTAAAATTAGAATAATTTACTTTAATTTACTATGCCCGATCAAGAAAGATTTCTAAATCCAACACCAATAGAAACTGAAAGGGGTTCAGGAGATCTTGTGTTTGATTTTTTAAAATCCATTGTGGAAAGAAGGCGACCGGATAATATTACTATTACAGACGACGATATAATTAATTTGCGCGATCGAATAATAAGAAATTTATTAAATGATGAAAATTTTAAAGCTCTCATCGAAGCGACGGTTGCAGATGCACATAAAGACGTTGATATAACCGACGAATCATTACCAGCACCAACAGAGCAAGTAGAGCAGACTGATCCATTAGTCAATTACGTTTCTGAAGCAATACAGAGAAAATATTCACATACTGCATCAGCTGATACAGTAAATATGGTTATAAAAAAACTTATTACTGATAGCAGATTTAGAGGTTATTTAAATAGGTCAGTTCAAAATTTGATTCTAGATTTTATTAGAAATAAACATAGAGATGAATCAAATAAGAGTAATTGGTTAGTGTTTCAAACAGCAGTCACAGAACGACAAAATAAACATCAGGAGTTACAACGAGCGGCGTGGCAACAATTTGAAGGTATTAGAAAATACCTCATCGCGAGTTTGAGCATGAAAAATCCTGAACAAATCATACAACTGGTATTTTTGCGAAAAATAGCAATGGCCGATAGAGCTACTATCCGTCAAGAATTAGGTTTAGACGAAACTACCAGTGATGACTTAATGGATCAAAGGGTAACGCGTGGCGTACGTTTTATTTTAAGATATCTGGATGATCATAATTTAACTGAATCACCTTTAGCTATTTATTTGAGGGGTATTGCTCAAATAGTACAACAGGCTAAGGCAGAAATTATCTCTGATAATCCGTCTGCTAGATTTAGTGTACGTAAAGAAGTAAAAAAAGAATTGGGTATATCTGATCGCCTGAGAGATCCTAAAAAGCCCTAAAATTTTTGACACCTTGGGCAAAAATGCGTGCCGCGGCCGGCGTGGCGGATTTTTTTAATCGGCGTGCGGCAGCGGCGGCAAGGTTGCTCGGCGCGGCCGTAAACTTTGCGCTTTGACCAATAGCGTCCCAGTTGTCCGTCAATGTGCAAGTAGTGAGAAAAAGATGTGCCGCCAAGAGCAATGGCTTGCCGCAGAATAGTTTTAATCGCTTTATACAAAGCCGCGCGTTCGTGACGCGTTAAAC
>CAYMXY010000017.1:1327-2078 GCA_964394525.1 uncultured Gammaproteobacteria bacterium | reverse complement strand
GGGTTGGTTTTCCGCGCGCCTGCCAGCAACTTTCGTCCGCATAGATATTGCCGATGCCCGCCACCACAGTTTGATTTAGCAACACGGCTTTAATGCTGGTGTTACCGTGTCGGTGTAATTGGTTTTGCCAATAATCAAGCGTAAAATCTTTGGTGAGCGGATCCGGCCCAAGTTTTTTAGCGGCAAAATAATTTTCCAGTTTATTACGGCCGCATAATTGAACATAGCCAAACTTGCGCATGTCTTGAAAATAAAGTTTTGTGCCGTCGGTGAAGTGGAACACTACACGGGTATGCTGATTTGGATATTGAATTGTCTTTTGGTCTTGGTCGGCAGCGTTCATCGTGTGTCCGCCTAAAAATAACGGCAAACGGCGTTTAATCAACAATAGTTGCCCAGTCATTTTTAGGTGAATGATAATATTGCAACCGCCAGCCAACTGTAATACCAACCATTTGCCATGCCGATCAATGCCGATTATTTTTTTACCATAAACAAAAAGCCGCCAACGCCCCACACCGCCGCGCCAGGTATTTTTTTCAAAAATCGTAATTTCGGCAATAGTTTTTCCCTGCACTTGTTGGCGCAATCCGCGCGCCAGATTTTCAACTTCGGGAAGTTCCGGCATGGGGCTAATATATCACAAATTCACCGCGGGGATAATGGATCGCCAAAAGTATTTACAATTAATTGCCGGCTGCGGGGGCCGTCAAATTCAATCAATACCACTCGTTGCCAAGTTCCCAAAATG
>CAYMXY010000017.1:0-1317 GCA_964394525.1 uncultured Gammaproteobacteria bacterium | reverse complement strand
TTTTATCCGCCACCGGCAGCGTTAGCGAACTGCCGATCAGGCTGGAGAGAATGTGATCCGGCACATGGGCGGGATTGTGCGGATGCCTAAAGTTTAATTTTGGAATCATGGCTTTGAAGGCGTCGAGCATATCAAGGTCGGTGCCAGGGTCCAGATCGGCCGTGGTTAAGGCGGCGGTGGTGTGAAGCAGAAAGACGTGGCAAACCCCATCTTTGGTGCTGCTGCTTGCCACCGCTTGCTCCACAATTTCGGTAATGTCAATTACTTCTTTTGATTTTTTGGTTTGGATGGTGAGTTGGGGCATAGATTAAATTTTTAATGATTTTTATTATGGTATTTTTTGCCGCTGGATCACTTTCGGCAACCAACAGAGCCAGCGCGGTCAATGCGTTATCATTTATTTTCCGCTCGCCGGTTCTTTTGAAAAGATAATCGGATTTATCCAAAAAATAAACGAACAAAAAAGCGGCTGATCGTTTATTGCCGTCTATAAACGGATGATCCTTAATAATCAGATAAAGTAGGTGAGAGGCTTTGTCTTCAATGGTCGGATACAATTCTTTTTTGCCAAAGGTTTGATATAGTCCTTTGATAATCCCTTCGAAACTTCCGCCACGCTCTTGCCCGAACAAATCACTGGTTTCTTTTTTGGCAAGTAATTCTTTTCTAAGTTCATAGATAATTTTTACGCAGTCTTCATATTTCAAAATAAACTTGGTTTTTCCACCTTTGTGCTCGCTAAGTTTGCCCGTGTCGTATTGTTCCAGTAAAGATAATGTTTTGGAATAATCTGCCAGTAGGTTTAGTATGGCTGTTTCTTGACCCTTTAGTTGTTTTTTGTTTGATTGTTTTTGTAGAAATAAAACCACTTCCTTCAGTTCTTGAAATTTATTGGTCGCTTCTAAAAGTCGTTTTTTGTTTATGGCGTAGCCTTTAATCAAATATTGTTTTAAAACTCTACTTGCCCAAATTCTAAACTTCACGCCATTTTGTGATTTTACCCGATAACCCACAGAAATAATCACATCTAAATTGTACTAATCAACTTGATAGATTTTGCCATCTGCAGCAGTTGTTGCAAATTTTGCAACAACTGAATTTTGTTCAAGTTCTTTTTCCTGAAAGATATTTTTGATATGGCGGGAAATAACTGACTTATCACGATTAAACAATGCTGACATTTGATCTAAAGTCAGCCAGACAGTTTTCTGTTTCAGTTTTACTCTTAACCCCACTTCATTTTGAGAGGTTCGGTAAATGACTATTTCACCTTTTTGAAAAGTATTTTTTGATTGTTTTTTGGACATAGTGTAGTCA
>CAYMXY010000016.1:15100-16873 GCA_964394525.1 uncultured Gammaproteobacteria bacterium | reverse complement strand
TCATAATCATAATCACCGAGCCAATGCCGATCATGATACCCAGCATGGTGAGTAGAGCTTTACCTTTGTTGGCCAGCAATTGTTTGCCGGCGGTTTGTAAGTGAGTTAAAAACATCAATTTTCAGTAATTTGGCCATCGCGCATCAACAATCGGCGGCGGGCGTAATGTGCTACTTCCGGTGCATGCGTTACCATCATGATGGTTTTACCTTCAGCATTAAGTTGGCAGATTAATTCCATAATTTCTTGAGTGGTGGCTGAATCGAGATTGCCGGTTGGTTCATCACAAAACAGCACGCTAGGATTATTTACTAAGGCGCGTGCGATTGAAACGCGTTGCTGCTGGCCGCCAGACAATTCATTAGGGTGATGATAGAGGCGGTCAGCTAAACCTACTTTTTGCAGCATAATGTAAGCGCGAGCGCGGGCCGCGCGTTTGCTCACGCCAGCATAAAGCAGCGGCAGAGTAACGTTGTCCAGCGCCGAAGTGCGCGGCAACAAATGGAATTGCTGAAAAATGAATCCCACTACCTGATTGCGTAAGGCGGCACGGTAATTTTCATCAAAAGTGATGATGTTTGCGCCTGCTAACCAATATTGGCCGCTGGTCGGCTCGTCTAAAAATGCCAGCAGATTCATTAGGGTGGATTTACCGCAACCAGACGGCCCCATCAACGCCACAAAATCTCCGGCAGACACCGTTAACGAAACACCGCGCACCGCTGCCACTGCGACGGCTCCATTCCAATAAGTTTTAGTCAGATTGACAACGTTAATTATTGGAGAAGGCTCCTTGGCCTTCTTTGGCTGATCAGAATGGCGTAATGGCATCACTGCTTGGAATATATAAAACAACGCTATCGGCTTCATTAAGACCGGAAACAATTTCAACATACTCATCACCTTCAAAACCCAAGGTTATTTCTTGGACAATGGCTTCCGTTTGTTCGGTTGGCAGATAAACAAATGGCTGGTCAGCGTCGTCATATTGAATCGCTGCTCGTTCCAGTGACAGCGCAGCAGTGGTTTCGGCCACGACCACTTCCACATCTACGGTTAAGCCAATTAAAGCCAACGCTTCGGTTGGAACATCTATGGGGCGAATTTTTATTGCAAAACCGGTTTCTTGGTTGGTTGATCCACCCAGCGTTCCGGCGGTAGCAGTCGCCGAAGCAGTAGCGTCTTTTTTCACTGGATCAATAAACTCTATTACCCCTTGATAAGCGGTGGCGCCATCATCGTAGCCGGGAATAGTTAAATAGGAAACTTGCCCAACAGCCAAATCAAATATTTCAACCTCCGAAGCTATAAATTCAATAACATTGGTACGGTAACCTATAGTTATTACCGGCGTGCCGGCCGCTATTGTATCATCAACAAAAGTTGCGACAGCCAAAATTTTGCCGTCAAACGGCGCCTTTAATTGTTCGTCGCTGTGGCGCGCACCACTGCCACCATCAATTTCTATTAATACTTCGTCTTTATTTACTACGTCGCCGACCTGTTTGTTGATAGCTGTTGTTTTGCCGTTAATTAAAAAAGCCAGTTGGTCAGTTTGTTCCGGCACAACGTACCCAGTGGCCGTGACCGTTTTAGTTAAGTCGCGCTTTTGAACCGTTACCGTTTCTTGAGAATTAGTTGGAGTTGGTGTGATTTGTTTTTTAATTACCCAAACTGCTGTACCAGCCATTCCAAAAATAATAATAAAAATAATTACCCAAAACCACCAGCGCCTTAACAGACCACGGCGTGGGGGTTTGGGAAGTGAAGGAG
>CAYMXY010000016.1:13787-15082 GCA_964394525.1 uncultured Gammaproteobacteria bacterium | reverse complement strand
CAATCACTTAAGAATTTTACTATGCCCTGGTCGGTTAATGGATGTTGCCAGAGTTGAGTAAAAATTTTATACGGCATCGTGGCAACGTGTGCGCCTAAGGCCGCAGCTTGTTTGACGTGCATCGGATGGCGCACTGAAGCTACCAGTACTTGGGTGGTAAATTGGTAGTTTTGAAAAACTTGAAGAATATCTGCCACCAAGGCCATACCGTCTTCACCAATATCGTCTAGTCGGCCGACAAACGGCGAAACAAACGTGGCACCAGCCTTCGCGGCCATTAACGCCTGACTTACAGAAAACACCAGCGTAACGTTCGTTTTAATACCTTCTTTGGCCAGTTTTTTTACTACCGGCATGGCTGCGGGAAGCATTGCCAGCTTAACACTGATATTTTTGTGAATGGTAGCTAGTTTGTGGCCTTCATTGAGCATTTCGTTAGTGGTTGTGCTGATTACTTCTGCCGAGATTGGACCATTAACAATTTTGGTAATTTCGCGCAAAACTGTTTCAAATTTTCGCCCGCTGGCCGCAACCAACGAAGGATTAGTGGTTACACCATCAAGTAAGCCGGTTTCAGCGGCGGCTTTTATATCCTTAATTTCGGCAGTATCGAGGAAGATTTTCATGATAGCTAATTATAGAAAAGAAATAGGAGCTTGACAAGACAAGGTGGATTGTAGTACTTTCTGGCCGCAACTGGTGCGATGGACGCAACTAGTTGCAAGGAGGTTGGAACAGAAATGAGTTCGCAGAAGCAGCCTCACCAGCAGAAGAAGACCCCCACCACCCCCGCGATGCGGCGTCAGCCGCTCACCCGGGACAAGCTCATGATGCAGTTCCCGGGGGTGAGCCAGTGGGCGATCGCCCGCAAGCTCGCTTTCCCCCGTGCCATGGTGCGGGGGATCGACTTCGTCGGCGGCCAGTTCTAGCCGCTGAACGAGCAGGAGGAGAGGGGAGGAGGTTTGTCGTGTACTACACTCGACGGCCTCCTCCTTCAGCATCATGCCTTCACCTTTGTCGCATTTCGTTGTATGTCTTCAATATATTTCAGCCAACGTTTAATTCGGTCTGCCTCAGCCTGAACTATTGTGCCGCTATATTCGCCAGCATGACGCTTGAGACCTTTAATTTTGATAGTAGATTGTTTTTGATCAAGGTGGAGTGATAATTTTATTTGTTCAGCCGACCCACCAACATACAAATGAAACCGTGGGTAAAATTGACCGCTTAATGGCCGAGCCCAGCTTAAAGTTTGAGCATGCCGGTCAACTGTTGGCCGATAACCAGTTTGTCGT
>CAYMXY010000016.1:10055-13661 GCA_964394525.1 uncultured Gammaproteobacteria bacterium | reverse complement strand
AGATTGAGTAATGTGATTTGATAATCCGGCGTGTTGTTGGTTGAGCGTAATTGAATCACCACTCCATTGGCAACCGGAAATTGTTACTACAGCCGATTCGTCTTTAGGAATCAATGCTAAACCGGTGCCCACCGGTTCGTTCATAATTAGTTCACTATTGGCCTGCAATAGTCTAATTTTTTGCCAGGGCGTGAAAATGGTTTGAACGCGCGCATTATGTTCAAGTAGACAGAGCGCCCAAAGCGAGTGATCTAGCCGTTCGTGGCTGGTTACACAAAATAAATCAATGTGACAATCTGACAGCTTCAACCCGTAAATATATTTCAAACCTTTTTGTAAATCAGTCGTATTTTGGTCGAGCTGTTTTTGAATTTTATCTGCCAAGCGATAAACTTCGTCCTCGGACAAAGAATCTAGATCGCCAATAATCGCTGTCGGCGCAATACCTAAGCGTTGACAATGTCGCGCGCCGCCATCAAGTGCCACCACCATATCATATTGGCGTAACGTTTCAGCGCAAGAAATAAAATCACCATTACCAACCAGCGCTACTTTCATGTTATTAGCGCCGACGCAGCATTAATGTCAGAAAAAAAATTACACCACCAACCAAAATAATAGTCGGTCCAGTGGGCAAATTAACGGCATACGATAAACTCAAACCCACTACCAGCGCCAGCGCGCTCATCAGCACCGCTCCGCGCACAAATTGCCGGAATGATTGCGCAATATTTCTACTGATCGCGGCCGGCAGAATCAATAAACCAGCCAACAAAATAATTCCTACCACTTTTATGCTAACAGCAATGGTCAAAGCAGTCATAATAAAAAACGCATATTCCAAAGTGCTTTGCCGAATACCGCGAATAAACGCAAAATCCGGAGAAAAAGTCATTAATAGCAAACGTTTACCGGTAAACAATAGAAACAATAATACCGCTCCGCCGACGGCGACTGTTACAATTACTTCTGGCCAATTAGTGGTAAGAATGTCGCCAAACAAAATAGAAAATAATTCTGCCCGATAACTGGGGATGAAACTTAACAAGAACACCCCCAAGGCCAAACTAGTAGCAAACAGCACACCCACCACTGTATCCATTCCCAAGCTGGAACGACGTTTCACCATTACGGTGCCGATGCCCAATAAGACACAAAACACCAAAGCCGCAATCATCGGTTCGATGTTCAATAACAAACCAAGCGCAATTCCAACCAAAGAGGCGTGCGCAATAGTATCGGCATAGAACGATAAATTGCGTAAGGTGATAAAAATTCCCAAACAAGCGGCCGTAATACTAACGCTTAATCCCACCAGCAAGGCGCGTTGCAGAAAAGGCATGGTCAAAGCAGCCGACAAAGTTTCAATCATGGTGGTGTTGATCAATTTTGGTTAGCGGCAAGCCGTACATTTGTTGAAAATTTTCGCGCGTGAAAACGTCGTGCGGCCGGCCATGACAGATTAGTCGTTTATTCAGGCACAGTACCACATCGGCATATTGGGCGGTAACATCAACATCATGCGACACCAACACAATCGTCACCCGATCGCGTTCATTCAACCGATGAAGAAAATGGAACATTTCCGCCTGTCCGCGCAGATCAATCCCGCTGGCGAATTCATCTAAAAATAACACGCGCGGTTGAGTACTTAACGCCGCGGCTAATAATACGCGTTGTAATTGCCCGCCCGACAAAGTACCAACCGGCTTAGTCAGCAAAGTTTCAACTTGAAATGGGGCATCAAAGCGTAATGGTTGACGTGTCAACCACCAGCGTGCCGGCGCAAAATAGATCTCTAAAAATTCTTGCACCGTCATTGGTAGCGTCGAATCAACGGCTAATTTTTGAGGCACATAACCAACTTGCGCCAAACTGAAATTACGCTTCAGTTGGCCACGGCTCGGCTCGATTAAACCCAACATCAAGCGCAATAATTGCGTTTTACCGGCGCCATTCGGCCCCAAAATACTGGTAAATGAACCGGCCTCAATCGCAAAACTGATGTTTTCCAGCACGACGCTTTCACCAAACGATAAATAAATGTTATCGCCATGAATCAACGGTTGTTTCATTAGCTTAGTGTGAGCAAATTAGTTGCCTTTGTCAATTGACTGCCGTATAATGCACCCATGCTAAAACGAAAAACAAAACCGATCTATAGTTGGGTCGGTGATTTCGTTTATGGAGGAATTGACGGCGCCGTTACCACCTTCGCGGTCGTGGCTGGTGTGCAGGGCAGTGGTTTACCGGTGGCAGTAGTATTAATTTTGGGCTTCGCTAACCTATTGGCTGATGGAGTTTCGATGGCGGTTAGTAAATATTCAAGCGACAAAGCCGAAAAAGAACGCATCCAACGTATCCGGCGGTTGGAATACAAATCTATTCGTGAACATCCCGAAGAAGAGAAAACTGAAATTATCGAGATTTTACGAGATCACGGTTTCCAAGGACAAGCATTAGAGTCGGCGGTGAGTGTGATCACCCACAATAAAGATGCCTGGGTTGAGTTGATGATGCGCTACGAATTTAATGTGGCGGAAGAGGCGATTTATCCAATGCGCAGCGCCTTTACCACTTTTGCCGCTTTTAACGTCATTGGCATTATTCCGTTGTTAGGTTATTTACTTAGTCCGTTTTTGGCTGTTGGTGTTTCATTGATTTTTATTGGGACGAGTATTGCAACGATGTTGGCGTTGTTTATTGTTGGAGCGGTGAAGGCGCGAGTGACTGATGAAGCGTGGTGGAAAGCTGGTTTAAAAACTGTTTTATTAGGAAGTGTGGCGGCGTCGCTGGCGTATTTTGTGGGTTACGCTTTTCGTGGTACAATTTGATTATGAATATTGAACGGCGACCATTGATTAGTTTTTTAGGATTAGTGTTGGTGGTGGCAGTAGTTGGAGTAATGATGCGTCTATGGTCTTAAGAAGCAAATCGTTAGTCGAGGGTGAATTTATTCCGGCGCGTTTTACTTGTGACGGTAAAGACATTTCGCCTGATTTAGTTTGGGATGAAGTGCCATCAGACACCAAAAGTTTTGTGTTGCTGGTGCACGATCCGGATGCCCCAGCCAAGGATTGGCTGCACTGGTTAGTAATCAACATACCGGCGACAACGCGGGCGGTGGCGGCCAACAGCGTGCCTACCGGCGGTCGTGAATTGCCGAACGATTTTAAGCGGGTGCAGTGGGGCGGACCTTGCCCGCCTAATGGTGTACATCGTTATTTTTTTGAACTATTTGCCATAAATATTCCAAAAATAAAGGCGGCAAATTTAGCCGAGGTAAAGGAATGGTTGGGTAAACATATGTTAGCCAGCGCCACTTTGATTGTTAAATATCAAAGGCAGTCACAATAGGGGCTTTACAAATTTAGATGGATAGGGCATACTTCCTTTTAGTGCTTATTTAATTCATAAAGGTATCTCATGAACGCAAATTTATTCGTGGGGGGAATTGCCTTCCACACCACCGATGATACCCTGCGTCAGGCTTTTGAAAAGGCCGGACAAGTGGTATCTGCCAAAATAATTCAAGACCGGATGACCGGCCGTTCTCGAGGCTTCGGCTTCGTAGAAATGGCTTCACCTGAAATGGCGCAAGCCGCC
>CAYMXY010000016.1:7357-10045 GCA_964394525.1 uncultured Gammaproteobacteria bacterium | reverse complement strand
GAACTGGATGGTCGCCGCATCGCCGTGAAAGAAGCGCAGCCGCGTAAAGACAACGGATAGAAAATTTGGCCAGAAAATAAATGGAGACGCAGTTTAAATGCTGCGTCTCCATTTTATTATGGCGCCGCCACTGCCAATCAACACGAATAGCGCCAAGGTCAAAAATCCAAAATTAATGTTGGTGTTATCAACTACTAAAGCAACGCCGGGTGCCACCATAAAAAAACAAATTCTGCGCAGCATGCTCATGGCCGACAAAATAGTGGCCCGACGATCGGAACCAATTAGTTGTTGCACATAATGCTGCATACTCGGCAATCCCAAACCCCATAAAAAACTTGTTAACAGCATAATCGCTGCTGCCAATGGAGAATGAATAAAACTCATTATCAGCCAGCCGCCGGCTGTCAACAAAGGAATACCAAACATAACGCCGCGCAGCGTTACCAGCTTTTCAATGTCATGCGCGTATTTTGAGCCTAAGCCGGATGCCAAATTCATCGCTGCCAAAATCAAGCCAAACCAAATGGTCGGCAAGGCGATATCATCCAGATAGCGCTGATAAAACCAAAAAGAGATTAGAAATGAACCGGTGGGAATAGCTGAATAAATAATAAACCAACGCAGCCGATGGTTATTCACTATGCTTTCCTGTACGATGCGCTTAAAATGTTCGAAGCTTTTATGATGGAGCCGTAAGCGAGCAGGTTCTTTAAGAAAAAAAGTTAATATTAACCATAAAGACAACGGCGCTAAACTTAAATAAAACGGCCAATGTAAAGAAAAAGTTGCCACATAGCCGCCAATGATGGCGCTGGCAATGCCGCCTAAGCGCCCAGCTAAAAACATATTGCCTTGGTATTTTTTATAACGAGTGATTTGTTCCGCAGTTAATGAATCATACAACAGCGCATCAGCCGCGCCGGACCAAAAACTTAAACCAATGGCGCCAATAATTTCCCCCAACATGAACTGCCAATAAGCGCCGGCTGTGGCTAGCAGCGTTACTCCTCCCAAATTGAAACAAGCCGAGAGGATGATACTAAATTTGCGGCCAAAGCGATCGGCTAGAAAACCGGTCGGAATTTCCAAAATTACCATCATCGCGGCAAAGGTTGATTCTAACAGAATGATTTGCGACATGGAGAAACCAAAAGTGGAAAGAAACGGAACAAAAATTGGTATTAAAAAAAGCATCTCCATCAGCAGCGCGCCAATGGAGAGTAAACGGATATTCACGGATAAGTTATTCATTTTGTTTTATTTTAGCAGATGGCTGTTGTGGCGGGTAGGTTGATAGTGAGAATGATGACGCGCCGACCTCGATCCAAGAAGGAGAGGCCGGCGCGTCGCCTGCGGTTGAGAGCGAGCGTGGATGTAGGCCGGTGGTGGCGTTTGGCGCCGCCGCGGCCTACTTGATTCCCACGGCCATTTCGCCGGGCGCGTGGTAACGCCCATAGTCACGACCAGAGACGAACACCGTGCACTGCCCCCGCTGGGAGTGCTCGATGACCACGCGGCCGTGGTCATCGGTGAATTTGTTTTCGGTCATCCCCCCACTGAAGCTGAGCTTCACTTGAACGTGACGCGCGGGGGAACCGTCCTTGTGGTGAACGAAGATGATGCTCGCTGCCATGGCGAACCTCCTTTTGACCTTTGCCTCGGGAGTGGCCGAGAACAGGGGATATGGTCAAACCCCTTTGAATAAAAAACGAATGCTTTACTACTCAAAGGCGATTGATCATAAAAAATAGGTGGGCGCCAGAATGGGCGACGGGTACTTCTTACAAGGTAATGGTGCAGTTTGTCAACTAGCGGATTTGAAAACCGGTATACTCGGCTGTTTGAAAATCCGGAGTTTGTACGGTGATGGTCAAATTTTGTCGGCGCGGTAAAAAGCTGTTATTTGCAATCAGCGCCGGAGATAAATCAACATGCATCAAGTTATTATTGGCTACCCGTACCGCTTCTTGCGGCACTTGCCAGTCGTTTATCCAAACAAACGTTCCATAAGCGAAATTTTTCCCCTGAATGGCTATTGTGCCGCCGGTTAAATACGGCACACTGGCCGTAACTTTTGTAATCACCGGCGCATAACCGCGCAAAATTAACCGCGTCTGTTCCGGATTTGTCGCGGTGCTTTCCAACGGCGCTCCATCGGTAATGCCGGTCCGTCCGGTAACAGTATTACTCACTAACACTGTATATGAACCCGCCGACAGCTTGTCAATTGGAAATTCCGCCACTAACGTACGTTCATTCACGAAAGTAACCGCCTTAGCATCAAATAAATTTTTCAAAGAAACTTTTTCTTCACCTTCTACAAACCCTTCTCCATAAATTGTTACTTTAATAATGGCGCCCGGCGTGTGATCAATTCCAAAAATATTATCCATTAACCGAACCCGATAGCTGAACGGGTCGGCATTCTCCACCAATGGTTCCAAAAAGCGTTCAAATGCCGGTACCGAACCTTCCACCTCCAATTCAGCAAAACGACCCTGCAAATTTTCTCGAATGGCATTGGAATTTAATCCAGAAGCATTCGACCGCAACGTAGCCGCCAGCGAACTATTGGCCGGTAGCGTACCGGTTGTTTCCACTGCCAAACTAATTTGCGCTAACAATTCCGAAAGCTCCGCCACCGATAACTGACCTTGCAGCATCGCCGACACCGCCAACAGCGCT
>CAYMXY010000016.1:1233-7347 GCA_964394525.1 uncultured Gammaproteobacteria bacterium | reverse complement strand
CGTGCGCGGTGCCGCTGCGGCTGATGTTCATTTTTTCAAATGACCGAATGGTTGGATCGGTAATTTGAAAAAGCGCCAAAACTTCCTGCTCGGCTTGCTGTTTCGCGTCACTGAAACCCATATCAGTGGTCGCCATTAAAAAATGCAATCGCGGACTGGTTAAAGTAGTAAGCACATTCACATTCACTAAGCGCTGTTTGGTAGTGATGGCCGCCAAGGAGCGCAACGTTAACGGCGCCGCCGACAACTTCCCCTTGACCTCATCGTAATAATAACCTTGAGCGATCACTTCCACGTAAGGTGATTGAATGTTTTGCGAAAGATTATAATCGCCAAAGTCGCTGCTTGTTGTTACCCGATAATTTTTGCCGGTTGGTTGCAGCCGGTCGTCTAATTCTTGAATGGTGATTTCAGAGCCGCTAATAAACGGTCCTTTTTGGATATAACCAGATAACTGCTGCGGCGATTGCCATGATGGTAAAAAAGCAATCACGGCAATTACCGCGGCCATGGCGCCAAAACTGATGGCGCTAAACAGCAACCACGGTTTGATCAGAATGCCCCGTTTGCCCAGGCACAGGGTCATAATATTGCCGATATAATTTGCTGAATTTTTTTAGAGCCCGAGAATAACGCGCCCGCACCGCTATTTGGTTTAATTGCATAATTTCGGAGATTTCGCCATATTCCTTTTCCTGCCACAGTCGTAAACGGAGAATTTCTTGATCGGCCGAGGGTAGTTGTTGAAGCAGTGTTTGCACCCGTTGTTCTTGAAACTGTTGATCAACGTTTTGGCCGGCTGTGGCAGGCACAGCTACAGCCAGCGGTTCTGTATCATCCAGCGCCGCCACGGGCCGCTGTTTTCGATAATGGTCAACAATCATATTACGAGCAATGGTATATAGCCAAGAAGAAAAACGTGCTCCGCTTTGATAACGAAATTGTTTAATATGTTCCAGAGCTTGCATAAAAATTTGAGAGGTGAGATCTTCGGCCACTTCGCGCGCCGAGGTTTTATAATAAACAAAACGATAGATTTCCTCCAGAAAGGCTTTATATAGCACTTCAAAGTGTTGCGGATTGGCCTGAGCTTTTTCCACCCAAACTTGCTCTTCTTGAAGTGTCATTGGCTTAGTTTAACACAGCAATGCAATAATTCATAACGTAATCGTAGATGATTTGTGACACCTTTAACTTAAGACGTTCTTCGTCAGGCGGCTAATCTGCCGCCGGTATCTTCAGGCGCGTATCCAACTTTTTGGCTTTCAACCGCCGCTTGCTGTTTTAACTTTTGCTCTAAACTCCATAATTGATTAATTTGATTTTCCGCCAGTCTCATTTGACTTCTTATTTCAGAAATTAGTGCTGCCGCATCAACCGGATAACGCTCTAAACCCTCAAAGTTTCCAGCGACTATTGTACTTTTCAATTTTTCCCGCCAAGCACTAATCAGTCCGGTTATCAATTTAATGTCTCTGCTATTATTAAGTCCACTTAATTCATACTCTAGTTCAAGAACATGCTCAAGCATTTCCCCAGCCTTATCTGGCCGTTGCGTCTGTTCAAAAAATGTTGTTACCGTTTCATCCCAGCCAGTTAATTTTTGTCGCACTTCTAATTCTAATTGCCACAATTTTGCTGAATCTTCGCTTCGTTCAGCTCGTTGGGCGCCTCCGTCTTCCATTCTTAAATTTGGTTCGCGCTTAGCGATGGGTCTAAATCTCTCTGGTGAAATCATAGTATGAAAATACTAGCCGAAATATTGGGAAAAGTCAATAGGCGCCGCATTTTGTCGTTTCATTATTCAAACATATTGGCCAACTCAGGCATCCATTTGGTTCGAAGTAGGCGCGCGATGGCTATTTCTGCGTCAGCGCCAGTAAACATTTCGCGATATTGCTCGGCGGCACTTCTTTGAAATTCATCTGATTGGGTAAGTTTTCTACCCCGTGACTCTCGGGCAACTTCTTTTAACAAATGAATGGTTGCTTCCCAATTCGTAACCGCCAATAATTCATTCTTGTCTTTAGCAATTATCTCTCTTATCCAAGTTCTCACGCCGTCGTCAGCCATAGCCGGTCGCCCCTTTATATCCAAACCCAGCGGCTGCCAAGCTAAACCGTTTTGGTGTTGATGTAACCACTGATCCAAAGAAATACCCGTCCGTTCCACAACCGATTCAGTTCCTAAACGAATAGTCGGGTCAAAGGCGGGCGATGATGGCCTAAATAAGTCTCGTTGAATCACCCCGGCAGCCACTAGAGCTTGTTGTCCGACTGTGGCAATCAATAAAGGTACGGTATCTGCCACGGAGGTTTTTCGGATAATTTCGGTAATGTGTTCAACAAATAAACGCGCCGTCCTTTGCGCCATCAGTTCATCTACTCGTTTGGCTACAACCAATGTGCTTAGCGTTTCAGTAAGAAATGAACGCCGTTGTGGATGACCTGGAGCAACATCAGTTAGCGCCTTGTTTAAGGCAGCAATTATTTCATCTATTTGTCTCCGACTATCTGCCAATATCTGTTGCGCTTGTTTTAACTCACCTCCCTCTGTCGAAGGATTATGATAAGCCTCCAGCACAGCGTTTCTATCTACTAAAGAAAATTTTGCCTGATTTGTAGAATAGACATAAGCCACAGCCAGATCAGCTATTGATTTAGGAGTTGATACTGCCAGTGCATTCTGATTATGTAGTAATTCTCTTTGTAAGATTGGGTCTTTGAGCAATGCCTCCAATCCGGCTGGGTGATTTTTCTTCACCTGTAAAAATTTGTCTATCGCCCTGCTCAATACCTGCTCTTGCCATACTTTCCCAGGAGCAAGGGCTTCATTGCGTATTCGATCGATGGTCAAAAATAAAGGCAGATTTTCATCGTCAGGCGGTGTGTCTGGACCTTGTTCCAGCACAATTCGCGGTCTGGGACCGTAATCTGATTCTTTTGGCATAAAGTTATTGTTTATATTTTAGCATAATGGTATAATTAGCCAAGATGAAAATTAAACAAAAAAATATGCAAAAACGATTCTCTATTTTCGCAGTTGGCATTTGCGCTGCGGTAATTTTTTTAATGGCGCGGCCAAGTTGGGCGTTGACAGTTGATGTGGTCAGTATGACGCCGACTCCACAACAAGATATTACGGACATGATTGATGATGCGCCGGAAGGAGTGGGGATAGTTGGTTGGATACTAGAAAAGGACGTTGAATATACGGCAGTCTTGGCAGTAGATGAAGCGCCAGCCGTGGTAATTACGCCGGGCGGAGATGTCGCCTTGGATCAACCTTGGGTTTACGATGAAACCAACGGACAGCTCACGGTAGTTTTTACGTCCACTGGATTAAAACAGGTCGGTGAAGATGCTGGCCCAGAAAATGTTGCAATTATTGCCGTGGTGCCGCCGGTACCATTAGGCGAAGACGGTCCGCCAGTAGAAATGACTGGCGCGACGTTATCTACCAACGTTCAGAACTGGGAACTTATTCCGCCTTCGGAAAATAATCATGCCTTTGGTTTTTCTTTAACCGGACCAGAGGGCGAAACCGGCTTTGTCCACATGTACATGCCACAAGGGATAATTGACTTGCTAAGCCAATTTAGCGGCGAGGAGCTGGCGATTGAAGATTTAGCAGTATTTAATGGCGATAGCCAATCTTCCATGAGCATTACCGAAGTTGAGGGTGGCGCTTATATTGATATTAACGTAACTTTTACTGAAGCGGCAGTTGTTTCGCCAACAGCGACTAACGGCAGCGTGACCAAATCAATTACCGTGCGTGAACAGTTGCCGATTAGTTTGGCGGTAAATAAAAGCGAAATAAAAGCAGGCAAAACTTCCCGCGTGTTCGGCTGGTTAAAAAATGGAAAGAAGAATGAAACCGTAACGGTGTGGCGAAAACTAAAAGGGGAGAACACTTTCACCAAGTGGAAAACGGTCACAACCGAGCAAGACGGCTATTACAACGTAAGTTTCACTGCGCGTCAAACGGCTACTTATAAGGCAAAGTATCGCACCAATAAAGGAGTAAAAGTTAGCACCGCGGAAAAGATTACGGTAAATAAGTAATAACAAAAAATATTATGAATTGGAGATACACCTTTTGTTTAGTGGCGGGGGGGGGAGTTTTCAGTTTCCCCAATCTGGTTAAGTCTGATGAAGGTGATTTTAATGACGATAATTTTAATGATGACTTTAATTCAGATGCAGCCGTAGATAACTCTGCAACAGCCGCCGTTGAAGACCTTGGACCGTTTGGCGGTGATTTATGGGATGTAGCAATTGACGCTACCAACAGCCGGGTTTATACCGTCGCTAAAGATTCTCCCAATGGTTTTTATCGCTCTAGTGATGGTGGCGCAACTTGGCAGGGCATGACTGGTGTTGATTATGGTGGAGGAATAGCTGTTGAAGTAGATCCGGCGACCGGCGCGGTATTTGCCATGTTTGCGGCCGGTTTGTATAAGAGCGAAGATCAGGGCGCAACTTTCACCAAGATCAGTGAGAACCCCGGCAATGGATTATTAGTTGCGAATAATATCTTAATGGTCGGCGGTACAACCACTGGTGGGGTGGTGACTATCAGCTCTGATAGCGGAGTAAGCTTTAGTGATGTGCAATATTCATTGATTGATGATGAGTATATCTGGGATCTTGATTACAGTGTAGATACGAATGAGTTTTTTCTTTATGCACAGGAGCAAAATTCGAATACCAATCATTTATATCGTTCATTAGATGATGGAGCAAACTGGACTGAAATCACTTTACCTGCAGAATTAGCTACGGTTAGTGAAAGTCGTTTTGCGGTTAGCCCGGTAAATGGTGCCAATCTGATTGTCACCGGCGGCAATAGTGTTGCTTTATTTTATTCAAGCAATAATGGTTTAAGCTGGACACAAGCGTTGGTAGCAAGTTCCGGAGTAACATTCGATCATACTGGCCGAGCTTGGATTGCTGAACAGTATTCTGATGACGGCGGGATAACTTGGACTAACTACGATGATAATAACGTCACTTCTGCCATCGGCGGACATAATGTGACAGTTGATCCGAGTAATGAAAATATAATTTTTGTCGATGGCATGCCTGGATTAGTCAAAAGTACAGACCGTGGTCTAAGCTGGACAGATAGCAATGAAGGTATTTTGGGAGTAACGATTAGTGATATCAGTCAGGCTACCAATAAAGATGTGGTGTGGGCAGCCGCTTACAATGGTATTGCCAAAACTGACAACTTTACAGATTCAACGCCGATCTGGCAGTTCCCAGTGTTGGAAGAACCCGGTTATGGCATTTGGACAGACCCAGCCAACGGAGATATTGCTGTAGCCGGCGTGAGTAGCGGCACTCGGCGCACAACCGATGGCGGTGTCACCTGGTCTGAATATGCTGGAACGGATATTTTGGAGTCATATCAAGTTTTTGATGAAATCATCAATGATATTAATGACACAACTATTTTATATGCGGCCATTTCTAATAACGATCCAACTGCCGCAAAAAATGGAGCAGTATTACGCTCCACGGATCAAGGTGTAACCTGGGAAGATATGAATTTGCCTAACAGCGGGTCGGCGCAGTCTATTACTCAAGCCAAAAATGGTGATTTGTACGTTGGTTTGGGTGCCGAATCGGATCTGGCAGGCGAAGCCGGTATTTACAAGTATAGCGGCGGCAGTTGGGAAAAATTAGACGGTGCTCCCGATCAAGATATTGTGAAAATTATTGCCGACCCCGAAGATGAGAATATCGTCTATGCGCTTGCCGGTTTGCTTTATAACAACGGAACTGAAGATAGCTTTGGTTTCTATAAAACAATTGATGCCGGCATAACCTGGGATCATATTACGGACGGTTTGGATAAGTTGCGTAATTTTACCAGTTTGGCCTTACAACTTTCCACTGATAGCAATACCTTGTATGTTGGTGCGGAAAATTTTAGCGGTCAAGGTGTTTTGTTTAAATCAGCCGATGGCGGCGCAACTTGGGGTTTACAATATACTGGTTTAAAAGATGAAACGTTTTATACCCTAATGTTCGATGGTGTAACCATTGGGTCGTCGCGAGGTTTATTTGATGTAAAATCGAAAGCCGCGATTGAGATGAAATTAGC
>CAYMXY010000016.1:0-1223 GCA_964394525.1 uncultured Gammaproteobacteria bacterium | reverse complement strand
AAGAAAAAGGTTGGCAAAGGTTTGCCGGTTAATATTACCGTAACAGTTAAAGACGCCATTACCAGCAAATCATTGGGAAAGCAAACGGTTAAATTATATACTAAGAAAGGTTCTAAATTGAGGCTAATTAAGACTGTACAAACCAATAGTAAGGGTAAAGTATCATTTAACGTCAAATTTAGTAAGGCAAAGAGTTACAATTTAGTAGCCAAGTGGACACCAAAATCTGCTCAACGGGAAGAATATGCCGCCACCACTTCGGATATTGCTAAATTGAAAGTATTCTAAACAATCTGTCGTCTATTTTGTTATACTTTAATAAAAGGCTACAGCCCCGAGCGAGGAACTAACGTAGTGAGCGACGAGTCGAGGGGCGGGGCATATTGGACGACGTTCGAACGTTTTTTATGACTACACCCCAGTCATACTCACTACATTTAATATAACACAGATTTACAATTCAAACCTAAATATTGACCTAAAATTACATTAAAAGCTTGTTTAGAAAGAGTGTCTAAGAAGTTGGGTACTCGCCACTCCAAATTTATAGTGATCCACGCCTA
This sequence comes from uncultured Gammaproteobacteria bacterium, assembly GCA_964394525.1. GTDB lineage: Bacteria > Patescibacteriota > Patescibacteriia > UBA9570 > UBA9570 > CAYMXY01. Next base: position 660 of record CAYMXY010000016.1, on the reverse strand, counting down.
CATTTATTTCATCTTCCAATTTAGACATATTAATGACGTTTTACTTAGTTAGTTTATCAAACTCAATTCCATAAAGATTTTCTTTTTCAGGTCTAGGCATCACCTTTTTATTTATTACCTTACCTTGATTTTCAATTTTAATTCGATATATCTGTAAAGCTTCAAACCCCTTAAAATCAATTCGTCCATAAGTCATCATACTACCTTGGTATATACCATTTTGATACAATGATACTTTTGCCTCGTCTTTGATGCCTACTATCCATATTGAAAATGTATACGGATTTGGTTCTAAAAAAGAACGTAACCTCTCTTCACTTGTTTGCCATAGACCATGATTTTGCAATTCATCACATCTTACGTTCCGTCCAGTCTCTTCAATATAAACTCTGTCTACCATGTTCACGTGATTTTCTCCAGAAGGATCATAAACACGGCAGTCTCCAAATACCGTGAATGTTCTAACATTTTTATATTCTTCGCTGCCTTTTAAGTAGTCACGTAATTTTTCATGTGGTGTCACATGTTGAACATGAAATACGAGTTCATCACAGCGAGCGTCACGCAATAGTAACTCTTTGGCCTGCACCCCATATACTAGACAGAGTTGTCTCCTCAGCTAACAATATAAAATATGGGAAAACACATTAACAAAGATAC
>CAYMXY010000015.1:4540-17540 GCA_964394525.1 uncultured Gammaproteobacteria bacterium | reverse complement strand
ATGTGCTGCCAGAACAGGGCAACTGCTTAATTATTCGGAGCTGGCGCGTGATGCCAACATCTCTGTTCATGCCGCTCGTGAGTGGCTAGCCATTTTGGAAAACACCATGCATGTTTATCTGTTGCGGCCTTATTATCGTAATTTATCAAAACGTTTTATCAAATCGCCGAAACTTTATTTTCTTGATACCGGCTTAGCTGCTTATTTAACACAATGGGCATCGCCGGAAACATTAGCGGCTGGGGCTATGGCTGGAGCATTTTTTGAAACATATGTTTTAAGCGAATTGATTAAAAGCTACCTTTTTCGCGGCCAGCAACCACCAGTTTATTTTTTCCGCGATAAAGAAGGCCATGAAGTTGATATTCTAATTGAACGCAATCAAAAATTATATCCAATTGAAATTAAACGATCGGCCACTCCCCATCTGGATATGGCAAAACAAATCCGCTACCTGCGCTCCACCACTAAATTTCCAATCGGACACGGCATTGTTTTAGCGCTGATTGAACAACGTTTTCCACTTGATCGTGACACCGATGCCTGGCCGCTTTATTTCATCAACTGATGTAACTAAATGCCAGAAAAATCCCCACCAGCCGCCAAGCCTGAACGCCGGCAAAAATCTTCAAAAATTACTTTACCTAGAGCGCTGGCTTTATCCTTATTGCTGCACGGCTTTGGCGGTCGTTTGATAAATGAAAGCGGTAAACATGAACTTTCGCCCGCTTCGCCAATGGCTTTGCGAGCCGAAGCGGAAAAACAACAAGAGATCGAACAACATAATACCGCCTTTGAAGAAAAACAAACGCGCTTGCTGGAAGCAATTATTGATGATGCCATTAAGAAATATATCGAACATCAATCAACGGATCAGCTTTATCCGCCGATTGATCAATATGCCATGGTTGATGGTTATCACCATGCTTTGACTTATACTCAAACAGAACAGCGCCAAGCCTTAACTCAAGAACAATTTCATGACCAAACTGTTGCTCAAATGACGGAAATACTCGCTCGTTACAAAAGCGGGCTAAAAAAATTGTTAGCGAATAATGAATTTACTTGGACAGGAGATGTTCGTTTAGATTTCCCCACTTTGCAGCGCGCCTTGTTTGTTGGTCAAGACCGATTTTTTTATAATCCATTTACCAATAACACCTCATACTATCTTGACAGTTCAACAGTCAGCGACCAGCTCATCACCGGTCTGGTTAATTGTCAGGTAGCTAATTTTATACCGATGCTTTTAGAAGATATTTACCGAGCGAAAAAATTACCGTTAGCCGATTTAGAAAATTTACGAGCGTTGTTTTGGCAAGATCATGTTCAAATGGTTTGGCATAATCCAAGTTCAACCGGTGAAGAGGATAATAATTATCAACTGCGAACTTTAAATTTAGAACAGCCGGCTATCCTCGGTTTGGCTTCTCCATTCACTAATCAAGCAGGAGAACTTTTACCAGCTAAGGCGTTATTGGCCGATTATCTAGTTAAGCATGGCGCCACAGCAGAGCAAACAGAACGCTTGCGCTCTTTAGGACTTATTCATGCCACCACCAACATGTATAAGGATGACCCGCCGCCTAATAAGGTAGAAAGCTTTGCTGAATTTGAAAAACCTAAACCAGAAATATCACCCACCATTGATCAATCGCCAAAGGGTGATGCTAAAGAAATAATAAAACAATATGCTCTTGGTAAAGTAAGTAACTGGCTTTATATAGAAACTAAGTCGACCGATATTGTAGGACAAGATGCCGCTTCCGGAATTTATTTCCTTGGTCCTGAACCAGACTGGTTAAAGAATGATTTTTTTGTAAATTACGTTGCCAGACATTGGCAAGAAATTTTTAGTGAAGCAGGATATTCCCTAAACATGGTATCTCGCTATCGGATCGCGCAACTGTTTCATCTTTATGGTAAAAAAGAGGCGATTGAATTAATGGTCAAGCAACAAACTGAACAATTTTTCAATAACCCAATAGCCATGCTTCCGACTTTAAATTTACAAAATACGGTTGATAGAAAAATGATGGAACGGCTGGCCGCCTCGTCTGATTTTTTTGCCAAATGGGAAAAACTATATAACGCAATACAACAACAGCCTGCCGCTAATCAATTGGATCTTTTATTTGATTATCAACAAGTTAGCCGTTATTTAGTGGAGAGCGCCGGGTTTTCATCAATGATCGCTTTACATAATGAAGCCATTGCACAACTTATTGCCGCGTCTAATCGAGCCGACGACCCTGTTCTACATACTAAACAAGAGTTGCAACAATGCCCGGAGATTAAATTACGCGCCATGCTTGAATATGATGATCCAGATCGTCATGCAGCGATTAGATATGACCCTGACTCGGAGCTTAAGGAGTCAATTATTTTTGACCGTTTAGAAAATGATCCGGAATTTATCTTAGCTTATTTTCAGCGGCAGGCGAAAATGGAAGAATTATCATGGTATGATTATGATGTAATGATTCGCCAGGTCAAATTATATCCAAACCTAAATAGACAATATCTTGATCTTATACTATCTAGTGGTAATGCTATTGATTTAATAGAATTTACTAATATTATTAGGGATTTCCCTTTGGCAAGAGACATTATTTTAGAAAAAGTACATCAAGAATATCAAACAAAACGTGGTACTGATGAGACAGATTTTGAATCTCCTTTTATTTTTCTTGTTTTACACTACGATCATTATGCAGAAATTACCCAAGAACCACTGCCAAACAAACTAACCTGGGTAATGTATGAACCGGAAGGATTTGAAAAACATTATCTTAATACCATATGGCTTGAAAGCATTCATCGTAATCCCGCGCTGCATAATTTAGTGATTGATTTGTATCGTAATACCAGTTCTGTAATTAAACGCCAACACTTATTATGGGAAACCTCTAGGGCTAATTTGCCGGTTATTCCAAAAGAGCTGCTTTATCCAGAGGATCTGCTTTGGATTCAAACTCTACCAGACAATGCTGGCCCTACTTTTGAAGGCAGTCTTTTTGCTACTAATTTGCGATGGCTTTATCTGCCGGAAGATCAACGTAAAACCACTGCCGAATTACTGCAACAGGATAAACTATATGAATTTCAAGTTGATCATCAATTAGGGTTGTCGCGCGATTTTGCCCACGGCATGAAATTGTTGCAGGAGATTGATGAGCTTAAGTAGCTCTTAAAACTTTATAAAGTTTGCAATTCTTTATAAAGTTTGGTATCATTAGTTCTATGACGTCTCAACAACAGTTACAAAGATTACTTCAAGTTACTGACAAAACTCAAACCGAGCTGGCTAGATTATTAGACGTTAGTTTCCCCACTTTAAATAGCTGGGCTAAAGGGAGAAGCCAACCGCGAGGCGCGGCGCAAGAGAAAATTGCGTTGCTTTATCAAGAATATACTGGTTATGAGGTTATAGAAAATTCAGTACTTACGGAAAGAAGAAAACAAATAGCCGATTATCAAAAAATATTCCCAAATCCATTGCGTCTGCTTCTTAACCGGAAGGATCTTTATGATACCTTCGTATTAAAATTGACTTATCACACCAATAGCATTGAAGGGAGCACTTTTACAGAACCAGAAGTAAGGGCGGTTCTATTTGACGGCGCCATCATTCCAAATAAAACAGTAATCGAACATCAGGAGGCAAAGAATCATCAGGCGGCGCTGGGTAATTTAATGCGCTGGTTATCAGAAAAAAGGAGAAACGTCATCACAGAGGAACATATTAAAAAACTTCATGCCATATTAATGAATGGCATTCGCAGTGATGCCGGACAATATCGCCAACATGGTGTGCGCATCGTTGGCGCAAATGTGCCAACAGCCAATTATCTAAAGGTACCTGACCGCATGAAGCAATTTGTTCAAAAAATAAAAACAAACACAAAAATTAATGTATTTTCGCAGATTGCAAAAACGCACACCGAGTTTGAACAAATTCATCCTTTTTCTGATGGTAATGGGCGAGTGGGAAGGTTGCTGATGCAGGCTCAAGCGCTGCAACACGAATTGCCGCCAATTTTGGTGCATCAAGAAAAAAAACAGGCCTATTATAAATATCTTCAAAAAGCACAAATTGAAGGACAGTATCATTTTTTGGAGGCATTGGTTTGCGCTGGAATTTTAGATTCATATCATTTGTTTGAATCTTAAGCTTTATGCCAACCTGCCGCCAATGCCAAACGCCATTTAAAGTTACCAAGGAAGACCGGGATTTTTACGAAAAAATGGCTGTGCCCGAACCAACGCTGTGTCCGGATTGTCGACAACAGCGGCGGTTGGCGTGGCGCAATGAACGCGCCCTTTATTCAAGAAAGTGCGATTTATCCGGCGAGCCGATGATTTCTTGTTATCCGCCCGACGCGCCGTATAAAGTGTATCGGGTTGATTTATGGCACAGTGACGCGGCCGGCGATGGTTTGGCTTACGGTCGGGATTATAATTTTAATCGCCCGTTCTTTGAACAATTCCAAGAATTGCAACTACAAGTGCCGCGACCATCTTTAACCGCCATTGAAATAGAAAACAGTCCTTACGGCAACCATTTTTGGAGATCCAAGAATTGCTATATGTGTTTTGACGCGGGGTATTTGGAAAATTGTCTTTATTGCAGCGCCACTTATCATTGCAAAGACACGGTTGACTGCACCATGACCCGAGACAGCGAGTTATCTTATTTTTTGATTGACTGCCAAAATTGTTACCAGTCGTTTTATTTGCAAGATTGTCAAAATTGTCACGACGTGTTTTTTAGTTATGATTGTAGAGGTTGCACCAATATCGCGTTTTGTTCGAATTTGCGCAATCAACAAAATTATCTATTCAATAAACCGGTAAGCGCGGAAGAATTTCGAAAATTTACCGCGCAGTTAAAACAAAGCTCTGCCGCGCAATGGCAACAATATATTTCCAACTGGCAAGAGCAAGTTATCAAACAAGCCATCCATCGGCTTAATCACAATATCAGCGCCGAACAGTGCAGCGGTGATTACATTATCAATTCAAAAAATTGTCACGATTGTTTTGATGTCGACACCACGGAAGATTCGCGTTATTGCGTGAGAATGGATGAACGGCTGAATTCGTGTTACGACTGCAACAATTTGTCCATCGGCGATTTAATGTATGAAACGATTACTTGCACCGGACACAGGTTGCGCTTTTGTACATATATTTGGAGTCCGTCGTCGGATTGTGATTATTCGGATTTATTAATGACTTGTTCGGATTGTTTTGGTTGCGTGGGGTTGAAACATAAAAAGTTTTGTATTTTGAACAAAGCGTACCCACCGGCGGAATACGCTCGTTTGAAAGAAAAAATTATTCAACAGATGCGGCAAAACCCATTGACCCCTCGACTCCGCTCGGGGCCTTTGGAATGGGGCGAATTTTTTCCAGTAGAACTTTCGCCGTTTGCTTATAATGAAACTGTGGCGCAGGAATTTTATCCTCTTACCAAAGAACAAGCGCAGCAGCGCGGCTGGCAGTGGCGAGAACAGTCAACAACGGCAATTGATCCGTCGTTGCCGGTATGCGCGCGCTGTCATAAAAATTTCAAACTAATTCCGCAAGAATTAAATTTATATCAACAACTTGGATTGCCGGCGCCAACTGAATGTAATTTTTGTCGGCATTTATTCAGAACCAATTTACGCAATGGGCACAAATTATTCCAACGCTCTTGCAGTAAATGCCAAAAAATAATTGAGACAACTTATTCTACCGCGCAGTCAATCAAAGTTTATTGCGAGGAGTGTTATTTGTCCGCGGTGGTTTGAAAAACGGGGTCCATTGCTTAAAACAATGAACCCCGCTCACTAGAACACGCCCATGTCGTAGCAGGTCAGGCCGGCGCAATACTGAGCCAGCAGCCGCTTGAACCGGGGACTGTCGGCGGCGCAGCGCGTCTGCGGGCAGTTGAATTGCTCGGCCGCCACGGCTTCACCACGCCGATTGAACGTGATGACGACGCCGTTGCACCGCTTGTGGTAGTGAGATGATTCCACCCTTGCACCTCCGCTTGGTGGTTGAGTAGCGTGATTACTGAAACGCCAGCTAAAGATAATCAGCGCTCGTTAGCTTGCGTTCCGGTAATCAAGCGTTACTCAGGTGGGGCCCTTTGAGCTGATTGTTTCAAAGAGCCCCGCTTGAATGGGTATTAAATTGTTAACAAAATACCCGCCTAATGTGGGCGGGTTTATGCCTTTTGACTCGGTTGTTATTTCAACAATGCATCTAACCGCCCGCACGAATAAGAATAATTTCGTCAATAATGGCGAGCAGGGAATTAACTTTCACACGAGCATTGTTATTCATATATGAGGTATATGATAAAGACTGGCGTTAAAAAAGTCAAGCGTCGGCATTGAAATTATCCACAATTTCTACTTTCGTCGGTTCAGTAACAAACGGTAATTTGGCGCAACCAACCATAATCAATAACAATAACACTAGGTTAATTTTAATGATCATGATATATTTTCAGGTAAATTTTCTGCTTTAACAAAAACCACATAATTTTTATTGATCTCTGGATCATCTTCTATATCTTTAGGACTTAAGAGATAAACACCGACATAACCATGTTCAAGAGCTTGATTCATTAAATCTGCCTTGGCCGGATCAATTAAAAGTTGATTAGGAGAAGAGGAGTTTACTTCATCCATAACAGGCAATCTCCCAGCCTTTCGTTCCGCGTTAAGATGCTCGTGAATTTCTGAAGCGGTTCTTTCGGCAATAGGTGGCTTTATTTCAATATTTTTTCGATAAATACAGTCTGGCTTTGTTTTATCTTTATCTTTATATTTACCCTCCGCAATTAATCTAAAGCCAGATCGCATCGCTGATCTCATACTAGGATTATTGTGATTCCAAATTGAACTTCTGATGGCACGTTTGCCAGCATCTCTTGCTATTGTTTCATGTTCAGCCATCATTCTGCCAAGAACACCTTGATTTCTTGAGTCTGTACTTACTAATGCCGAAACCCATACTTCATCATCTTTCATTTCACGCCCTAGAACACCAGAGGCCATTTCCATTTGTATAAAAGCAATAATTTTCCCTTGATCTCTTGCAACTGAAAGAATCATTTTACCATCTTTGATTAATTGTTGTCTTTCGAGTGCTGTTGTTTCTGGCCAATCTTCTTCATGACTGCTATATCCCTGGGCCATTTCTAATCGAAGTTGTTCAACAATACTGGGAAGATCTTCACCATCAACTCTTTCAATAGCATAGTCTGGTTGAGATTCTGATTCTCTTTTTAAGTTTTTGAATGGGTATTCTGGCATAAAAATATTATTAATTAAATAAAGAATATCACAAAAATACTTTGATTGCAAGGTATTTTAAGAGGATATTACTTTCACGTTACGGGGTCGTCTAGTCTACTATATTAGAACTGTTTTAGTGGTTATGCCCCAGCGTTGCTCGCAATAAAGCATTGAGTTTATATCAACAAAAAGTAATCGAGAGGAACCTTGATGATATTTGAATTCTCAAGTAGGGTTAGTGCGTTTTGGCAAAAAACAATTCCATATTTAGCAGATCCTATTTTTTTCATAGTGTTGTGAACTTGGATTCCCGTTTTTTCACCAACACCTACCTCCATTGGAATGATGTTCTTCTGAGCAATGGTAACAATAAAATCAGCACCGGCTTTTGAGCTATCATAATTTAATGAACCTCGACTATTATCAACAAACTCTCTGTACAGAGTCATGGCGACAATGTCTTCCATTAAACGACCTCTTTGTTGAGAGAAAATCTGTGAGTTGCCTGCAACAGAAAGAAAAGCGGATCGCATGGCAGATGACATAAATAGATACTTGGATGGCTTTCTTACCTTCTTGGAATTTGAACCATATGGCATCACTCGAATTAAGAGCTCGGCTTGTTCCATGACTTCTAATACACTTGAAATAGTGTTTACGCTGGTTTGTAGAGTAGTAGCTAGGTTTTGGATACTTACCACATCAGATTCAGCCAATAAGAACAATACTCTTTTGATGTAGTTGACAGTTTTAGTATCAAAACGACCTAAGTTTTGAACATCTTGATTGATGACTTTATCCAAAAGTAACATAATAGTTTGGTATACCCTGGCTTCATTTTTCATTCTGATGGCAAAGGGCAATGTGCCAATTTTTAAGTACTCATCAACATAGTTGCGGTCGATGCTCGCCCATAATTGTAAAATAGTTTGTTCATATTGTTTCAGTTTTATGTATGCATCTTTCGCAGAGTCCGCATGAAACAGCGCACTTTGAAGATTTTTTTTAAGAGTTTTCACTGGGAATTTACTATCACGAATCATCAAAAATTCACAAAAGCTTATTGGAAAAAGTTTTTGAAAAACTGCTCGTCGTATAACATCAGGATTAGTTTGTAAGGAAACGGCAGAAGAACCACTACACACTACAAAAACTTTATTTGATCTATCATATATTGATTTTAATACTGCCGCCCACTTGGGATCGTATTGTGCCTCATCAATAAAAATAAAAACTGGTTTAGTCAGTCGTTCAAAGCTTTCACCAATGATTCTTTCATAGGAGTTTAAAACATCCTTTAGAGAAGAACCAAGTACATTGACTACTTCATCCAAGGAAATATATAACATCCTGCGTTCACCCACTTCTTGATAGTGGTTGAGGAAGAGTTGCGCCAGTATGGTTGTTTTACCCACACCTCGTAAGCCGGGAATAATTACCCAACGTTCTGAACTATTTGGAATATACAAAAAATTTTTCAAATGCTGGTCAATTTTTATGTAGATGTGCCTCTGAGGGAATTTTTTACCTTGCTCATCTTCCGTATAGGGTTTTAAGCGAAAAGGAGATTGTACTAATTGGTTTTGAATATATTGCAGTATTTCTTCCATATTTTTCTCTATATTTTAGATTAATATAGTAAATACACTTACTATATTAACGTACTGATATAGTAAAGTCAATAGCCTAATTAGACTGTAAATATGGGACTATTTAGCTGCATTTACAAAATTTCTAAGCAACTACAGTACTAGTTACATAGACATAATGTTGATTGACGATAATGATTGTTTGTTTTACCTTGACCTATATTTATGCCCATGTCATTTGAAGGACAACGTCAAAAAATTTCATCTACAGAAAAAGACACCGAACGGGCGGTTGAAGAGCAACAATTATTAAACAGTCTGATTCGTGGTAATTTTCCCGCAGATATTGTTATTGAGATGGATCATTGGTCGAGAACAGGCAGTGGTGTTGATGAGCAGAAGTATTATGCTCAGGCCGAGCGATTCGGATTTAACTGGGATCGAGTGCGCATTAATGCAATGGATGTTACAAATTTCCGGGGAAAAAAGCCAGTGACTGTATCGGCAAAGCAACGCGAGACAATCATTCGTGGTCTTTGGAAAGATCTTATGCGCGGTCTCCTAGTAAACTATGGGTTAGATTCCGAGCCACGCTTGGTTGTTGAGAGTGAACACACTTATATTGAATGGAAAATGAAGGTGTCAACCTACCAACGGCATCCAATAGAACAATCTATCGAATATACCATTGTAGGTGATATGCGATTACTACTCTCTGCCGAAGAGGGGGAGAGCCTGCAAACACATTTACAAGAAAACAACGCTGCATATACTAAATTGAAAGAAGATATCATAGCACGAGCTCGGAAACTTAAAGATGATGCTGATCAGCTTGTCAATCAATTTAATTTACAGCGCGTAGTGCGTGTTTATTGAGCCGCTAGTGAACGTGACGCAACCCGGCGTTTACTACAATGGTTTGTAGCGCTGCGTGAGCAAGGTATTGATCTCACTGGCGAATTTGAGTTTGGATCAGAGGAGACCAAAGATATTCATGATCGCAAAATGTGGCCAGGACAAGTTACAGATTCTCTCAAAGCATCAGCAAGCGCAGGTGGAACATTTACACTACATCAAAGTTTAATGAGTGCTTTAGAAACACATTGCGCAACAACGCCTTCCATGAGAAAAACAGGAATGATTCAAGATCAGAAGCCGGCAGCAGTGTAAATTAGTAGTCAAAGTTAAAAGATTAAAAGCGACAAGTGGTGGTTAAAGCACCTTCTATGAAAACGTTATCTGAAGAAATGACAACTTCGGTATCATCGTTACCTTGAGCGATTTCCCATTCTTTGAGGGGAATCGTTAGAGTAATGGAATTTTGTCCTGGTAAAATATTTTGTGTTGTACGTGGAACAAAAACAAAAGACAAAATACTGTCGTAGTCACTACTATTACTTTGGTCAGGAAAATTTACATCACCTAGTTTGTTCATCATCGTAACATTTTCTTTTTGTCCTTCCAGATCGATAAAATATGAGGTACCAGTTCGTTGTCCATCACGTTCAAAATGACCAATTCCGGCAATATTACCTTGAGGAATATTATATGACAGGATAATCGGGTATTTTTCAGCGGTCAATTTGGTATTATTTTTTACCCACAATTCAACAAAAGTGGAAGACTCTTGTTCCGGCAAACCAGTTAGGCTGCAATCATTTAATTTACCGAGGGTAATTTTGGGATTAGCCACAATTTCTACTTTCGTCGGTTCAGTGACAAACGGTAATTTGGCGCAACCAACCATAATCAATAACAATAACACTAGGTTAACTTTTTTTGTAAAGAAAGTATGTTTATATTTTTTCATGCGGATCGGCTAGTGCCTAACTGCCATGCCTGACGGCAGGTAAACCGGCGAGGCAGAGGACATTAGAACAGTTTTTGTGAATATAGCTAAACAGTGCGTGGTCTGATTGCTGTCACATTCATGATTAGTTCCTTAGTATCAATATTAAAATCATTATTCGGTAATAGTATTACTGTACTGTAACCCTGCATTTGTTGTCCGCGCACTACATCTGAACATTCACTAATTTTTGAACCTGCGGCGCGATCAGTATATTCAGTCGTCGCTCTACCCCTACCTTGCTCAACAACAGTTTCTTCTAAAGTAATATCTGTTTTCACAATTATTATTGTGCCCGGTGCCATCTTTTCGAATTGTCGTTGCAGGGCTTGTGCATCCGAATTTTTTCCTAATTCAACCATTACCACTGGTCGTCCACTAATCTTGGCAAACTCTGCACTATATTCAGCTACTTCTGTATCGCTAGTAAAAAAACCATATCGCAATGTATTATCTTGAATTTCTGCTAAATTGTAGCCATTAGCTTCTAAACTTTTACGTAATACCTCTAGACGGCTTACAGCTGGTTCAACTTCAGCTGAAGGTGTTACAGACAGCGGTTAGCTTATAGGCTTCGTTGTACTTGTTCTACGAAACAGCCTACCGAAAATAGATTTTTCTCCCATATCAGATAATGGTATTGGAAAAAATGATTTTTGTCAATTTTAACTTTCAGTTCATCTCACTTCTGGCCGGGGCGTGCACTGCATACCCGCTCGCAGCAAGCCCCTTCGAATCCCGACGTTACTAAACACAATTAAAAGAAAAATCCAAGCTTGCGCCGGGACTTCATTTTTGATTGGGTCGGCTAGTGGAGGACGTTAGAACTGTTTTGGCAGTTAAATCTTGCGCTACTCACTATATATTTTGACAGAATAAGCCATGGTTTAGTCCTCTCCTTTACATGATTTGACTCTTTGTATATTTTTGGATATATTGATGAGGTAATATCCAAAAAGAAGCTTATGCAAATACTCAATAAAAATGCCATTGTAGTTCAAATATTAATAAGCTAATGTCAGATAGTAAAGAAAACGAGAACGTGCTAGCCCTCAGGCATTATTCCCAAAGTTTGCATTTAGTCCGGTTAAAATATAAAGGTGCTAAAACTGCACAAGATGAAATTGATCCTGTAACTATTGAAAAAGAATACGCCCCTTATCTTCGAGAGTACCTATTAAAACTTATTTCTGGTGAGCTGTCATTTGCAACAACATCATCAGTGACGGTTGCAACGCTACAACAGATGTTAGATAAATTTGATACAATGCTCCACAACGTGCAAGATGCGACTAATGACTCAGAACGATTCACTGCAGTTAATGATTTTTATAGCGGTCTTTTGCAGTACTTGGAGTCGTATGAAAGCGAAACCAGCGGTGGCGCAGAAACAACCAGTGAATTAGCTGCTCGACTTTTCCCTAAGTCCAGGCCAGACGGACCTAAACGACCAAAATAAGATATAATCTTGCGTGACCATTTCAACCCCTTGCTGTTCATTCAAGGAAGATGTTTTATAAACTGAACGAAGTTGGTTTGATTGGGTGAGCGACGGGATTCGAACCCGCGACCAACGGTACCACAAACCGCTGCGCTACCACTGCGCCACGCCCACCATAAAACATTCGAGCTGTTCGAAACAATTCTAATATTTCCAACAACTCCAGTAGCAGGGGAGGGAGTTGAACCCTCGACCAAAGGCTTATGAGTCCTCTGCTCTACCACTGAGCTACCCTGCCGAAAAATATCAACCATCAAGCTGTTCTTTGGGCACCGTTGGTTTACAATTTCACGACCCCAGCGACGACCAATCCATGCGGAAAGCCAAAATATATTAGCAAGTTTTTGGTCGTTGTGCAAGCCTTGCTTTTTCTGTACAATTACGTTCATATGGAAGATATTAAATTGTTAGCACAAAACTGGATAAACGCTGAAGTTAAGATCATAAAAAATAATGAGTCGCCCTATTATTGTCAAACGCGCGATATTTTTCAAGCACGCTTAGATACTATGATTACCAAACTTTTTATCGAAAAACAACAGTCAACGGATCAAGTCTATTTGATTACGGCGATTGTTGGTGAAATCGGAAACAACTCATTTGATCACAATTTGGGGAAATGGCCGGATCTGCCGGGAATTATTCTTGCTTATGATTTTAAGAAAACTCCTAAAATTATTGTCTTGGCAGATCGCGGTCAAGGCATATTGACTACGCTCAAGAAAGTGAAGCCGGATTTATTGAACGATCAACAAGCATTAGAAAC
>CAYMXY010000015.1:0-4530 GCA_964394525.1 uncultured Gammaproteobacteria bacterium | reverse complement strand
GGGCACCGGAAAATCGCGGTAATGGATTAAAGTTTGTGCGGCAGACAATTCATGATCAAAAAATGCATTTACGTTTTTATTCAGGCTTAGCAGAAGCTAATCTCAATCAAGACCTCCAGATTAAATCAGTCCCCGCCACTATTCGAGGTTGTTTGGCAATTATTGAATTTTAACATACACTGAAGCTATGCGAATCGAACTCAAAAAATGTGGTGAGATGCTGATTTCTCGACCGGCCGGACGAGAAGCTTTTTTGGCATTATCGGCTTATGTCACGCGCGATTTGCCGCCGAACGAACCGTTAGAAATTGATTTTTCCGGAGTGAAAGTATTAACTCCATCATGGGCGGATGAAGTAATTACCAAACTGGCTGAACAGTTTTCTAACATTACTTTAGCTAATACTGACAACGCTTCGATACAAGCTACATTAAAAACATTACGCGACTATTCTGGGTTAAGAATTTGAGCAAGATGGTGTCCCCGGTAGGAATTGAACCTGCATCCACAGCTTAGAAGGCTGCTGTTCTATCCGTTGAACTACGGGGACGTGCATGCTATGTTACTAAGCATGACTCATCCTATCAAGTTGCCCAACGAAATACAACAGATTCTAAAAATTTTGCGCGCCGCCGATTTCGAAGCATTTGTGGTGGGCGGTTGTTTGCGCGATGCCTTATTGCAACGCGCACCTAAAGACTGGGATATTACTACTAACGCCCTGCCGGCGGATATTCAGCGGATATTTCCGCATACCTTATATTTGAATCAATTCGGCACGGTGACGGTGCGACAAGGTGAGTTGAATGTTGAAGTGACCACTTATCGCGCCGATGGAAAATATTCCGATTGGCGGCATCCGGACGCGGTACGCTTTGGCGTTTCTTTGCAGGAGGATTTGGCGCGGCGAGATTTTACGGTGAATGCGCTGGCTTACGATGGCGAAAAAATAATTGATCTTTGGAACGGCCAGCGCGATCTTGAGCAAGGGTTGATTCGGGCTGTCGGCGATCCAGCGGCGCGCTTTTCTGAAGACGCTTTGCGTTTGGTGCGAGCGCTTCGTTTTAGCAGTCAACTGGGTTTTAATATCGAGGCGCAAACAATGGCGGCAATCAAACAAAAGCATGCACTCATTAAACACGTTTCCGCCGAACGGCTGCGCGATGAATTGATTAAAATTATTTCGAGTGATGACGCCTTAAAAGGTATTTGGTTATTGCATGCCACTGGTTTACTGGCGTTCATACTGCCTGAATTAGAAGCCGGCGTGGGTATGGAACAAAATTTGCATCACATTTACACTGTGTTCGCGCATAATTTATTTGCCTTGCAGTTTTGTCCGTCAGACGATTGGCGGGTGCGTTTGGCCGCGTTGTTGCACGACGTCGGCAAACCGGCTGTCAAGCAAGGCAGCGGCTCGAACGCAACTTTTTATCAACATGAACATGTTGGCGCCAAACTCACGCGCGAAATTATGAGGCGGCTAGCTTTTGGCAACAGCGATATCGCCAAAGTGACACATTTAGTTCGCCATCACATGTTTTATTACAACATCGGCGAAATTACCGATGCCGGAGTGCGGCGTTTATTGCGGCGCGTTGGCCGCGAGCACATGCCAGATTTAATGGCAGTGCGGATTGCGGATCGGATGGGTTCCGGCGTAATGAAGGAGAAGCCGTACAAGTTGGTTGAATTGGAGAAGCGTTTGGAATATGTGCAGCAAGATCCAATTTCTACCAGTAGGTTGGCGATTGACGGTAATAATTTAATGGAACAATTTGATTTGAAGCCGGGCGCGCGCGTGGGCGTGATGTTACATCGTTTACTTGATGACGTGTTAGATGATCCGAAACGTAATACGGTTGAATATCTTACGGCGCGGGCAAAAGAAATTTTTCCAAGTATTGCAGCGATGTCTGAAGCCGATGCTCGTTCGGCCATGCGTGCCTATCGTGAAGTCTTGGCTGACGCGAATGCGTTTAAGGGGTAAAAATTATGAAATTTAAGGATTTATTCGTCTTTATTGCCACTGCTATACTGTATTTTTTCCCGTTTGTTGTTTTGGCGAATGTATCACCAGTTAAGCAAGCTTTTGGAATGAATGTGCACTTGCGTGAGCGAGTGCCAACGGCCGATTGGGGCAAGACATTGGCAACAGCCGATACCGCCGGTGTGCAATGGGCGCGCGAACAATTCAACTGGGACGTAATTGAACCAACCGACAATACTTTTGATTTCACCTCGTATGATGCGGTGGTAGCGGCTTACGAAGAACATGATATTCGCGTGGTTGGCCTACTAACTTACAGCAGTTCTTGGGCAGCAAGCGGTGGCGGTGTAAGCAGCAGCGGCGCGAGCGACTATGAATTTTATCCGCCAGACTTAACCGCTTGGCAAGATTACGTTGCCACAGTAGCCGAACATTACGCCGGTCGTGTTGATTATTGGGAAATTTGGAATGAGCCGAATCACCTAGCTTTTTGGAAAGGCACGGCAGCGCAATATGCCGAATTGCTGGAAGCCGCGGCCAGCGTTATCACAGCCGCTAACCCTGAAGCCAAAATTGTTTTGGGTGGTTTGTCCGGCGCCGACGCCGATTATCTTGATCAACTGTACGATCAATTGGCTGATCCGACAATTATTGATATTGTGGCCATTCATCCGTATCGCGTGGTGAATGGTAATTTTGTTTACGCGCCGGAGCAAACGGCAGACGGGCTTAATACACTGGTGACTGATATATATAATGTCTTGGCCGTGATCAAACGCCATCATCAATCCGGCACTCCAATTTGGTTGACCGAAATTGGTTGGCCAACCAACGATGTGGGAGTGAGTAACAAAATTCAAGCGCGGTATTTGCAACGCGCTTACGCTCAAGCCTTAGCCATACCCACGGTGCGTAAAGTTTTTTGGTACGCTCTGTTAGACGACAGCGACAGTTTTGGTTTGGTGAAAGAGGATTATTCCAAGAAAAAGTCTTACAGCGCGTATCAGTTTATGCGTGAGCAGTTTAGCGGCAAGAGTTGGCGCGAACAAATTTTGCCCGAGAACCATACTATAGATGATTTTTCCACTAATCGCGGTTGGCAATTCAATGGCACGGTTTGCACCGACGGCACCGTAAAAATAAGCGAAGGCAAGCTGCAAATTTTTTATCAATTTACCGGCCAAGGAAATTGCTATGCGCCAATCGCGCTGCAGCAAACATTAGCCAATCGCCCTTACGCTATTCAATTTCGCGCCAAAGGCAGCAATGATGATACAGTATTACGCCTGCGCTTAACCGATGCCACCGGCGAAATTTTTCAATATACCCTTGGCTATCTACCTAGACAGTGGTTGTTGTACACCGTCCAATTAAATCAATTATCCAACCACTGGGGTGGAGATAATGATGGTGTGCTCGATCAGCCGATGACTTTTAATTCTTTTGTACTAGATAACACCGATGGTAGCCAAGTTGCCGGCACTGTTTTTATTGATGATCTATTTCAAGATGATTTGCTTGGTGACACATTTTTTTATCAGGCCAACGAAGGTAAAACAACTTGGTATGCTTACTATAATTCAACGAGTTTCCTTAAGATTTGTCGGAATGATATTTTTTGTACACCTCTTTTAAGTGCTGATCGGTGATATGGGTATAAATTTGAGTGGTGGTGATGGAGGCATGCCCAAGCATATTTTGTACGGAGCGAAGATCAGCGCCGTTGCGCAGCAAATCAGTGGCGAAAGCGTGGCGCAAACCGTGCGGCGTCACTTTTTTCATAATGCCGGCGGCGGCAGCGTATTTTTGCACCAGCCGTTCAATCGAGCGCGGCGTTAACGGTTTAGGTTGGTCGATGGTTTTTTCGCGGTTTGATTGCGCTCGATCATGAGCGACAAATAAATACGGGGAAACGTCTGTACGTTTGTTAAGATATTGTTCCAACCAATATTTAGCTTGTTGTGATAAAAACACTAATCTAATTTTACCGCCTTTGCCGCGCACCGAAAATTCATCGCGCTTCAAATTTATATCTGTGCGTTTAAGATTAGCCAATTCTGAAACGCGCAAGCCGGTTGAAAATAGCAACTCTAAAATAGCTTTATCGCGCAGCCGCAGCCGATCTGACTTTTTTGTTTTAAGCGGCGCTTCTAATAAATCATCCAATTCTCGGCTTTCAACCACTTCAATTTGCCGGTCTTCCTGTTTGGCTAATTCAATTTTTTCCGGCGTTAAAGTGGGAATATCCCGTTTAGCCAGATATTTTAGAAAAGCGCGCAAGGCGATTAAATGGAAATTTTGCGTTTTTTTCTTGAGAGTGGGAGAATCGTTTTTTTTAGTAATCGTTAACCGATTAAGTTGCAACCGATATTGCCGCACCACCTCCGTCGTAATTTGCGCTGGTGTGGAAATTTTAGTCAGCGTTAAAAAACGACGCAAATAGAAATCGTAATTGCGAATGGTGGTTTGCGATCGGTTCTTTTCAATTTCCAGATGTTCCAGAAATTGAGTGATGAGGAGCTCAAGGCGCATTATTATAT
>CAYMXY010000014.1:1003-19105 GCA_964394525.1 uncultured Gammaproteobacteria bacterium | reverse complement strand
CCGTAGCTCCACCTAGGCTTCGGTCGCGGCTGGCGGCTCCACAACTTCGCATTTTGCTAATTTTTGGGTTCACGTTTAATTACCGGATAACTCGCTGATTTATTATAATAAGTAGTCAAATCGAACGGAAGATGATATAATAATTTTGTATCTAAACTATAAATACAACATTTTATGTCAATACAGTCTAGCGTCGGTCGTTCATTTAATGTGCAAGCCCAAGCCGCCGGGCAAGAAGCAGCGCAACAAGCCATTGCTGGCCTAAAAGGCAAATCGGCTAATTTGATTATAGTTTTTTCTTCAGTGGTGTTTGATCAAAAAATAATGCTGCAAGGGATCCGTTCAGTAACAAAGGAAACACCATTATTAGGTTGTTCCACAGCTGGTGAAATTATTACCACTGGACCCAGTAAAAATTCAGTGGTGGTAATGGCTATAGCGACTGATGGGTTGGAATTCCATCTTGGCCGCGGCGAAAATATTAAACAAGACGCCACTGCAGCGGGTAAACAATTAGCGCAAGATTTATTGTCTAAAACAAAGGCTGGAAAAGTAATGATGATGATGCCGGATGGTTTAGCCGGCAATGGCGCGGATATTGTTCGTGGTATTCAGGAAGTGTTAGGCGCTAATTTTTTGATTGCCGGTGGCGCTGCGGGCGACGATTTCCTATTTAAGGAAACTTACGAATATTATAATGGTGAAGTGCTAAACGGGGCCGTGGTAGGCGCGATGGTTAGCGACGAAGCCAAATTTGGCATTGGCGTGCGGCATGGTTGGCAACCAATCGGTGCGGCTAAGCGAGTAACCAAATCTAAAGGCAACGTACTATATGAACTTGATGGCAAACCAGCTATTCATATTTACGAAGAATACTTTGGTAAAGAGGCTGAAGCCTTGCGGTCTGAACCTTTAGCGCGTATGGCTATAACTTATCCATTAGGTCTGCGTATTCCTCACAGCGATGAATATTTAATTCGTGACCCAATTACCGTTGGTGAAAAAGGAGAAATTAATTGTGCCGCCGAAGTGCCAGAGGGATCAGAAATTAAATTGATGATGGGTAGTAAAGAGGCGGCCATTGCCGCTGCCACCCAAGCAGCCGAACAATGCCTGACACAAGTGAAAACGCGCGGCGGCAGTAAAGTTACAACCGCTATTATATTTAACTGCATTGCTCGCGACAAAGTGTTAGGGCAAGACGCCAAAGATGAAATTGCGGCTATTCGTAAAACGTTAGGTGATAACGTTGAATTTATCGGTTTTTATACCTACGGTGAACAAGCCCCGATTGGTAAAGGGACGGTAGTTGAAGAAAATTGCCGTTCCGAATTTTGTAACGAAACCGTAGTGATTCTCGGCTTTGGGGAATAATCATGGCTGAATTACCAAATCAAACGCCGCCTCAAGGTGCGGACCTGCAACAGGCTTTGTTGGAGCAACAACGGATTGCCCGCCAATTGGTGCAGAAAGATCTTCAGCTATCTGACAGTAACGAAAAATTAAACCGCCAGGTAGAGCAGCTTAAAACGCTGCAGCGGATTGGTGATGAAATTGCCACGGTCTTCGATCGTAATATAATATTAGAAATTTACGCGCGTGCCTTGGTGGAGCAATTACATTTTTTTTCTGTATTGGTGTTACTTGGCGAGCCGCCATTCAAAGTTGGAACGAAATACAGTTATCATCAGATGCCGATAACTGATGTGTTGCAGGCGGCTATTCCCAGAACCGTTTATGCTGCTAAAGCGCCGTTGATTGTGAGACAGGTGGCGAAAGCTCCGTTACCGCAATATGAATTTGGCGAGATGTTGAAAGTAACTTCATATATCATTTTTCCGTTGGCGATCAGACAACATATTTATGGTTTGTTCATTTGCGGGTTGAATGATCCGTATCGTTCATTATCAGATCAAGACATTGATTCCATTGCCATAGTGCTGGAGGGGCTGGAAATTGAAGAACGGCAACGGCAAATTGATTCCCTTAAATCTGAATTTGTTTCGATCGCCTCGCATCAGTTACGCACGCCACTGTCTATCATTAAATGGATCATTAAAATGTGTCTGGACGGAGATTTTGGCCAAGCCGACGATCAAACTAAAGAATATCTGAAGAAGGCATATCAGACCAATGAACGAATGATTGCCTTAGTAAATGATTTACTGAACGTTTCCAGTTTGCAGGAAGGAAAAATTGAATACAAAATGGAAATGCTTAATCTCAACGAACTCTTGCAAGATGTCTTGGATCATTATACTATTCTGCTGGAGGGAAAGAAAATAAATTTGGTCACTAATGTCAGCAAAGGAACATTACCGGTGTATGGTGATCGCAAAAAATTAAGTTTGGCGTTTTCTAATCTAATTGACAACGCGATTAAATTTACGCCACGTAGTGGCACCGTCACAGTGCATTCAAGTGTTACCCCTAGTGGTGTTAAAGTGGATGTTGGTGATACTGGCATTGGCTTGTCGCCGCAGGATCAAACACAGCTCTTTTCCAAATTTTTCCGTTCCGAAGAAGCCAAACGCATGCAAACCGAGGGCAGTGGTTTAGGGCTATTTATCGTCAAGATGGTTATTGAGCGGCATAATGGCACCATTACGGTTGATTCAAAATTAAGTCAAGGTACAACTTTTACTTGTTATTTGCCAAAATAACTATGGCTCAAAAACGTTTACTGATAATTGAGGATGAACAATTTTTACTGGAAACTTTGCAATTAAAACTGGGGCGAGAAGGTTTTATTATTGATGCGGCGCAGGATGGCGAGGCTGGCTTGGCAAAAGCCCAAACTACTCATCCAGACGTAATATTACTTGATCTACTTTTGCCGAAAATGAAAGGGGAAGAAGTGTTATCGGCTTTGCAAAAAAATGAAACCACCAAAAATATTCCGGTGTTGATTATTTCCAATTCAGGGCAACCAGTTGAAATCGAACGACTCTTGAAACTTGGTGCTAGAGATTACATCATTAAGGCTGATTTTACAATTGATGATATTTTAGACCGGATTCATAATTTATTGGTCCCAGCCGAACAACGTCCAGATGTATTAGTGGCTGAAGACGAGGAATTTTTACGAACTATTTTATCGCAAAAATTACGCAAGGCTGGCTGGCAAGTTACCACCACCATGGATGGCGATGCTACCCTGAAATCTATTTTGGAACGCAAACCAAAACTGGTTTTGTTAGACTTGTTGATGGGAGGATTATCTGGTATTGAAGTGTTGCGACAACTGAAAGAAGCGGCCTATGATATGAAACAGACCAAGATATTAGTGTTGTCTAATTATAGCGGCAAGGAAAATGAACCGATCATTAAAGAAATGACGCAGGGTTATTATATTAAGTCTAACGTGGATATAGACGACATTGTTGACACTGTCAAAAAACAACTTTCTGTAAATCCGTAAACGAGCAAACAAGCTGCTTCAAAGCGGAATTGAAAAAATACCTTCGTTGCGGCGGCTATAAAACATTCGCCATTGATTGTTGATTTTTAGATAGGTTGGGTCGCCGCCGGTTAAGCCGGTGGATTGAGTGGGATAAAATAAGGTCGGTTGACTCCAACTAACGCCAAAGTCGTCTGAGATCATATCATATTGGCCAGCAGCAGCTTGATCATCTTTATCAGCGTTTGTCCAGAAACGTAAGTGCAATTTGCCGTCATCCATAAACACCAACTCCGGGCCATCTACATAACCGTCGAAAGTGTCATTCCGCCCATCAACCACCACGTCTCCGGCCGTAAAATTCAAACCGTCAACTGAGCGCGCCGCAATCAAAGCGGTGGTTTTTGGATTAGACGCCGTCGGATTATAGGGTTTATTTTCATCAGCGCGATAAACCATAAAATATGTTCCATCCGGTAATGTTACCACCGTTGGTGCGGCAATACCGCCATCATCCAGTTGGCCAGAAGGTATCAAACGCACACCTGCTTCCCGCATGAACGAAACGCCATCAACTGAAGTAGCGCTAGCAATTATTCCTTGTTGAGCATCCCTAAAATATAAACGTAAACGACCATCTGGCAATTTTATAACATCTGGGGACTGTGCCCATTGCAAAATTGGGGTATTTAATGGTTCCCAAACTTTGCCGTCGCGCGACACAGCCGAATAAATTTCTAATTGATTATTGGCTGTTACGGCTAGCCCAGTTCCATAAAAAATTCGCCAAACACCCGTGGTTGCTTCGATAATATCTACATCAGTGAAGCCACCAGCGACTACTTTTAGAGGATCTGTCGAAGTGACATCATCAACTCCAACCTTTTTTCCGTCACAACCAGATCCGGTCACTATAATAAATAATAGCAATAATCCAAGATATTTTTTCATAGCCAACCAATTATAGCACATTGACTAAGTTTTAGCTCATTTATATAATAAGTTCATCTGTAAACCTAGTTAAACAAAAATTTATCAACAAACCTATGCTACGAACATTTGGTAAACTACTCACCACGGTGAGCGTATTTTTTATTGCTCTTGGTTTGGCGCAATCCGCCAAAGCCTATAGTTATAATTCTTATGAAGTGGATGATCTTACCGTAACACACAGTTCTACCGCGGCCGGTGAAACGGATAATATTACTATATCCTTCACCATTCCAGACGACATGACAGCAGGACTTTCTACCAGCGGCTACATTTCTTTAAGTACGCCGTATCTTTACACTTACCGGAACGGTTCATATTCCTATTCTTATGTTGACATCAGCTCCGCCACGATTTCTTCAAGTCAACTGACAATTTCATATCAAGGCAGCAGTTATTTTTCTGCATATCCCAAATCCAGTTTAGCTGCTGGCAGTACCGTAACCATAACTATTAACGGCGCCAGAAACCCCAGCGACATTGAAGGTACCGGCTCTTTCAGTATTTATGGTTATGAATACAGTTCCAGCGCCGATACCTATAACTATTTTTGGACATCTGCCAGCCAAGTTTACGGTACAGCCGATTTGACGGTAACCATGTACACGAGTGATGGCACCACACCAGTGCGCAACGTATATATAGGTTTATCCTATTATAACAGCGGCAACTGGTCAGATTATGAATATCACTACGGTTATACCAACTCCGCCGGTCAGGTGCAATTTGCCGGATTAACGACTGATCGATCATATTCACTATCTTTTAGTTATAGCGGCACTGCTACCGATGACGATCCGCCTTCCGGCGCGACGTTAACATATAATGGCGGTAATCCTCAATCAGCCAGTTATAATTTCATCACCTCAAATGTCACCACCCATTTTCATGATCGTGACAATCAGCCGATCAACAATGCCTATTGGTATTTCTACAAAACTGATTACAGCAATTATTATACCGATTACGTTTGGCGATGGGGTTATACCAACAGTGTTGGTGAAATTAAAGGCGCGGCCCAAGTTGACGGCAGTTATCGGTTATATGCCTACTACAACAACAATTATTACTCATACGATTTTACCGTAAGTAACGGCGTCGTGTCCGGCTTACCCGATCCAATTACAGTGCCATCACCCGAAATCAGCGGTACGGTGTATGCCGGTAGTTCGGTTGCTTCAAACGTTTATATTTACGTTCATAATCGAGATTGGACTACCAGCCAATATGTTTATACAGACAGTAATGGTTACTTTGAAGTGGCACTGGGTAAATCTGATGAATTCAAATTGGAGATCAGCGCATATACCTTGCCGAGCGGTTATTTCCCGGCAGATCCAGTTAATATTGATGTTACCGCTAACACGGCCGGATCGCCTTTAACTATCAATCTTAAACAAGCCACCAAAACTATTTCCGGAAAGGTAACGAAGCAGGAAAGCAGCGCCGCCGGAGTAAGAGCAGGCACACCCGTAACCGATGCCACCATTTATGCCTATCAAATGGCTGGGAATTATGCCTTTGCTTCAGTAAGTAGCAATGGTGATTTCTCTTTGCCGGTGATTGGCAACAGTTGGAATCTTTATATTTATCAACAAAGCTGGCCAGCTACTTGGGCCTATACCGGAGATAACGTAGTAGTCACGTTTAATGACGATTCCACCACCGAAACAGCCACCGTAAACTGGTCAGTGCTGCCGTATGATGCGCACATTAAATTGCGGGCAGTATTCCCAGATGGCACTCCGGTTACAGCTAGTTCAGTGTACTGCTACGCTTATGGCGGAGCCAATAACCGAGTTTACAGTTATGCCTACACTGATAGCAATGGTCTCTGCGATCTTAGAACCACCGCCGGTACCTATTCACTTTATCTATATTTCTACAGTTCCAGTGGCTCCGGTAATTATTCCGCACCGACACTAAGCCCCCAGACCGTTGAGGCCGGCAAGACAGTTGATTTAGGTGATGTGGCTTTAGTGGAGAAAAATAGCACCATTGAAGGCAGCATCTCAATTCGCGATACCGGTGAAGCGGTGCCCAATCATTACATTTACGCTTACAAGCGAGACGGCAGTTGGGATTGGGCTTCAGCCACCACTGACAGCAATGGTTTTTATAGCTTAAAGCTAGCCCCCGGTGAGTGGACCATTAATACTTACACTTGGGGTTTACAGACCGCTTCCGGTAAAAAAGTGATATATACTGGTACCGGTTTGGCTGTGACGGTAGCGGCCAATGAGACGGTTTCGCGTCAAGATTTTATCTTTGATGTGGCGGATGCGAAATTCAGTTTTATTGTTGAAGATAAAGATGGTAACGAAATGACTGATGAAACCGGCTGGGTGAACGCTCACGAAACGGACGACAGCGACAGTTATGGTTGGTATGGAATTGGTTGTTACGTTCAAAAAGGCACCTGTAGTTTGGATGTGAGTTCCGATAAGGAATATGAAATTGATTATTATTCTTATCGCAACTGGTATTGGAACAAGGATGAAGATGATACTTACAGCTTGTCTCATATTGAAGTTGATGGAGTTCAAACAGATAAGGCCAGCGCTGCGGCCGATGAAACTCAAGAAGTGGTCTTAGTAATGTCCAAAAATGATGCTACTATCTCCGGACAATTCCTTGATCAAGACGGTAATCCCACCAAAGTACAGGCCTACGTTTATGCTTCAAGTGAAAATCAACAATGGGTTTCAACCTACGTTGACAAAGAAAATAATTATTCTCTAAAAGTGGGTCCCGGTGTTTGGCGTGTTTCCTACTGGACATACGGTAATTGGATGTCCATGTACAATAATACTGTGAAAGTGGAAGCGGAATCAGGCAAAACAGTAACAGCCGATTTTACGGTGTTAGAAACTAATGCCACCATTTCCGGCACGGTGCTGGACACTAATGGCAATGCAGTCACTACCCCAACCTTTGTGAAAGCATCAACCGTATACGGTGAAACGGAAACCGCTACCGGTGAAAAATATGGTCTAGTTGAACAAACAACCTATACCAACGATCAAGGCAAATTTAACGTGGAAGTTCCCAGTGGCAGTTATTATGTAACCGCCTCCTCACCGGATTATCTGGCGCCGCAACCGCTGTTGGTAACAGCCGATAACGCCGGCAGCGCAGAAAATTTGCAACTAAAATTCCTTGACGGTGAAAATACCATCAGTGGCAATGTGTTGGACGGCATCGGCATCAGTATTAATGCGCATCGCGTGCAGGCAATTGGCGATACGATGGCTGGAGCTTTTGTTTACGGCTATTGCGCTAAGGGTAGTTATACTACTACTGAAAGTGACAGCGCCGGTGCGTATAGTTTGAGCGTGTCGAATAAGGACACCTGTTTTATTGGCGCTATTTATCAAGCCGGCACTACTGCTTATTACAGCGACCGAACATTGGTTAAAGTAAAACGAGAGCCGGTAACGCAAGACATTACTTTGAATCACTCGCTAACCCTGCCGGCAGCGCAAACTGCAAAATTTGATCCGGCGGTAATTACCATGGAAGATGGTGCTACCGTAGAAATTCCAGCCAACTCCATTACTACCGATAGTTCAATTACCGAGGTAACGGTAACGGTTACGCCAGTAGTAAAAACAGTGCATCAACCTGGCCTAGCGCCATTAACTTACTCTTATGAATTAACCGCCACTGACCAAAACGGTAACCCGATTACTCAATTTGCCAGCGATGTGAAGATAACTATTCCCTATAATGAAAATGATGCCAGCGCAGTAGATAGCGATGAAAGTAGCTTACAAGTTGGTTACTATGAAGACGCCGCCAATTCTTGGCAGGCAGTTGATGGTGGTGTCGTCATGAATAAACAGGATAATAAATTTGAAATCTCGGTGGATCATTTCTCTAACTTCGGTGTGTTAGCCAGCGGCAGTATTGTTGCCAACGACGATGAAGAAGAAACCGATGAAGATGAAAATGGGGGCGACGAAAATGGAGATGAAGATGGAACAAATCAAGCTGACGATGAATTAATTCAAGAAGGAGTATTAACAGCACCGGCCAATTTACGAGTTATAGACCGTTCAACGCGGAGCTTAACAGTGAAATGGAATAAAGTCGGTTCTGCTTCGGCTTATAAAGTGCGAGTAACCACCGGCAAAAAAGATAAGGTCGTTAAACAACAACGCGTCACCAAACGCACTGTCATTTTGAAAAATTTGACCAATAACCAATCATATACGGTGACAGTACGTTCGATTGGTTCGACCGGTTCCAAATCGGGCTGGTCTGAACCGTTGGTGGTGCGCACTAAACCGATGGCGCCAACCAACCTGCAAGCCACCCAAGTTACAAACACCGCCGCTTTGTTACGTTGGAAAGATGTGCGTGGACATGTACAGCAATATGTGGTGACAGTGTTTGATGCTTCCGGCAAGGTAATACAGCAGCTTACCGGTAAACGGCCATATTTGAGTGTGACCAATCTTCACCCCGGAACTACTTACTCATTCACGGTTAAAGCCAAGGCCAGCAAGTTGGATATTTCCACTGCTTCTGCCTCGGCCACCTTCCAAACGACCAAATAGTTTAATGGCCATTGTTGTTGACGGTAAAATTATTGCTCAGTCAATTTATCGGCGCCTTAAACCGCAGCTGATAAAATTGCGCCGCCGTGGTGTAGTTCCTAAACTTGGAGTTATCTTGGTAGGGAACGATAAGCCATCACAAACCTATGTGCGTAAAAAAAAGGAAGCGGCTGAAGCGCTTGGTTTGAAGGTTGAAGTGCTGCGCTTGCCGGTAACCATTTCCACCACGGCGCTGCTCCGACAGTTGGAAGATATTCAGCGGCCGCGCCATCACTTGACCGGTTTGATTGTACAGTTGCCTTTACCCCGACAGCTTCACACCGGAAAAATTTTGGAAGCTGTGGCGCCGGCGATCGATGTTGATTGTTTAACACAAACTAATCTTGGCAAACTTGTTACCGGCAGTTATTGGATTGAACCACCCACCCCCGGCGCCATTCTTGGAATTTTACGACATCATCGCGTACCGCTGGTTGGCGCTAATGTTGCGCTAATCGGCGCTGGCGCGTTGGTGGGCCGACCGCTGGCAAATATGCTGATGCACGAACAAGCTACCATCACGGTGCTTAACCGCTCTACCCGCCACCTCGCCACCTTTACTAAAACCGCTGATATTATTATTACCGGCGTCGGTCGGCACGGCGTGCTGCGCGGTAATATGATCAAACGCGGCGCTGTAGTAATTGATGCCGGGGTTTCATTTCTTGGCAAAACCATGTATGGTGATATTGATTTTGGAAGCGTCAGTCGTCGCGCCAGCATCGTCACGCCTACACCCGGCGGAGTGGGACCAATCACCGTTGCCAAATTAATTGAAAATACCGTTAACTGCGCTGCCAAAATGTATATCTAATTTCAACCGGATCTACCGATGGCTGAACCAATTTTCAATCTAAAGGAATTATCAGACCGCAATCTTCAGCAACTTCTTCAAACTCACCGGATCGGATTAACCGTGGAGGAAGCGCGCGCCGTACAAGAAAAAATTTTACAACGGCCTCCGACGCTTACTGAATTGATCGCTTTTGGCATCGAAGGTAGCGAACACACTTCATATCGTTCGAGTAAAAAATACTTGAGCCAGTTTCCAACCACTGGTCCGCAGGTGGTGCTTGGCCCGGGTGAGGATGCTGGTATTGTCTGGCTGGATACCGTGAATGGTGAGGAATATTGTTTAGTAGTTGGACAGGAATCGCACAATCATCCTTCGCAAGTGGTGCCGTATGAAGGCGCCGCCACCGGAATTGGCGGACTGGTGCGCGATGTTTTATGTATGGGCGCGCGAGTGGTGGCCGTGGCTGATCCCTTACGCTTCGGCGACATTCAACTTAATAAAGCCAAATGGATCGCTAACGGAGTAATTTCCGGAATTAGCGGCTACGGTAACCCAATCGGCGTGCCGAATTTGGCGGGCGACACGTTTTTCAACGAATCTTACAATAATAATTGTTTGGTGAATGTGGTGGCCTTGGGGACAGTGCCGCGGCGCGCTATCATTCATTCAAAAGTTCCAGCCAATAGCGTCGGTTACAATTTTATCGTGGTTGGGAAGGCTACCGATAACAGCGGTTTTGGCGGCGCTGCCTTTGCTTCAGTAGCCATGTCCAGCGGCGCTACCACCGCCGAAGTTGAGGCTAATAAAAGCGCGGTGCAGGAGCCGAATGCTTTCTTGGAACGGCACGTCATGGCCGCCACCTATGATTTATTTAGTTTATTGCAAGAACAAAATTTGTTGGCCGAAGTGGGGTTTAAGGATCTCGGCGCTGGCGGTATTTTATGTGGCACGGTGGAGTTGGCTGAAGCCGGCGGTTACGGCGCTCGGATAGAAGTGGAACGCGTCCCTCAAGGTTTACCGAATTTACCACCAGCCGTAATTTTAATGGCAGAAACGCAAGAACGGTTGGTTTGGGTGGCGTCGCCGCGCGTCACTGAAATTATTCTTCGTCATTACAATGACACTTGGAATCTTCCGCAGGTGTCCAATGGCGCCCGCGCGGCCGTAATTGGAGTGGTTCAGCCGGGGAATTATCAAGTATTTTATCAAGGTGAAAAAATTGTTGATGCGTCGCCAGCGGCTATTACCGCCGGTTTGCGTTACGATCGGCCGGTTAAAGCCAAAACTCATCATGAATCTGAGCCGCATTGGCAGGAATTGGATAACATCGAAGAAACAGCTTTAACATTAATAGCTCATCCGGCGGTGGCATGTAAAAAACCGGTCTATGAGCATTATGATAAAAATGTTCAAGGTTTGGTTGAAATTGAAGCGGGCTTGGCCGATGCCGGTGTGATCGCGCCGCTGGTGGACGAAGGGTCAAAGGTGGGCGTGGCCTTGAGTGTGGATGGCAATCCTCGTTACGGCAAAATTTCTCCATATTGGCAAGGCGCCAATGCCGTAGTTGAAGCGATGCGTAACGTAGTGGCAGTGGGAGCAACTCCGTGGTGTTTAACCGATTGTTTGAATTACGGCAATCCGGAAAAACCTGAACAGATGTGGGAATTTACAGAGGGGGTGCGGGGCGTAGCCGAGGCCGCCAAAGCTATTCGCATTAAAGAATATCAAGCGCCGACGCCAATAGTTTCCGGCAATGTTTCTTTGTACAATCAATCAGATGATCGGGCAATTAATCCGTCTGCCATTGTGGCTTGCTTGGGCCGGTTGGCAGATGTCAGTACCGCCATCACACCAGATTTTATTCAACCGGGAAACGCCATTTGTTTAGTCGGCGAACGAAAAAATGAATTGGGCGGTTCCGTTTTATATGAATTGTTCGGCGTTTACGGCAGTAACGTGCCGCAGCCGAAGTTTACCGCGGTGGAAAAGGAATTATGGTTTATGATCGAGGCGATTCAAACAGGTTTAGTGCCAACTTGTCATGACATCAGTGATGG
Organism: uncultured Gammaproteobacteria bacterium; assembly: GCA_964394525.1. GTDB lineage: Bacteria > Patescibacteriota > Patescibacteriia > UBA9570 > UBA9570 > CAYMXY01. The sequence continues at coordinate 7,261 of CAYMXY010000014.1, read as the reverse complement.
TGGTATGCTGGTTACCCTCGCTGAAATGTGTTTTGGCGGTCGCGGAGAATTACGTACCGGGATGGAGATAGATTTGGCGCTGGTACCAGACCAACCTTTGACTGATACTCAAAAACTTTTTAGCGAAACGGGCGGATTTATTATTGAAGTGGATCCGGCCAAACTAAACCAGTTGCGGCAATTAGCCAGTCAGTCTGGCGTTAATTTTTACCAAATCGGCCGGATTCGGCCTGATGAATTATTCCTCATCAAGCACGGCGACCGCACGGTGATGGATATAACGGTGGGAGCGCTAGCTGACGTATGGCTTAATGGATTACGCAGTAAACTATAATGTTAATTCAAACTGGCAATACTCTAACCCTCACGACCAGTCCGTCGCGCACCGCCCTGCTTGACGCCATTGTGGCATTGTATCGCGTGGCGGTCACCGAACTGCCGGCCGATGTTGTTACCGGATTGCGGCAGGCGCGGAGCAAAGAAACCAAACCACGAGCCAAGCGCGTACTCGACACCATCATAAAAAATATCGCTCTAGCTGATCTCACCAAACGACCGCTTTGCCAAGACACCGGTATTCCGTTGTTGTATGTGAAATATCAAAGCGCCAAATATAAACAACTGGAACTGAAACGAATTATTAAAGATGCCACCACCGTGGCCACCAAAGAAGTGCCGCTGCGTGCCAACGCCTATGATATTGTGCGCGGTAAAGTAATCGGCAATTATCCGGTAATTTATTTTAAGGAGACGGACGATCAATCGCAAATTCAATTATTGTTGAAAGGCGGAGGTTCAGAAAATGTTTCGCGCATTTATCAATTACCAGATAGAACGTTGCGCGCTGAACGTGATTTTAACGGCATCGAAAAATGTATTTTGGATGCAGTAGTAAAAGCGCAAGGGCGCGGCTGCCCACCCTACATTATTGGAGCGGCGGTTTGTGGCAACATGGAAGAAGCTAGTTATCGTGCCAAAAATAGGCATTTGTTGTCGCTGACAGCGCATAATCCAGAACCACGATTGGCGGCGTTTGAACGGCGGTTGTTAAAAAAAATAAACGCGCTGGGCATTGGCCCGATGGGCGTGGGCGGAAAGACAACTGCCTTGGCCGTAAAATTTACGGCTCGTTACGTTCACCCAGCTTCATGGTTTGTGGGAGTTTCAATTGGATGTTGGAGTATGCGTCGGGCAATTTTGCGGTTGCCATGATTATCCATTTGCCATGATTCACCATTTAACAACGCCACCCACTTTGACAGAAATAAAACGAGTGCGCGCTGGCGATGAAATATTGTTTACCGGTCGTTTGCTGACGGCGCGGGATAAAGCGCATCGCTGGTTGGTGCACCATAACTTTAAGCCTTTGCATGGCGCTGTGCTTTATCATTGCGGACCGATGTTTAAGCGACGTGGAAAAAGTTTAGAGGTGCTGGCCGCAGGCCCAACCACCAGCGCGCGGTTTAACCATTACACCCCGACATTGATAAAAAAATATGGTATTCGCGCTATCATCGGCAAAGGCGGCATGGATGAAGGTGTGCGTCAGGCGCTTAAAGGCCAAGGAATTTATGGCGCGGCCATTGGCGGCGCAGCGGTATTTTATGCGCAATGTGTGCAGCGTGTGATTAAAGTTTACAAACAAGAATTCGGCATGACCGACGCCATTTGGGAACTTGAGGTTAAAGATTTTCCGGTGGTATGCATGATGGATAGCCGCGGCCGCAGCTTGTTTGCCGAAGTGGAAAAGAGGTCAAAAAAAAGAGTAAACAAACTGTCTTGACAAATTATTATCGATGACTGTATAATTTTACTTATGAACTATCGATCGAATAATCGTATGAATATTGGACAAATCACCACAACGATAATGGTATCGCCTAAATTTCAAGTAGTAATTCCAAAGGCGGTGCGAGAAACCGTGCAATTAAAAACCGGCATGAAATGCCAAGTATTGTCATATGATGATCGTATTGAATTAATTCCCATACGTTCACTGCAATCTTTACGCGGATCACTACGTGGGATGGATTTACACATTGTTCGTGAGCCGGATCGTTTATGAACCATATCATTGATTCATCTGCCTGGTTAGCATTTTTTGCTGATTTGCCGGTGGCGCGTCGTTATGCCGATATCATCGAACAGCAGACAACTGGTTTAATTGTGCCGGCCATAACTATTTATGAAGTTTTTAAGAAAATTTTGTTAGAACGTGATGAAACAACAGCTCTTTGTATAATCGCTCACCTGCGCCTAGGCAAAGTGATTGATTTAGATACGGATATTGCTTTACTTGCCGCCAAATTAAGTAAGGAGCATAAGCTGGCCATGGCTGACAGTATCATTTTAGCTACTGCTCGGCGTCATCAAGCAACTATTTGGACATTAGATAGTGATTTTAGGAATATCCCGGGTGTTAGGTATTTTTCAAAAAATGTCTAAGATACTTACTCAAGCATTACACTATCACCGTCAATCACCAGCCGGAAAAGTGGCGCTGGCGGTAACTAAGCCATGCCGCACGCAGGCGGATTTGGCGTTGGCTTACACCCCGGGCGTGGCGGAACCGGCGCGGGCGATAGCGCGGCGGCCAGCAGACGTATACCAATACACGGCCAAGGGAAATTTAGTTGGGGTAATTAGCAACGGCACCGCGGTGTTGGGTTTAGGTAACATAGGCGCGGCAGCCAGCAAACCAGTGATGGAGGGCAAAGCTGTTTTATTCAAACGTTTTGCTGGCATTGACGCGTTTGATTTGGAAGTAAATTGCGCTGATCCAGAAAAGTTTGTTGAGTTGGTGGCGGCGTTGGCGCCAACTTTTGGCGCGATCAATTTGGAAGACATCGCCGCGCCGGAATGTTTTTATATTGAAGAAGAGTTGCAACGCCGAATTGATATTCCCGTTTTTCACGACGATCAACATGGCACGGCAATAATAACAGGCGCAGCATTGCTGAACGCGCTTAAAATAACAGGTAAAAAAATCAATCAAGTAAAAGTGATTGTAGCCGGCGCCGGCGCCGCAGGAATTAGATGTGCCGAACATTATGTGCGTTTAGGAGTTTCTAAAAAAAATATCTGGCTATGCGATTCCAAAGGACTAATTACAATGCAGCGGCGTAATCTTAATAAATACAAACAACCATTTGCCCATCGCTCTAAACCAATGATATTGGCTGAAGTAATGGTTAAGGCAGATGTTTTTGTTGGAGTTTCCGCGCCGAACATCGTGACTCCTAAAATGCTACAGGCGATGGCGCCGCGACCAATTGTTTTTGCTTTAGCCAACCCTGATCCGGAAATTGCTTATCCGCTCGCGCGCCGCAGCCGACGTGATATACTATTAGCCACGGGGCGCAGTGATTATCCGAATCAAATTAACAACGCGCTCTGTTTCCCTTTCCTGTTGCGCGGCGCGCTGGATGCGCAGGCTCATTCCATCACACCAAATATGAAACTGGCGGCAACTGCCGCTTTGGCTGAGCTGGGAGCAACGACAGCAACAAAATTGGTGCCATCAATTTTCGATAAGCGCCTGTTGCCAGTTGTGGCCGCCGCCGTTGTCCCAGCCGCTCAGCGCGACGGGGTGGCTCGTAAAAAAATTAATTTACAAAATTATGTCCGTAACTTACAAAGACGCCGGAGTTAACGTGCAAACCGGAAAAGAGGCGGTTGAACGCATTATCCCGATTGTTAAAAAAACTTTTAATAAGCGCGTGCTGACCGGTTTAGGTTTGTTTGGTTCACTTTACGAAATTACCGACTTGGTAAAAAAATATAAAGAACCGGTGTTGGTGCAAAGCATTGACGGCGTCGGCACCAAAATGGCCATTGCCAGCATGATGAATATGTATGCCGCCGCTGGCCGCGATATGGTTGCGCATAGTTGCAACGATGTGCTTTGCCAAGGCGCCAAGCCGCTGACATTTTTAGATTACGTTGCCACAGCTAAACTTGATTCGGCTATTTTGGAAGAATTGGTGGGCGGCATGGCGGAAGAATGTGCGGCGTATGGTATGGCATTGGTGGGTGGTGAAACGGCTGAAATGCCCGGCACCTACGAAGTCGGCGAATGGGATTTGGCCGGCGCGGTACTGGGAGTAGTGGAAAAATCAAAAATCATTGACGGCTCCAGCATTCAAGTTGGCGACGCGCTTATTGGTTTAAGTTCGGAAGGTTTACATACCAACGGTTATTCGTTGGCGCGAAAGGTTTTTTTTGAACATCGGCGTTACACCGTGCGCGACGTGATTGCCGAACTACCCCAATCCATCGGCGCCATGCTGATGAAGCCGCATAAAAACTACACCAACTATGTTTTGCCGTTGCTGGAACAAAATTTAATTCACGGCATCGCGCACATTACCGGCGGCGGTTTAGTGGAAAATATCCCGCGTATTTTACCGGCCGGTTGCTGCGCCCAAATTAAAAAAGGCAGTTGGGAAATTTTACCCATTTTTCAAGCGATTCAACAACTAGGTGAGGTGCCGGAAGAAGATATGTATGTCACCATGAACATGGGAATTGGCTTAGTGTTGGTTGTGCCGGCCGCTCAGGCTGATGCCGTTTATCAAACATTGCTCAAACACCCAGATGTGCGCACTTATCGCATTGGCGAAATTATCAAAGGAGAACGGCGAGTATGTTTCGTGTAGCAGTTGTTTTGTTTCCGGGCACGAATTGTGAAGGCGAAACGCGGCGGTCATTGCGCAATGCCGGCTTAGCCGCTGATTACGTCCGTTGGAATGAGCCCAACCATTTTACAGAATTTGATGCCTATGTTTTACCCGGCGGTTTTGCTTACGAAGATCGCAGTCGCGCCGGTATTATTGCGGCACAAGATCCGATCATGGAACAAATTAAAGAAGCGGCGGCGGCCGGCAAACCGGTCATCGGCATTTGTAACGGCTGCCAAGTATTGGTGGAAACCGGCCTAATTCCCGGCTTGTCAAACAACGAACTGGCTGGCGCTGTAGCCATGAACACCCGCGTCAAAGGCGGACAGATTATTGGCACAGGCTTTTATCACGACACCATCTACATTAAAAATGTGGCCATTGAAGGGCGCAGCGCCATCTCCGCCATTTTACCGCACGACACGGTTATTCCAGCTACGGTCGCCAATGGCGAAGGGCGGTTCATTTTTTCAACTGATTTATTGATGGAACTTGAACAGCATCAGCAAATAATTTTCAAATACTGTACTAAAGACGGCGTTGTGCTCAACGAATTTCCCACCACGCCCAATGGAGCCATTTGGGGAATCGCCGGATTATGTAATCCGGCCGGTAACGTTGTAGCTTATATGCCGCATCCGGAACGTTTAGAACGAGACGGTGTGTCGTTGTTTGAAAATTTGCGTGATTGGCTGGAACGGCCACGCCAGCACCGGCCTTATGTTTTGCAATGGCGTCCGCCAACCACTACCATTGCGACTTATCAGCCGCAAGGTAATTGTTTGCAGTTTTATGTTAGTTTGATGATAACCGATAATGCCGCCAAAACAGTGGAACTGGCTTTGCAACAAAAAGGTTTTCCCGTTACGGTGCGGCGCCAAACGCATTGGGAGGTGTGGTATCAACCAAACACCAATGTAACCGAATTGACCACCAAACTGGTAGCCAGTGGTGAATTGCTCAACACCAACAAAGAAACCTTTTCCCATCAACGCAACGGCGATAACCTCACTATTTCCTATTTAGTGCAATACAGTGAAGATTTTGAAGGGCGCGCTATTACCCGCACCCTGCGTGAACGTTTCGCCTTGGATATGATCGACCATGTGCGCAAAGGAGTGGTGTGGGAATTGACGGTAACAGCCGCCACACCGGCAGAGCGCGCCGCCATCATTGATAAAATTTTAGCGACGCATATTTTATTTAATCCTTTTGCGCAGGAAATTAGTTTAATTGCTTAATTTTTTTATTTATGATTGACCGGCAAAAAATTGAACAACAATTAAATAACTGTCTCATCGAGACGCATTTTGAAAAGTACGGTAAGAAATATACCGGTAAAGTGCGCGACGTTTACGATTTGGGCGATCGCTTGATGATAATTACTACCGATCGTCAGTCGGCTTTTGATCGCGTGCTGGCCGCCATTCCGTTTAAGGGACAAGTGTTAAATTTGGTGTCGGCGTTTTGGTTTGAACAAACGGCGGCACTGGTGCCAAACCACGTTTTAGCCGTGCCGCATCCCAATGTGCTGGTGGCGCGTAAAGGCAAGGTGTTTCCGGTGGAATTTGTGGTGCGC
>CAYMXY010000014.1:0-993 GCA_964394525.1 uncultured Gammaproteobacteria bacterium | reverse complement strand
GTTATGTTACGGGTGTCACCAATACGTCCATTTGGTGGGCATACGCTGCCGGTGAACGCGATTTTTGTGGAAATCATTTGCCTGAAGGTTTAGTAAAGAATCAGGCTTTGCCGCAGCCGATTATTACTCCAACCACCAAAAGCGACGTCCATGATGAAAAAATTTCTGCGGCGGAAATTGTGCAACGCGGTTTGATGACCCAAGCCCAGTGGGATACCTGCGCTGCTTACGCTTTTAAGTTATTCAACTTTGGCCAAAAACTGGCGCGCCAACATGGTTTAATTTTAGTTGATACGAAATATGAATTTGCCGCTACGCCCGACGGCGAGATTATGCTAGTGGATGAACTGCACACGCCGGATTCTTCACGTTATTGGTTAGCCAATACTTACGAACAAAAATTTGCCGCTGGGCAGGAACCGGATAACATTGATAAAGAATTTTTACGGTTGTGGTTTGTGGAGCATTGCGACCCATATCATGATGCGGTGTTGCCGACCGCGCCCCGTGATTTAGTGATTGAATTGTCCGCGCGCTACATTCAACTTTATGAAATGATTACTGGTCATGATTTTAAGTATGTGAATGAAGGCCTAAATGAAGGACTTGACAAGGCAGTTGAATACGGCTTAAATGTCGAGCACGTTCAGAAATAACGCTAACCCCTCCGCGCTCGAACAGAGCAGCGGTTAGCGGCCAAATTGTGAGCAACAGCCAAGGTGGTTGTGGTTCACTTTTTGGTGGTCAGGCGGAGAAAGGGTGTGTCATGTCCACGATCCTCCTGGTCGCGACTAGCAACACTTTGGTAAGGTTTTTCGAGCAGCTCGGCTCCGTACTCTCCGAGAGGGGGTGGACGGTAATGTACCAGATCGTCCCCTACATCGAAGGAACGGACGACATCTCCCGCGCCGTCGAAGAGGCAGACTTCGTCCTCTGCGGTATGGGGGTGGGAGACCACACCCCCGAGACGTCGGTGGCGAGCATGGCCAAGGT
>CAYMXY010000013.1:9833-19310 GCA_964394525.1 uncultured Gammaproteobacteria bacterium | reverse complement strand
ATTTACAAGGAGAAGATCGCCACGGCGTTTATATAGTTAATCCGGAATTAACTTTAACTTTAACCGGACCGGACAGCGTCAAAGTTGATGAAGATATTGAATACGCCATTACTCTAACTAATCCCGGCAAGGTGGATATTGAAGATCTTGAATTACAATTAAGTTTTTCCGGCGAGGCAGTGGATTCAAACACGGTCACGCTTGATAAAATTACTAAATTGGCTGCCGGCGAAAGCAAGGAATTAACCTATATCACCAAAGTACAGGCAGATAGAGGCGGCGCCGAAACAATTGTGGCAACCTTACAAATTGTCAATGCCACTGTGGCCGGCGCCGACGTAAGTTTTGAACAAACTGCCACTGTCAGCACGGCGCTGGCCGGTAGTTTGGAGGTAACAGTCACGGCGCGTTATTTTGACGATGATCTCAAAAAGATTGGTTCCGGCCCTTTGCCACCAGAAGTTGGCGAAACGACTGAATATGTCATTTGGCAGACGATTACCGCTAGTGGTGGAGGAATGAGTGATGTTAGCGTGCAGGCGCCCTTGCCGGTTGGAGTTGAATTTGTTAACAGCAGTGATGAACGAATCAGTTTTGACGATAATGGCCGCACTGTAAATTGGACCGTAAAAACACTCGACCCGGGAGAAACAAAAACCACCGCTTGGCGCGTTGCTGTTACGCCCTCAGCCGCTGACATAGGTAAATTGTTAGTATTGGTCAATGAAACAATTGCTACCGCCATTGACCAAAATAGCGCTCAAACGGTACAAACGCAATTCAAAAAAGTGACTTCGAGGTTAGAGTCTGATGCTGGCACGGCCGATGAAGGCGTTGTCGAAAAGTAATTATGTTTACCTTGAAGGCCAAGCGCGGCGCCGCGCGGTTGGGTGAACTGACTACGGCGCACGGTTCCATTCAAACCCCATGTTTTATGCCGATTGCCACGCGCGGCTCGGTAAAATTTTTAAGCAATCGAGATTTCGCTGATATCGGCAACCAAATTATTTTGGCCAACGCTTATCATTTATATTTGCGTCCCGGCTTGGAAGTTTTGCGGTCAGTAGGCGGATTGCATAAATTGATGAATTGGTCGAAACCGTTGCTAACCGATTCGGGGGGTTATCAAGTATTTAGTCTGGCGCACTTAAATAAAGTTACGGCCGACGGCGTAACTTTTCGGTCACCGCTTGACGGCAGTAGTTGTTTTTTTACGCCGGAATTGTCTATGGAAATTCAAGCGGCTGTTGGTTCGGATATTTGGATGTGTTTTGATTATTTCACCGGTTATCCGGCAACAGAACAGCAGACCAAAGAAGCGGTTGAACGAACTACCGCTTGGGCGAAACGCTGTTATCACTGGTGGACAGAATATTGTCGTAAACTGGAACCGGCGGCTTCACCTTTACTTTTTGGCATTGTCCAAGGCGCCAGTTTTCCGGAATGGCGTAAAAGCAGTTGTCACGCTTTAGGCGCGTTGCCGTTAACTGGTTATGCGGTTGGCGGATTAGCAGTTGGTGAACCAATCGAGGTGATGTATCAAATGCTGGAGGTAACGTTGCCGGAATTACCAGCCGATAAACCGCGTTACTTAATGGGTGTTGGTCAGCCGGAACAAATTTTAGCGGCAGTTAAATATGGTGTTGATATGTTCGATTGCGTTTTACCTACTCGCAATGCCCGACATGGGCAGGTGTATCTGCACACCGCAGCGCCACTAGTGCCGTCTGATTTATCGACTGTAAATTATCAGCGCGTCCATCTCACCATTAAAGAATTCACCATTGATCAACGGCCGTTGGATCCGTATTGCCATTGCCCCACTTGCACCAGCGGTTACAGTCGCGCTTATCTGCGACACCTTTTTCGTGTCGGCGAACCATTGGGTCAATATCTGGCAACAGTGCATAATGTGTATTTTTATATCGAATTATTACGTTCTATCCGATATGCTATACCTAATCAACCGTCGGCCAATTAAACATTTTTTGAGCCGAGCAACGTTGCTACTATTTGTTTTATTTATTATTGGCTGTAGTCAAAACAGTTGGACGCTTGATTTTTCTTCCAATCGTTCAACCAATTCTATTCCACCAAACACTAATACACCTCTTCGACCAGCCATCACCGTGCCAGATTGGGTAGCAGTGCAGCCGGGTGTGGATTATAAACAGCAGGCTGTCACCATAAGCACAGCCGAGGAAGTTTTTCATCTTGTTCGGATTGATCAAACGCAGGCAGTAGCGCAAGTGGCGGTAGCAGAAACTACGCCGCAATCAGTCAGCGACTGGGCAGCGCAATTGGGCGCCAACGTAGTTATTAACGGCAGCTATTTTGATGAACAATATCAATTAGTAACGCGAACCAAAGTGGACGAACAAACTTACGGTGTATTATTAAGCGGCCCGACCGGTGTGGTGTATCTTGATAACGCGGAACAACTGTGGCGAATAATTCCGTGGTCAGGTGCCGACATCACTGCCGCCACCGCTCTTCAATCTTATCCAGTATTACTATCAGACGGCGACATTAAATTCACCACTGGTTCTCAAGCTTCCGCGCAACGCACGGTAATTGCTACTGATGGCGAGCAACGCCTTTATTTTATTGTCGCTGAATACGGCGTACTGTCTCTGGCCGAATTGGCGCAAGCCTTAGCCAAACTAGACATTTCCAACTTAACGGCTCTAAATTTGGATGGAGGACCTTCTACTGGTTTATTTGTGGCTGGAAATGAGGCTGTCAGTTTCACTGATGATTCTGCGCCAGTGCCATCGGTTCTATATATTTTGCCGCCAAGCTGACCATAAAACACAAACAAACTAGACGTAGACATATAAAACTAACAAATAGTATAATAAACCCAATATGAGTGAATTCAAGACAGCAATGGAAGGTAAACCACATTATTTTCGTAAACCACCAACAGAGGTGTTTTATACGGCAGCCGCCGAAAGTGGTAATATTCGTCTTTGGCTGGATAAACCTCAAGCCTTGGATTCTATGAATGAATTAAATCTGCTTGGTCACTTAGAAAGTGAAGAAAATAAGCGGTCATATTTTTATAAAGTGTATATTCTTATGGAAAAACGTGACGGTTCAACACGTGAAGGATATTTGTCCATTCCAATTTACCTAGAGTCTGGCCAATTTAATAGTGCTCTCGGCGTAAGCTATTATGATGCTGATAGGTTGTTGCCAAATTTGAAATCAAATCCCGAAGCGCTTAGAGTAGGATCGCCAATAGAAGAATTATTAAAAAAAGAACCGGAATTACGCGAAATACATTTTGTGGAAGAAGCGATTAAGCGGTGTGGGGATATTTATCAAACGGATCCAGAGGTTGTAGAATTTAAGCGTCTCAAAACTGCCACTGTGATCAAAAGTGAGCAAGTGCATTAGAGAAACCCTAATTTTTCTATTTCATATTTATTGCAAGAAGAGCTGCGTCGCGTACTGGGAACTACATGTTTTTCAAAAATAATTTTGCGTGTTTCCAAGCAAAAGTGTATAATCAAATATATGTCTGTTGAGCGTTACACTACCAAATATCGTTTGGATACAGCCGTGGCGATAATTTTAATAATGCTTGGAGTCGGCACGGTCAGCGCTGTGTTCGGCATGTTATTGTTTCCGGTTTTTACTCACGTTTGTGCTAATGAATTATTGCTGGCTGTAGCTAAAGTTGGTTATGCCGGAGTGGTGACTTTGGCGGTTGGATTATTATTGGAGGCCTACAATCTGTATGAACATCATCGTAAACATGTGGCGGCGGTAGTGGCGGCTACTTTAGTGTTAAGTGTGGTGGTGAGTCTGTTGATCCATTTTGCCGCGACCGCCTATACTTGTGTAACCTAAAAGCCAATGTGGCTGGTTTGGTGGTATACCGACGGATTATATGCGCTGTTGTTGCGGTTGCGCGATCGGCTGCGTGAGTTGGTGCGGGCTTTGAATTTGAAAATTTTGGTGCGTTATTTGTTTGTGCCGATGTATGGCTACTATGATATCTGGAGCCGAATCATTAGTTTTTGGGTACGGTTAGTTAATTTTGCGATTTTATTTATCGTTACATTGGTTTATTTGGCGTATGAAATAATAGTGTTGGTGATTTGGTGCGCGCTGCCGGTGGTGGTATTGGTGAATATTGTTTATCAACTAGCGGGGTGGTTATGATAGAACCTTCATTTATTCGTTGCCCACATTGTCAGGGATTAAGTTACGCTTTTACGCCCGGCGGTCAAGTGGTGCGTTGTCCGCATTGTCGAGCCGAGACCGCCAGCTTGATGTTATATGATGATGACATTGTACTTTGGAAAAAACAGTATGACGATATTTGGCTGCGACAGCAACGCCGTCGACGCTGGCTGGCGCGCAGCTGCGATATTATTAGTTTAGTGTTGGCTATTGCTGGCATTATATCCTTGGTAAATATCTTGCGGCCGTTTACCTTTTCTACCGAATCTTATTTAGGACTGTTGACTAATCAATCGCTTGATCGGTTTATTTTTTGGTTGTCGTTAGCCACCAATTTGTGGTGGTATGCGCGGGTGGCGCAATGGTTGCAGCGACAGCAACAGCCAATTCGTCGCTTGCGTAATTTACGGTCCATCCAGTCGACGGCGATAACTGATTGGGAGACGTGGCAGCGGTTGATACCAAAACTTGGAATTGATGCCAGCCACTACCTAATAGCGGAAGCCGAAAATAATATTGAGAAAGCCGCTCGGTTAGCTCGCCGACGTGGACAATTAATTTTAACACCAGCCGCTTTGCTGTTATATTTATTAGACACTTCAGTTGGCAAAACCGCCATGGTCAGGTTGCAACTGGATAGTGACAAAATAAAAGCCGGTTGTAACCGAGTGGCTGCTTATGAACAAAAACATCCGATCAGCCAGGTGGCAGTAGCCATGTTGTTGGCTTACAGCGAGGCACGACGCAGCCAGCGGCCTAGAATTGGTTTATTAGAATTATTGATTGGTTGCGTTCAGGCTGATGAACGTTTACGAACAATTTTTGATGATCAGAGCGTGACTTTGAAGGAAATTCAACACGCAGTACATTGGGGAAATGTCGTTACGGATTTGCTTAAGCGAGAACGGCGGCGACGACAATTAGCTCGCTTCAAACCCAAAACTACCATGAATCGCGCGATGACGGCGCGCCCCACCAAAGTGCTAGACAGCGTGTCGCAAGATTTTACACTGTTGGCGCGGCGTAATCATTTTTTACCAGCGGTCGGTCGTGGTGAAGAAGTAGCTGAAGCGTTTCGTGTGCTGCAAGAAGGCGCTAGCAGCGTATTGTTAGTGGGGGAGCCGGGCGTTGGTAAAAGCACTATTCTTGAAGGGATTGCCGAACTAATGACGGCGGAAGATGTGCCAGCCACGTTGCAAGATAAACGGCTGGTGGTAACAGACCCGGGTTCTTTAATCGCCGGCGCCGGCGATGTTGGCGGTTTGGAAGGCCGTATGCAAACAGTCATTTATGAAATCATTCAAGCTGGTAACGTGATTTGGTGCATTGAAGACATTCATACTTTGTTGGGCGCCGGCTCTACTCGTTCCAGCATTGATATCGGCAAAGAGATGATGAATTATATCTCCCAAGGCTATCTTAAAGTGATCGGCACATCTACCACCAAAGAATACGAAAAATACATCGAACCGCAAGAAGCTTTTGCTCGTCGTTTTCAAATTGTGCGTGTACCGGAACTTAAAACCGATGATGCTATTTTAGTGTTGGAAGGACGAGCGCCGTTTTTAGAAGCCAAGTATCATGTTTTTTTCACCTATCAGGCATTAACTGAGGCGGTACGTTTGACTGAACGTTACCAAAAAGATCGTCATTTGCCTGCTAAAGCGATTGATGTTATGGAAGAGGCAGCTATTTTGGCGCGCGAACAAGCCGGTAGCAAAACGACGCTAGTAACCAAGGATCAAGTTGCTCAAGTGATGGCGCAAAAAACTAACGTCGCTCTTACCAGTATCACCGCTTCGGAATCACAAAAATTATTGGCGCTTGAAGATATATTACACCAACGCGTTATCGGGCAAGACGAGGCGATTACTGCCATTGCCAAGGCGTTGCGGCGGGCGCGAGAAGATGTACGCGATCTTAGCCGGCCAATCGCCACCTTACTTTTTTTGGGGCCAACCGGCGTGGGAAAAACTGAAACAGCCAAAGCGATTGCCGCCAGCTACTTTGGTAACGAACAGGCTATGTTGCGGTTTGATATGAGTGAATATCAAACGGTGGAAAGTATCAGTAAATTAATCGGCGCACCCGGGCAACCCGGATTGCTTACCGAAGCTATCCGCCAGAAGCCCTTTAGCATAGTGTTGTTGGATGAGTTGGAAAAGGCGCATCACGATTTATTGAATGTTTTTTTGCAGGTAATGGAAGATGGACGGTTAACCGACGGTTCCGGTTACACGGCTGATTTTACCAACGCTATGCTGATTGCCACTTCCAACGCCGCTACTTCGGAAATTCAACGATGTTACACCGCCAAACAATCGGCGGAAGAAATTGCTGCAGCCGTGCTGGAGGGCGATTTGCTAGAGCAATGGTTTTCTCCTGAATTTTTGAATCGGTTTGATCACATTGCTATTTTTACGCCATTTGAGCCGGCTGAATTGATTCAAATTGCTGAATTATTGTTGCGGCGGCTGGCAGAACAGTTGTTGGAAAAGGGGATTCAGTTACGCTGGACCGATGCAGCAGTGGTGGAATTGGTAAAGAAAGGATATCATCCGCAATTTGGCGCGCGGCCACTACGGCGAGTGATTCAAGATCAGGTGCAAGACGCCTTGGCTCAGCTATTATTGCGCGCTAAATTGTCGCGGCGCGATGTGGTGGAACTGCAGGCCGGCGGGACTTTGCGGGTGATTAAAGCTGAACCGGTGTAAAACCGGAAGTAAAAGAGATGTGGTGGCTTTTTTTCCTGCTGCTGGCTTTACTGCTTAGCACTACCGCTTGGGCTGCTAGATCATTGGCGCCATGGGTACCAACTTGGCAAAAAGATTTACCTAGAATTTTTCACTTAGCGGCCATACACCAAGGCGATATCTTTTATGATTTAGGCTGCGGCAACGGCAAAGTAGTGTTGTATGCGGCTGAACATTATCCGGTAAAACAAGCTTGTGGCATTGAACTGTCTTTACCGCTTTGGTTTACTTGCGTTCTACGGCGACAATTTAGTCGGAATAAAGAAAAGATACGATTTCGTTTTGGTAGTTTATTTCGGCAGAATTTACACAATGCCAACGTGATATACGTTTTTGGCATGCCGGAACGTTTGCAAGGAAAGCTTTTAAAAAAATTTCAACGCGAATTACAACCGGGAACGCGAGTTATTTCCTATACTTTTCCAATCGCAGGTTTGACACCGAAAGTGGTAGATAAACCCACTCCTCGAGATATTTCTATTTATTTATACGTTTGGTAAGCTTGACTTTTTTGATTAGCACTCTATACTTTAGACTGCTAATATGAATTTTGATAAATATACAACTAAAGCGGCTGAGACTATTCAAAGCATGATGCAACTTGGTGGAAAAATGTCACACCAGGCTATTACACCATGGCATTTGGCTAGCGCATTAATTTCCCAGACAGATGGTCTGGTCACAAAAATTGTTCAAAAAGTAGAGCAATCTTCGGCTAGTATTAGCCAAAAAATCCAAAAACAGTTGGAACAGTTGCCTCAAGTTACAGGTGCAAGCGGCACCCCTTATGCGACAACTGAACTTAAACAGGTACTTGAAAAAGCCGAAAGTGAAGCTGGTAAACTAAGAGATGAATATATCAGCACAGAACATTTGCTACTGGCTCTATTGGACCAACCAGAATTGGCGGCAGCTTTTAATATTAGCAAAGAGACAGTTGTTAAAATATTGGAACAAATGCGCGGCGACCAGCGCGTGACCGATCCTGATCCGGAAAGTAAATACGAAGTATTGCAAAAATATACGCATGATTTTACGGAGTTGGCAAAAAGCGGCAAAATTGACCCAGTAATCGGCCGAGACGATGAAATTCGCCGCGTCATGCAAATTTTGTCGCGGCGTACCAAAAATAATCCGGTATTAGTCGGTGAACCCGGCACCGGTAAAACAGCCATCGTTGAAGGTTTGGCTAAAAAAATTGTTGACGGCGATGTGCCAACCAGTTTGAAAAATAAACGTTTACTGACGCTTGATCTTGGCGCCATGATCGCCGGCACGAAATACCGCGGTGAATTTGAAGATCGTCTGAAAGCGCTGCTAACAGAAATTGAACGTGCCAGCGGCGATATCATTTTATTTATTGACGAATTACATACCATTATTGGTGCTGGCGCAGCCGAAGGCGCGCTGGATGCCGGCAACATGCTCAAACCGGCCTTAGCGCGCGGTACCATTCACACCATCGGCGCGACCACCTTGAAAGAATACCGCAAATACATTGAAAACGACGCGGCTTTAGAGCGCCGGTTTCAGCCGGTGATGGTGGAAGAACCAAATAGCGATGATGCCATTTCCATTTTGCGCGGCATCAAAGAAAAATATGAAGTGCATCATGGCGTAAAAATACGCGACGCTGCCATTGTGGCGGCGGTGCGCTTATCGGCGCGTTATATCACTGATCGTTTTTTGCCAGACAAGGCGATTGATTTAATGGATGAGGCTTGTTCAGTATTGCGGATTGAACGGGACAGTAAACCAACTGCTTTAGATAAGTTAGACCGAAGGATCCGTCAGTTAGAAATTGAGCGAGCCGCTTTGCGTAAAGAAAAAGATGCCCCTTCTAAACAACGCTTAAAGGATTTAGAAAAGGAATTAGCAGAACTTAAAGAAGCTAACGCCAGCATTGAATTGCATTGGCAAAATGAGAAGCGGCAATTAGACGCTATTAACACTAACAGCAAACAAATTGACGAACTTAAAGAACAAGCGGCTCAAGCCGAGCGCAACGGCGATCTTCAGCGGGTGGCGGAAATTACCTATGGTCTAATTCCAGAAGCGGAACGAAAAATAAAAGCGGCGCAGGATGAATTATTAAAAATTCAAACCGAACAAAAAATTCTTAAAGAAGAAGTAACGGAAGAAGATATTGCCGCGGTGGTGGCGCGTTGGACCGGTATTCCGGTAACTAGGATGCTAGATGAAGAGGTCAAACAACTGACCTTATTGGAGGAACGATTGACAATGTTGGTAGTTGGCCAAGATCAAGCGGTGTCGGCGGTGGCCAAAGCAATTCGGCGCAGTCGAGCCGGTATTCAAGCCGAGGGTCGGCCGATTGGTTCATTTATTTTTCTCGGCCCGACCGGTGTGGGAAAAACGGAGTTAGCTAAAGCCTTGGCGCAACTGTTATTTAACGATTCCAGAATGTTGACGCGCATTGATATGAGTGAATATATGGAAAAACATGCAGTGGCACGGTTAGTTGGTTCACCGCCGGGTTATGTGGGATATGAAGAAGGCGGTCAATTAACGG
>CAYMXY010000013.1:3329-9823 GCA_964394525.1 uncultured Gammaproteobacteria bacterium | reverse complement strand
TCCTTACACAGTTGTTCTATTTGATGAAATTGAAAAGGCGCATCCGGAAGTTTTTAACGTTTTATTGCAAGTGCTAGATGATGGGCGATTGACGGATGCTAAAGGCAGAACAGTGGACTTTAAAAATACCATTATTATCATGACATCTAATTTAGGCAGCGCTGAAATTGCGCAAGCCGCTACCAACCCAACTAAACAACAAACCGCAGTCCAAACAATTCTGCGCAGCACCTTCCGACCAGAATTTCTAAATCGGTTAGATGATGTCATTATCTTTCAACCGCTGCAGCCGGAGCACATTCGGCAGATTGTCCAGATGCAATTACAACTAGTGGCGCAGCGTCTGCAAACTAAAAATATCACCATTAGTTGGACTGAGGTGGTAAAAGATCATTTGGCTACCAAAGGTTACGATGTGGTGTTTGGCGCGCGTCCATTACAGCGCTTGATTCAAAATGAAATTTTGGATGAATTAGCCATGATTATGCTAGAACAAAAATTGTCCGTTAAAAGAATAAAATTAGACGTCACCAAAAACAAAATCACTATTACGGCGCAGCCTGATTAAATTTTATTCCCTCGGTTGTTACTGTTTCGGTTTTGGGTGCGTTAGAGTTGTTTTGAGGAGCGATTAAATGAGGGATATCACTAAAGTCGATAGTAGTATTTTTTTTGGTTTCCAAAGTAGTCAGAGCCGTCTCAATGGCAGACATTGGCACTTGATACCGTGTCGCTGGCGCTGGCACCATTACTTGAATAAACAGCGGCGCATAAACAGCCGTATACAGTCGGCTGCCTAACCAAATTCCTACCACTACCATTACTATCGTCAGTGCAGTCAGGCCGTATTGTTTAACGAAATCAAGTAATTTCATTGCCAATAAGTTAAGCCATCTAAACTAATTGATACGGAATCAGTAGTGCCAGCCGGCGCGACCACTTCTAATTGAGTTGTTCTATAAAAAATCGGTAACGTCATTACCTCATTAATGAAACCAATCGCATTATCCCATGATCCGCTGACGGTAATGGTAGTAACAATAGCCGTAACTTTGGTAGTTGGTTCACTGTCAGTGATTGGCTGAACGTCAAAATCTAGTTCAACTTGATGAGCTGTGGCCAATGATTCTAGTTGAGTAAGATAGGGTAAGGGATTATGATCTTGAATGAAAGCGCTCTGTAGAGTATTTAATTTTTCTTCCAGTTGTTCGCGATCGCGCTTAACTTGAATTAAATTTTTAATTAGCTCCGACGAAGCGGCATTATCAGCCAAAGTTTTTTTAATGTCTTCGGTTGTTTGTTCCAAACGGGCAAAACTTGGTTGGATCACACCAAACCCCATTCCCACCGCTACAAATACCGCCGCGCCCAACCAAAGGAACATCTTGCGATAAAGCGGATAAAATTTCGGCCAGACAATTTTAATCATAGCTTAAGATGGCTTCAACTGAAAATGGAATATGTTCTTTAACTGCCAAATCATTCAACGGGAAACTCACCTCCGCTAAAAAAGGCTGATCAGATAAAAATTGCTGATAATTTACCAAGCTGGTGCGGTCGGCGGCGGTGCCATTCATTGATACAATGTTGGTATCATAGTCAATGCTTACGGTCTGAAGTTGGATGGCAGTTGGAGTATCGCGCAGCACTTGTGCTAAATCAATTAACGGATTGCGCCAGTTGGCGGCAGTAGCTTGCACGGCCACGCTGGTTTGTTGCAACTTGGTAACTAGTTGTTCTAATTCCTGCCGCTCTGCCTGATTGATAGCAGTTAGTTGGTGATTAGTTGGCAGTGATCTTTGCCAGCGTTGTAATAGCCATTCCGTTATCAATTGCGTCATTACCAAACCGCAACTGATAATTATCATCACTAACGCCAGTCGCCAAACTTGACGATAAAGTTGCGATTGTTGTAAAGCGGTTTTGTATTCTAGGGGTAAGATGTTGAGCATAGCCCATTAACGGGGTAACGCTAGACCAATGGCGGTGGTAAACGCCATGGGCTGCGGTAATTTATTTAGGAGATGATTAACTTTGAACAGAGCAGTTGGATTGCCTAACTCAACTTGTAAGCCAGTGCTTGAGTGCAGCCATTCTACCAAATTCGGCACCGCTGCACCACTGCCGCAAAGCATAATTTTAGTGAGCGGTATGATATTTACAAAATGCTCAAAATAATATTGGTTGATTTGCTGGATGACAGCGGTAAAATGGTCCTGATGAAGGCCAGTGCCAGTAGTAACACTAGGGTAACTGGTGGTGAAATAAATTAATTGACGAAGCACGAACACTACAGTCGTACGGGCGGTTCCCAAATCAATCACAATGATACCGGCTGGTTTATCCATTGGAGACACAACCATTGCTTTGCTAACCGCTTCAGTTTCGCAGTGCAAACCGGTGATGGCGTAATTAGCAGCGTTCAAGACCTGCAAGTAGTGATTGACAATGTCTTTGCGACTGGCCGCCACCGACACAGTCTGATTATGGCGGTTAAGTTGAATGTCGGAATACATTTCTTCATCCTTAAACGGCAAATAGCGTTTAGCTTCTTTGTCGGCGGCTTCAAGATTGAATACCGGCAGGGGAACGGTAGTAATAAAAGTTTGTTGTTCCGGTAAACCAACATGAACCGAACGCATCGGCAAGCGCGCGCCACTGCCGTGTTTAGGCAATTCTCGCAGCGCTTGAATTAAAGCGTCGGGGTTAATTATTAATCCGTTCTGAACAATGCCGGGCGACAAATCTAGTTCGGCGAAGCGGGTAAGCAGCAATTTCCGATAGCGTTGCTTAAGACAAATCAAGCGCAATTTATGATCGCTGATATCTAGGCCGATATTATGATGATAACCAAAGTACATAGTTTAATTTAGTTCGGCCCACGAAATAAAAGTGTAGTCATCTTGGGTGGGAAAATATGGCGGCGGCGCAAATAATATATTCGGATCATAATTGGTTGACGTAATTTGATAGCCAGATGTTATTTGATTATTTTGATTTACCCAACTCCAAGTCCAAATGGTATTGGTGATAATTGTACCATACGTTTCGATGGAATGCTTGATAGTATCGGTTGGATAGTAAGGCGGGTAATAGTAATAACGAAAAATGTGGCCTTGTTGAGCGATTAAGGCGGCATCTATCGTTAGATCATTCGGTGAATAAAGTGGTACTAAAATATCTTCTTGTGCAATTAAACCTAACACCGAACCGCTGGTGCGATCAGGATAATAAGTAATATCGTCTGGAATAATAATATCATAGGTAGTACCGTCTTCGGGCAGGCGAGCCGCAGCCACTGTCACTCGACCTTGCACTTGTCCGGTTATCCAGGTTTGATCTTTCACAAAAATAATGCCGTTGGTCGGTAGTGGAGTATTGAGGTATTGCGGCATAGCTGTTTCATTGCTGATATCATTTGACTCGTAAGTCCAGTCGGTACCATTGTAACCCCAGACCGAGTTTTGTAGTTTCGTCACTTTATAAACGTTGAAGGTGCCAGCGCTGTTAAAAACCAAATGATAACCCTTGGCTCCGGAACCGTCCAAATAAAACCCATTATCAATGGCGGCAATTTCCATTGCTTCAAAATCCAAGGCAATGGCGTCAAAATCAAGTGAATCAGCCACTGGAAATTCCCACAGCAGCGGGTCTTGGCCAGTTCCCCAGATACCCGGTTTGATTTCATCGTTACAGCCGTGTTCTTGGCCGCAGACATAAGTTTCCTTAATTGAGGTAGCTAATGAATCCACTATGCCATCAAGTCTAATTCCGCCGTTGGCATGCAATCGGCCATGAATTTCTTCAGTATCACCGAACCAAACATTACTGTTGGTTAAAAAAGCATACTCAGCATAAGACGGCAAACCATATTTTACTTGAATAGTTCGGTCAAGAGCTGGAAAGTTATTAGTCCAGCCAGTGGCAGTGATGGTAACAATGCTTGAGCCGCTGCTGGGTGGGATAATAGAAATAACCACATGACCAAGGTTATCACCACTAGCTGTAAGATAATCAAATTCCGCGCCAGTGTAGTTGTTTGGATCATGGGCCAGTAGCCAACGATAATAATTAACACCCGCTTCAGCAATTTGTAGAGCCTGTTCCGAATTAACTGACCGTTCAATTACCCGATGTTCCGTGATAATTAAACTGGAAATGGCGCCGGTGACCATAATAATAATTCCAGAGAAGATAATAACAGTAACTAATACGCTGCCCCGCCTCATATTAAAGATTATCGTTCAAATTACGCAATTGAACATATGTAGAAATGGTGTGAGTATCGGGAATATTTTTTGGATTAACGTTCACATCTAGTCTAATTCGCACTAAAGTAGTGGCCGCTAAGTCAACCGGCTCAGCCAGTTGAATATTATCAGTATCATAATAACTGAATAAGGGATTGCCGGTAAAGGTAGTATTAACGATATAGTTCGCCACGATGGTCGATTGCGCCGAGCTAGCCAAATATTGTGCCGGTGCGCCGGATGGTTCAATGATTGTTCGGCTAAGGTCATTGCCAACCAATTCATATTTTACATATTCTGTCATGGCGTCGGCGTTAATATCGGAATAAAAGGCTAGCGCGCCGGTGGTGGCTTCAGCCAAGGCATACGAACCGTCATCGCCATCAGTAGTTTCGCGTAACTGTTTAGTTATTTGGTTGGAGATTTTATCAGCCGTGGCCACAGCTTCAGACTGCTCTGTTAAAAAAACCGCCAACCGATTACTTTCGATCACAAACGTCGCCACCAACGTCACAAAAATAATGACGAGGCCCATCGTTACCACCACCTCAATCAGATTAAAACCGGCCTCAACTGGCGCTGATCGAAATGGTTGGTTGTTCATTGCCGTTCACGATTATTGTTCCGTTATAAGTGACATAACCGGCTGCCGTGATGGTAACATCATAAGTCGCGCCGGTAAGTTCTTGGAAAAAAGCTTGTCCGTATTCCGAAGTTGTGACCGTAGTATCATATGAGGTTGGTTGATGAATTAGCTGGACCGCAGCCCCGGTCACTATTTCGTTAGCTTGATTAGTGATAGTTAGCAGCGCCGTAAAAGGTTGATAATCGGCTAAAAAAATGGTGATGGTTTCGGAAGATTGCGGGGCCGCGGTATATGGTAGAGGATGATCGTGACCGGCTACCACATAGCCGACGTCAGCCTCATCAAATAAAATTGAATAGGTGTCGCTGGGCAACTCTTTGATTTCGGCATTACCACCCGGATTGGGACCAATAATTTGATCGTATTGGTAGATTGGTAGTCCATTGGTATCGGTGCCAGCAATGGCCTCGCCATGCAGCCGGAAAGGAACGTCGATATGGCTGTTATTTTGCCAGTGACGCAGATGAACTCCCAATAAATTTATCTCTTGTGAAATTTCAAAATATTCGGTGGTGACTTCGCCGGCAATAACATTCAAATCCGGTGGGGTAGGATTAGGATTAGTTTCCGGATCGCGGGTGTAAGTTTGCGCTGTGCTGTAACTTGGTTTAGTAACAATCACATGATAGGCCTCAATTCCCGGCGGCAGGCCGGGTAAAATGTATCGGCCATCGCCGTCAGTAACACCGCTGGTTGATATCGGCGGCACGACCGTTGGCGCAGTAATTGAAACGGTGGCGTTTTTCAACGGCATAATTGGATCGGTGGTAGGATCGTACACTTCAATCCACAGCGTCCCTCCGCCAGTGGTGGATTCTAACTGGGTTGGCACAATGTTCGTGCTAAGTTGTACTGGCCGCGCGCTGCCGGTTGCTCCCCAGCGAACGGTTATAACTACTTTTTTATAATCAGTATTTACAGTGTCGGTTGGCGCCAGTGCATCGAACGAATCATCGTAATAACGGATATCGGTTGTTACCTCGTAAGCAACATTGTTTAACGTTTCCGTTTCGGTTGGCTGCAGATTACCGCTGGGCACTCCGCCGATTGTGCCAACATCGTCGTACGGCAAATTTTTGATTTGTTCAAGACGTTGACGAGCCACTCCCAAAGCAGCGGAGCGGTTTTGATCATCAGTCAGTAGGCGTAAACCGCTGTTCAACAAGGCATACAGCGCCACGGCAATCACCATAAAAATGCCGAGGCCGACAATAAATTCAATCAAACTGACGCCGCCGTTAGATTTGTTCCACCAAAGCATAGATCGGGAAAATAATGGCCACCGCCAAAAAACCAACGCCAATTCCGATCACAATCATCAACACCGGTTCAATGATTACCGTCAAATTAGACAAAGTCGTATCCACTTCATCTTCATAGAACATAGCAATTTCACTGGTCATGGTATCAAGCACACCTGAATCCTCACCGACCTTAATCATTTGTGTTACCACCGGCGGCCAGAGGTCTGGTCGGTCCACCAAAACGCTGGCGATACTGTTACCTTTAGTTAAAGTGGTAGCTGCTTTTTTTAGATGATTGCGGTAAACGCGGTTTGAAATGATAGCCGCAATGATGTTGAAACTTTTAATGATCGG
>CAYMXY010000013.1:313-3208 GCA_964394525.1 uncultured Gammaproteobacteria bacterium | reverse complement strand
CCCGACTAAAACGCGCCAAGTTGATATGCTTGATAATTTTTCCAATAATCGGTAAACGCAACAACAGCCGATGCCACCATTCTCGACCAACTTCCGTTTGTAACAACCAGGCCAGCCCGCCGCCAGCCGACACTAACAATAATACCAACCACCAACCATTGCCCATCACAAATTTACTGACGCCCAGCAATATTCGAGTCGGCAACGGTAAAGTATAACCACTGCTGATATACAGATCAAGGATTCTAGGTACCACAAACACAAACATACCAGTTCCAACCACCACCATCGCTACCGTAATTACTGCCGGATAGATCATAGCGCTGCGAATTTTTTTTCGCAAAGTGTAACTTTTTTTAAGTTGCGTGACCACCTGGAATAAAGTTTGTTCCAAATTACCGCTGATTTCGCCGGCCGCCACCAAATTGACGAACAATTCATCAAACACCGCTGGGTGTTGCGCCATTGCTTGCGCTAAAGTGGTGCCGCGGACAACATCATCATGCAGTGCTTTGATGGTGCGGCGTAAAGTGCTGTTGCTAGCTTGTTCGGCCAGAGTGGTTAGCGCCTGACCAATAGAAAAACCGGTTTTAATCATCAGCGCCAAATTCTGTACGAAAAAAATTTTTTCCGTAATTGGTACGGATCGTACAGTAAATTGCCAAGCTGATTTATTCTTTTGTGACACGGAGAATTTCTTCAATAGTTGTTACGCCGCGTTTGGCTTTAACAAACGCGTCTTGCACCATAGTAATCATACCATCCTTTAGGGCCTGCGTTAATAAATCGACTTTGGATTGATGCTGCAGCACCAATTGGCTGGCAGCCGGCGTCATTTCAAATATTTCATAAATTCCAATTCGTCCTTTATAGCCGGTATCAAAACATTTATGACAGCCGGCGCCTCGAAAAAAATTAAGTTGACCAAATTCTTCCACTGAGCGGACGGATTCTCCTAATTTCTGAAAACCATCGAAAATGTGTTGCAGTGAATAATGTTTGGACATTTCTTCAATGGTAGTGCGTGACAAATGATAACTTTGGACGCAATTTGAACAAATTTTGCGCACTAATCGTTGCGCAATTATTAAATTGATGGTTGACGCGATTAAAAAATTTGGCACATCCATTTCACTCAGGCGAATTACGGAACTAATGGCATCGTTGGTGTGCAGGGTTGATAATACCAAATGGCCAGTCATGGCGGCATGAGCGGCAATTTCGGCTGTTTCACGATCACGGATTTCACCCACCATGATAACATTAGGATCTTGCCGCAACAGCGATCGCAAACCAACTGCAAAACTGAACCCGACTTTGGGATTGATTTGACTTTGATTAATTCGCGGCATCCGGTATTCAATTGGATCCTCAATGGTAGAGATATTAACCTCGGCAGTGTTGAGAATGTTTAAGATGGTATACAAAGTGGTGGTTTTACCTGAACCGGTCGGCCCGGTGGCTAAAATCATACCGTGCGGTTTGGCGATATGACGGCGCACTAGCACCAAAGCTTGCTCATTAAAACCGAGTTGCTCCAGCGTTAGGATATTTTTACTTTCATCAAGCAGCCGCAGCACCATCTTTTCTCCGTCATACACCGGCAAAATGGAAACACGCACCGCCACGCGGTTTTGTTCGTTTTCCACTGTAATGCGACCGTCTTGCGGTAAGCGATGTTCATCTAACTTGAGGTTAGCGAGAATTTTTATGCGCGCCGTTAAGCCGGCGTGGACCGATCGAGGCAGACTCATGACATCGCGCAACACGCCATCAATCCGAAAACGAATCACCACATTTTGTTCAGTTGGTTCAATATGAATGTCTGAAGCACTTTGAAAAATGGCATAATCCAGCACCGTGTCAACAATCTTGATAATCGGAATATCGTTGGCAATGTCACTGGCGGTTAGTTCAGCACCGGCTGCCAGCGGTTGCTGAAACGAAGCAAATTCTTGAGCGATGTGACTGTGGTACTGGCGACTGATGGCGGCAATACTTTCTGGGGTGGTTAGGTAAACGGTTACGTTGCTACCAGTTTTTTTACGAATAAAGTCGATCGTTTGCAGATCATCTGGATCGGTAGTGGCAATTTTTAACATGTGGGCGGTGTCATCTTTTTCAAAAATAACAACTTCGTGCGTTTGCACCAAGGTTTCTGGCAAAAGCTCTTGCAGATCTTCACCAATAATCATGGCGCGCAGATCAATAAACTGAACACCATAATCTTCCGCTAGCAGCGAATATAGTTGCGCTTCGGTGATCACTTTTTGGTTAATCAAATACGTTAACAGATTGGCCTCTTTGCTTTGCGCCGCCGCAATATATTCATCAATCGTCTTTTCCGGAAGAATTTTTTTGGCCAGCAGGACTTTTTTAACGCGTTGAGGATGGATCATATACTTAGTTGCATGATAGCATAAAATGGGTTAAAGTAGCAGTCATGAAATTGTGGAGACGTGTGGTTTTAGCCTGCTTTAGCGCCGCTGGTGTTTTGAATATCGCCTTATGGGTTGGGGTGTACTGGTTAATTCCACGCGATACCATTACCGTGATTATTCATTATTCCAGCTATTTAGGGCCAGATCTGTTTGGTCAATGGTATGATTTGTTGTGGTTGCCGGGAGCTGGTTTGGCGACGGTGGTGATTAATGCGTTATTGACGCGTTGGTTGTGGCGAGCCGGCTCATTTATGAATTTGATGCTGGCTTTGGCGACATTATTTTGTCAGCTTATCTTATTGACGGCTTTGATATTTATTTTATCAATTAACCGGTTGATCTAAGCAGCGGGTTATTTATGGTTAACGAATTAGTACGAATTATTTTTTTAGCGACAGCGGCTTTTATTATGGCGATATTGTTAACGCCGGTGCTGACGCATTTTCTTTACAAG
>CAYMXY010000013.1:0-303 GCA_964394525.1 uncultured Gammaproteobacteria bacterium | reverse complement strand
AAACAGATTCGGTCTGCGGCCGAAACGCCAATTTACGCCAAACTGCATGCCGCGAAATCTGGTACACCGACGATGGGCGGAATATTAGTGTGGGGGACGGTGGTGCTGCTGAACTTGGTGTTAGCAGCGTTAAGCCGTGTTAGCGCGGCGGCGGCGGCGTTTAATTTTTTGTCGCGGTCAGAGACGTTGCTGCCGCTAGGCGCGTTAATTGCGTCTGCCTTGGTCGGGTTGGTGGATGATTTTTTCAATGTGCGTCGGCGCGGAGCACATGGCGGCGGTTTGCGCATGCGGCATCGATTGTTA
>CAYMXY010000012.1:16973-20101 GCA_964394525.1 uncultured Gammaproteobacteria bacterium | reverse complement strand
GTTTCAAGTGGTTGATACGTTGACTAGTGTTGGTTTACATTTGACAATCGCGGCTGACCAGTTGTTGCCGATGGTTGAACGCCTTGATCAAACTATCGGCCAAGATGGAGTGTCGGTTGAAACAATTGCCTTAGAGGATCGTCGTGAGTTATTACAAACCATCAGTGATTCGCCGACACAGTTAGCTGCCGCTCAAACAGAATTGGAGCTAGCCGTTGATGAATTGGAGCGTCTGCCGCAAAGCGGCGTAGTCGGTCCACTGCATGATGTGGTAATTTTATTGCAGGCACAATTACCAACCTGGCGGGCGAGTATCAGCAAAGGGTTACCGTTTTTACAGGTCGCGCCAACGGTGCTGGGCTATCCAACTGAACAAACTTATTTATTCTTATTGCAAAATAACACGGAATTGCGACCAACCGGAGGTTTTATCGGCACTTACGGGATTTTACGCTTAAAGGATGGTGATATTGCTGAATTCAAAACCGATAACATTTATAATTTAGATGGACCGGTTAAAGATGAATTAAAGATAGCTCCACCCGAACCGCTCAGCCGCTTTTTAGGTTCGAGTCAATGGTTTATGCGAGATTCCAACTGGCATCCGGATTTTGTGATATCAGCGCAGCAGGCGGAAGAATTTTATCACCTTGAACATGGTCCGGTTGATCAGATCGACGGCGTAATTGCGGTCACGCCAGTGCTGATTCACGATTTATTGACGGTTACCGGCCCTATTACCATTGCCGGAACAGAATACACCAGCGACAATCTCACGGAAAAATTGCAGTATCAGGTAGAAGTTGGTTTTCAATATGAAGGAGTGAGTGATGCTGGTCGGAAGGCGGTGATCGGTCAACTGGCCAATGAAATTATGAAACGCGTATTGCGTTTGCCGAAAGAGAGTTGGCCAAACTTGTTTGAGGTATTGATAAAAAATTTGGAGGAAAAACATATTATGTTGTATTCTAAAAATCAAGCTGTACAAACTTTAGTGCGTGACATCGGTTGGGATGGCGCCATTAAGCAAACAGCTGGTGATTTCTTAATGGTAGTGGATGCCAACTTGGCAGCGCTTAAAACTGATCGAGTGATGACTAAACAAATAGGATATGATCTTAAACCAGACGGGGATAGTTTAGTTGTGACATTGACTTTACGCTATCGCAATGACGGGGAATTTAGTTTCTTTACCACTCGTTACCGCACCTACACGCGAATATACGTTCCAGCCGGCAGCGAATTGATAAGCAGCAGCGGCTGGTTAACGACTGATCGTTATTTAGGCGGTGAACCAGCTGAAGCTGAGGTTAGTTTTGATGAAGTAGTCAATAAAACCGTCATCGCCGGATTTATTTCCGTTGAACCAAAAACTGAAGAAGTGGTGACAGTGCAATATCGTTTGCCGCCGGAACTTATTTCACAAATAAAAACCGACGGTTATACTTTATTTTTGCAAAAACAGTCGGGCACAGACAATGTCAGCATTGATGCTACTATCACCACTCCTGAACGAATTAAATTCACTTCACCCCTTGACGGTTTAGAGCAAATTGGCAATAATGAGGTGCATTTAACCAGTCCGTTAGCGACGGATCTTGAATTTCAACTGACCTATTAAAATGATGTTTATCAAAAAAATTGGGATTGATCTGGGAACGGTCAATACCTTAGTGTACGTCCCAAAACTGGGGATTGCCATAAACGAGCCTTCAGTGGTGGCGGTTAGTCAACACGATAATAAAGTGTTGGCGGTGGGTGGAGAAGCTAGGGAAATGCTTGGTCGCACACCTGATACGATCGTGGCTAAACGTCCGTTGAAGGAAGGGGTGATTGCTGATTATAAAACCACCGAGAGCATGTTGCGCTATTTTATCAATAAGGCACTTGGCGGTGTTCGCTTTATCAGTCCCGAAGTAATGATTGCCGTGCCGGCCGGCATCACCTCCACTGAACGGCGGGCGGTCATTGATGCCACGCTGCAAGCCGGCGCAAAAGCGGCTTTTATTATTAAACAACCAATTGCCTCGGCCATTGGCGCGGGTATTCCAATTGGGTCAGCTTCTGGTCATATGATTATTGAAATCGGCGGCGGTACCAGCGAAATCGCGGTCATTTCTTTGGGTGGGATTGTAGCCAATACTTCAGTGCGTATCGGTGGAACAAAATTTGACGCTGCTATTCAGGAATATGTGCGCAAACATTATAATCTGGCAATCGGCGAACGCAGCGCCGAAGAATTAAAAATAAAAATCGGTTCAGCTTTACCACTGACCGAAAAATTATCAATGGATGTTCGCGGCCGTGACATGGTCAGCGGTTTACCGCGCACTGCCACTGTCACCTCCGACGACGTCACCGCAGCTATCCAAGATGAGTTACAAGGAATAATTCAGGCAGTCAAAGCGGTGCTGCAAGCGACGCCGCCAGAATTATCAGCCGATGTAATTGATAAAGGAATGGTTATTTCTGGCGGTTCTGGTTTGCTCCGCAATCTTGATGAATTACTCGCCCGGGCTATCAATGTACCGGCCTATGTGGCTGATGAGCCGCTGCAAAATGTAGTTAAAGGCACTGGCATCGCCTTAGAAAATTTGGAATCGTACAAACGGTCAATTCTTTCCACCAAATGATCACCATCGGAATCGACGCCTCACGGGCCAACATTGCTCAACGAACTGGCACTGAATGGTATGCTTGGCACATACTGGAACAATTTAAACAGTTAATACCGGCCGAACAATGGCGAGTTGTATTATATATGAAAGATCCGCCATTGCCGGATCTGTTGCCGTTACCTAACAATTGGCGAGTGGTTCGTTTGCGCTGGCCGTTTAAGTTATTGTGGACACAGTTGCGTCTATCACTTCATTTTTTTTGGCCATGGCAGAGACCAGATTTACTTTATATTCCAGCGCACACCATTCCAATTATTCATCCGCGGCGAGTGGTTTACGTGGCGCATGACCTTGGCTTTGAGCGACGAGCCAATCTTTATAATACAAAATTACTGGGCGGCCGGTTTTTGAATGCGATTGCCCGGCTAATTACCTTTGGCCGTTATGGCACGAACGAACGAGATTATCATCGTTGGTCAATGAAGTTGGCGGTAAATCGCGCCAGTTTAA
>CAYMXY010000012.1:0-16963 GCA_964394525.1 uncultured Gammaproteobacteria bacterium | reverse complement strand
TGCTATTTCACAATTTACCGCCGGCGAAATTAAAGCTTTTTATCCGACCGCGGCAAATAAAATTAAAGTAATCTATAATGGCTTTGCGCCACCACTAACACCCATCGAGGCAGTAACCGGTCAACGCGACTGCTTATTATATATTGGTAGGATTGAACATAAGAAGAACCTGTTGAATTTAATAAATGCTTATGCCGTTGTTAAACAAACTAACCCGGCTGTTCCGCCGTTAATTTGCGTTGGCAGTTTAGGTTATGGCGCTGACCAAATTCAGCAGCGGATTAAAGATCAATCATTATCTGAGTCAGTCATTTTAACTGGCTATATTGAACAAACAGAATTAAAGCAGTATTGGCGAAGAGCGCGACTGTTTATTTTCCCATCAGCTTATGAAGGATTCGGTATTCCTGTGCTGGAAGCATTATCTGCAGGAGCACTGGTGACTTGCTCTGATTTACCAGCCTTGCGGGAGGTTGGGGGAGAGGCTTGTTGGTATTTTCAGCCGGATGATCCAAAGGATATCGCCCGAGCAATATCAGCGGCATTATCAGTGTCGGCCGAGGAACGCGAGCAACGCTTAAAGCTAGCCGCCCAACAAACTGCCAAATTTTCTTGGTCAAAATGTGCCAGTCAGACTTGGCAGGTTTTAGTTGACGTTTTACACTAAAACTATTCTTATGAAATTTGTACAGCCCTACATTGGTCAAGAAATAACCCAACGATATTTGCAAAAGCAGTTGCGAAGTGGTAAACTACCGCAGGCTCAATTATGGATTGGTCCAGATCAGATTGGTAAACGAACGCTCTTTGCGAATTTAATCTGGCAGTGGTTTTGTGAGAATTGGTCTGATTCACCTTGTCGACAATGCTTAGACTGCCGCTTATTGGCAACTGACAGTCATCCTAATTTGCAATGGTTAACTACCAAGGATGACAGCCGAATTGGTATTGAACCGGTACGCCAGTTAATTATGGCGGCGGCGCAAACGCGGTTACATCGTGGACCATTTATCATTGGTATTGATCAAGCGGAACAACTCACTCCGGCAGCCGCTAATGCTTTGTTAAAGTTGTTAGAGGAGCCGCCGGCTGGAGTTTACCTTTGGCTGTTAACTGCTCACGAAGAAATGATTTTACCAACCATTCGGTCGCGTTGTAGTGCCCTTTACTTTACGGCGGTAGACGATGCGGCGATGCGATCATTAGTGAACGACGCGTCTGCTATTGCTTGGGCGAATGGTCTGCCCGGCAGATTACAGCAATGGTCAACGGCGGCTGAGCATCGTAAACTGGTTAGCATCATTACTGATTGGATAAAAATTTTTACAACGAGAAATCTTAAGCTGAAGTGGCAAACTATGGATGAACTACTGACCACAGCCAAAGTAAATGGTTCTAGCCAACAGTTGTTAGCACTGGCCCAATATTTATGGCGCGACGTAATGTTAATTAAAATGGGTTGCCAAGATGCCTTAGTGCTGACTGAACAACGTCAAGCCTTAGAGCAAATCGCGCAATCAGTCACACTTGAACAGACGATGGCTAATTGGCAACAGCTAGCTTTAGCGGAACAAAGTTTAGCGACCCCATTACAGTTAAAACTTTTTTTTCACCAATTAGTTTTAATTCTTCATCCAACTTATGCGTAAATCATTAATTAGTTTGAGCATGTTAGCGATCGGCCTAATCGGCCTAGGGTTAAGTTGTGGCGAACCGCAGGACGGCGGCGTGTTTCGGTCGCTTGATTCTGCAGAAAGCTGGGAGCAAAAAGTGTTTGTTAAAAAAACTGGTCGGAAAACGGAAACTATCGCCGAAACCAATATCACCACCATGCAATTTCAACCGACCGATGCCAATATTATTTATCTCGGCACCAAAGGCAGTGGTTTATATGCCACGCTAACCGGCGGTGAGCAATGGTTTGCGTTGGGTAGCAGCAGCGGTACCGTCAACAGCATTGCGATTGATCCGGTTGATCCGCGCAATATTTATATCGGTAAAGGGACTAGTATTCTTAAATCAACTGACGAAGGAGTGACTTGGGAAACCGTTTATCAGGATGCGAAAGGCGGCACCATTTCAGGTGTGGTGGTAGATAGTTTTGAACACAGTCGTGTCTATGCGGCAACTTCTGTTGGTACTGTAATTAAGAGCTATGATTATGGAATTAATTGGGATTTACGAATGCAGATTGGTGGTTCAATCAAACGTCTGTTGATTGCCAAACATGATACACGCGTACTTTATGTGTTAACCAGCAAGGCTGATTTATATATCACTACCAATGGCGGCGAGTTCATAGTTGATGATTTACCAGAGGCGGAACGAATAAATTCTGGTTGGCAATTGTTGTTGCCAAAGGATTTCGATGATCAATTTCCTGATGGCGACAAAATTACCGATGTGACACTTGATCCAAACGACACTACTGTTGTCTATCTGGTCACTCGACGCGGTTTGATGCGAGGCACCGATTCCGGTACCAATTGGAGTGATGTTATTACCTTGATTGGAGCTAATGATAAAAAGAATGATAGTATTCGCAATTTAACCATTACCCCGGGCAATTCACAGATTATCTACTTTTCGGTTGCTCACGCTATTCACAAATCAACTGATGGCGGCGCCAATTGGAAGATAATCGAAAATTTTCCAAGCAAACGAAATATTACTGCCTTACTGATTGATTATCAAACACCTAACGTGATTTATGCCGGCACGGAGGCGATTGAAAAACAAGGTGGTTTAATTAAAACAAAATAATTATATGCCTACCCAGTTTAATCCGATTGTTGAACATCTCCGTAAAGTTTTGACTCAATTACAGGTTGGCCGTGTTAGTCCGGCCGCAGTTGAGGATGTTAAGATTGAAGCCTATAACACTTCAACGTCATTAGGTCAATTAGCTTCAATAGTTAATCAAGGTGCTTTGACGCTGCTGATTCAGCCATGGGATAAGTCGATTATCAAAGAAATCGTACGTGGTTTAAGAACCTGCGGACGAGATTATAATCCCGTGGTTGACGGAGTATCAATTCGTCTACCGTTTCCGCCATTGACCGAAGAAAAACGGAAGACATTGGTTAAGCAAGTGATGGAACACTGCGCTCACGCAAAAATTCAAATTAAACAAGTGCGTGAAGAATTGTTACAGGACTTAAAAAAGAAAAAAAATGATTCGACCATTTCAGAAGATAGTTTTTTTGCGGAGCAGAAAGCCTTGCAAAAACAAGTGGATCAGTATCATCAAATCATTACACAATTACAGGCTGATAAGGAAGCAGACATCATGAAGTTATGATGGTCACCGCCATTATCAGTTTTATTGTTATTTTGGGAGTTTTGGTGGTTGTCCATGAGCTTGGACATTTTATTGTTGCCAAATTGTTTAAGGTAAAAGTGGATGAATTTGGTTTGGGTTTTCCACCGCGGGCGGTAGGCTGGAAACGTAAAGAAACAATCTACTCACTTAATTGGATACCGGTCGGCGGTTTTGTGAAAATTCAAGGGGTAGCGGGTGGTGAGCAACCAACTGCTAGTGAGACCTCACCAGATTTAAGCAGAAGTTTTGTTAGCAAACCGCGTTGGCAGCGTTTATTGATTTTAGTCGCCGGTATTGTGATGAATTGGGTATTGAGCGCAGTTTTGTTGTCGGTTAGTTATTTGGTTGGGTCAGAGGTAATTTTGAGTGATTTGCCCGTTGGCGCCATGGTTAGTGATCGGGCAATTACTGTGGCTGACATTGAGCCGACAGCGCCGGCTTTAAGCGACGGTTTGTTAATTAATGACGCCATTATTTCTTTGGATGGGAAAAGCGTCACTACCGTTTCGGAAGTGCGCGATTATCTTGGCACAAAACAGGTTGATGACCCGGTTGCTATCACGGTGCGGCGCGATGGCTCCGCACAAACAATTAATACTCGTTTAATTGAAATTACCGTCGCCGCCACTGGAAATATAAAAGCATCTACCACCACCAACACTGCTCCCGGAATCGGCGCTTACTTTGTTGAAACCGGAACAATGCGCTTGCCTTTTATTCAGGCAGTGCGTCAAGGCACATTGCAAACCGGCCAATATTTTGTCGGCATTTTTGCAGCTATTGGACAAACATTGGCGGATTTAGTCAGACGGCAGCCGTTAGCCGGAGAAATATCCGGACCACTCGGGGTAGCGTCTTTAACTTATCGCGCTACTAAATTAGGATGGTCTCATGTTATTCAATTTGCCGCTATTTTATCGGTTAATTTGGCGGTATTTAATTTGTTGCCGATCCCGGCATTGGATGGCGGTCGGTTGGCATTCTTGCTAGTCGAATGGGTACGCCGACGACCAGTCGATCAAAAGGTGGAAATTATCATTCATAATATAGGATATCTGGCGTTATTGTTTTTAATATTGTTGGTAACTATTAATGATGTGCGTAAGTTCTTTTAGCTATGCGGCAAACACATCTGTTCACCAAAACTGCTAAAACCGTTCCACCTGAAGAAACCAGCGCCAACGCGCAATTACTGTTGCGGGCTGGATACGTAGATAAATTAATGGCCGGTGTTTACACCATTTTACCGCTCGGCCAAATGGTGTTAACAAAAATTGAACAGATCATTCGTGAAGGTATGGTGGCCGTCGGCGGGCAAGAAATAATTATGCCAGCGTTACATCCTAAACAACTATGGCAAACTACTGGCCGCGTCGAAACCATGAACGAAATTTTATATACAACCAACGACGCTTCCGGTCATGAATATATCCTTGGACCCAGTCACGAAGAAGTGGTAACGCCATTATTAGCTAAATACGTCACCTCCTACCGTGATCTGCCAGTGGCGGTGTTTCAATTTCAAGTAAAATTTCGCAAGGAGCTACGCCCCAAAGCCGGTTTATTGCGCGGCAGAGAATTTATCATGAAAGATATGTACTCGGCCCATGCTAGCAGTGATGATCTTGAGGCTTATTATCTTAAAGTACAAACTGCTTATCGGAAAATTTTTGAGCGAGTCGGTTTAGGTGATACCACTTACCGAACTTTAGCATCGGGCGGCGCCTTTAGTCGCTATTCACATGAATTTCAAACCATTACTGTCAATGGCGAAGATACAATTTTTCTTTGTGAGCAGTGTCAGTTAGGCATCAATCGTGAGATTAAATCTGAAACGATATCCTGTCCGGAATGTCAGGGCGAAAATTTTACTGAACATCGCGCTATTGAGGTGGGTAACATTTTTAAATTGCAGCATCGTTTTTCTGATTCGTTTGGTTGGCAATTTACCGACGCGACGGGTGTGTTGAAACCAATAGCGATGGGGTGTTACGGAATTGGTTTAACCCGCTTACTGGGCACAATTGTGGAAGTGCATCGTGATGAGCGTGGCATTATCTGGCCAAAAGCAGTAAGTCCGTTTGATGCACACCTAATTAATTTGAATAAAAATAGTGTTCAAGCTGATCAGGTATATGATACTTTACAAAAAGCCGGGTTTAATGTACTGTATGACGACCGTGTAGTTTCTGCTGGAGTAAAATTTGGTGATGCAGATTTAATCGGCATCAGTCAACGACTGGTTGTCAGTGCTAAAAATGGTAATAAGATTGAAGTGAAACCACGTGCGGCCGAAAGTGGCCAGCTATTATCAATTGAAGAATATATTTCAGCTCATGCAGTTAATGCCTAAAATTTTTTTTGATCGGGTAGCCAAAGATATTGGAGTTGACCTCGGCACGGCCAATACGTTGGTGTATGTTCGTGATAAAGGTATTGTTATCAATGAGCCATCAGTGGTAGCTGTGAATACACTAACTGATCAAATTTTGGCTGTTGGTCAAGATGCCAAAGCGATGATTGGAAAAACTCCGGCACACATTACAGCCACCCGTCCGTTGGTTAATGGTGTGGTATCTGATTTTGAAGTGACTGAAAAAATGCTAAAACATTTTATTGATAAGGTGCATCGTGAATCATTTGCGCTGTTGCCGCGGCCAAGGGTAGTAGTGGCTATTCCGTTGGGTGTTACCGAAGTGGAGCGCAAAGCGGTTGAAGATGCGGCAAAAAATGCAGGCGCCAAAGAAGTAATTTTGGTGGAAGAACCAATGGCGGCGGCGATTGGCTGTCGGTTACCGGTGCAGGAATCGCATGGCACCATGATTATTGATTGCGGCGGCGGCACCACTGAAATAGCAGTAATTGCTTTGGGGGGAGTAGTAAATTGGCGGTCGCTGCGAACGGCCGGTGATGATTTGAATCAAGACATTATCAATTTTTGTCGAGATGAATTTAATTTGTTGATTGGTGAACCAACCGCTGAGCAGATTAAAATTCAAATTGGTTCAGCTTTGCCGTTGGAAGAAGAATTAGACTTGAAAGTGCGCGGACGTGATCTAATTTCTGGGTTGCCGATTGAACTCAATCTCACTAGCCGTCAAGTGCGATTGGCGCTGGATCGTACCATAAACAGCTTTATTGATAATGTTCGCAGTACCATCGAAAGCACACCGCCTGAATTAGTGGCAGACATCTATGAGCGTGGCATTATGTTCAGTGGCGGGGGAGCATTGTTGAAACGGTTAGACGAACGAATTGCTCAGGCAGTGCATATTCCGGTTCATGTGGTTGATGATCCATTGACTTCGGTCGTGCGTGGGACTGGTTTGATATTGGAAGATCTTGACCATTACCGTAAGACTGTTGTATTGACCAGTTCAAGTTAATAGTTTTTATATGGCGCGTCAGCCTATTAAAACCGTTGCGGCTGTTGGGATAACGATTGCCCTGCTGATATTGTTATCTGTCAGCGGCTGGTTACGTCCAGTTGAACATTGGGTTGGTCTTACAGTGCAGCCGGCTTGGCACGTGTTGTATACGATAGTGGATTCAATTAGCCCTCTTTGGCGAACGACTGATAACGTTTTATTGGCAGAAAATACAAATCTGAAGGATCTGCTCACCAAAGTTGTACGAGAAAATCATTCTTTGCAAACTCAATTAATTCAATATCAGCAGTATCAGGAAGAATTAGCATTTGCTCGACAGAATGATTACGACATTCTTCCAGCCAAAATTATTTCACGCCTTGGACAAAAAAATAATAGTCAACTACTACTGATCAATCGCGGCAGCAGCCATGGTCTTAAAGTAGGCTATCCCATTATTTATGGCACTGGCGCATTACTTGGTACCGTTAGCACCGTGCACGATACTTCGGCCGAAGTAACTTTGTTAACGCATTCCACTAGCCAGTGGCAGGGGATGGTAGCTGGTTCCAGTCCACCGACTGCTGGGATAGTCCGTGGTCAGTTTGATACCAGTTTGATATTTGAATATGTACTGAAAGAGCAGGCGTTAACGGTGGGTGATGTGATTGTCACTAATGGTCAAGATCAATTTATTCCGGCTGGATTGGTGATGGGAATAGTGGCGACTGTGTCAGCCGCTCCCAGCGAATTGTTTCAATCGGCTACGGTTACACCATTACAGCGTTACGGCAATAATGCGATTGTTTCGGTAATTATTCCGAAATAACATGACTAAACCTAATCTATTTATTTTAGCAATCGTGTTGATAAGCAGTTTGCTTATCGAAGTGGCCGTTATCTGGCCAATGCCGAATGGACTGATAATTTTTAATTCATTGTTTATTACGGTGGCGGCGGTAAGTTTTATTACTAATTGGCAAAAGGCGACTGGTTTTGCGCTAGTGCAAGGCTGGCTGTTGGATCTTTATAGCCCACAATTATTTGGCTTGTATTTAATTAGTGGGGTGATATTAGTTTGGTGCATTGCCGGTTTGCGCGCTACTTGGTTGAAGCAGACATCATTATTGATGGTGGCGGTGATAGCGGCAATCAGTTTGGCTGTTATACAATTATTTACCAGTTTATGGCAATGGTTGGATGAACGTTGGCGAGGTTCCGCTTGGCAACTAATCAATGATGTACCGTTAAGTTGGTGGCTGGTTGGCTGGTTGGCGATGATTGTATTTACAGTTGGCTTAGTCCGTTTACTATCAAAGGGCTATGCCAAACTTATTTAATCCGTTGGTTGATGACAAAATTAAGGATGCTGCGATATCACGGACGTATCGGCGGCGAGTGATTGATCAAGCTTTGGTTGAGCCGACTGTGGCTAACAGCTATTTAGCTAAAGCCTTGCCGCGCCAGCGGGCGCAGATTTTTTTTATCGCCGTGTTAGTTGTTAGTTTAATTTTTTTGGCGCGTAGCGGTTATTTACAGTTGGTGCGTGGCGATGAATTTTTAAGTTTAGCCGATCGTAATCGTATACATATTGAATATCTACCATCGGCGCGCGGCTTATTTTACGATACCACCGGGCAGGCGTTAGTGCAAAATGAACCAAATTTTGTGGCAAGTATCGTGCCAAGTGAACTACCTAATGTTAACACAGCCGATTATTCAGCTAATCTTGAGGCGCTGGCCAAGGAGTTAAAATTGCAGACTAATGAATTAGATCAATCGGTTCGGTCACAGTTAGCTAATCATCCAACTGAGCCGCTGATGGTGCGCGAATTTATTCCACCTGAGGAAGCGCGGCCACTATTTATCACCGCGCGACAAATACGCGGTTTACAAATTGAAGTGCAATCCGGCAGAAATTATTTAACAACGCCGGCCTTTGCTCATGTTTTGGGATATCTTGGTAAAATCAGCCCGGAAGATTTGGAGCGGTATACCAGCGATAATTATAGTCTGGTTGATACCGTTGGTAAAAGCGGTTTAGAATCGTGGTACGAGACGAATCTGCATGGCATAAAAGGGGAACGCCAGATTGAAATTAATGCCCAAGGTGAGCCGATTGATACCTTAACAGAGACTGTGCCGGTGGCTGGAACAAATTTGGTATTAAGTATCGATGCAAAGTTGCAGCAACTGCTTTATGATTCGCTAGCCGAGGTTAGTAATGAAGTTGCTTCCAGTGGTGGGGCAGCAGTGGCGCTTGACCCCCGCACCGGACAGATTCGCGCTTTGGTAAGTTATCCGGCGTTCGACAATAATTTATTTAGCCGCGGCATTAGCACGGAAGATTACCAACAGTTGGTAAATGATGACCGCAAACCATTATTCAATAAGGCTATTTCCGGAGAATATCCCACTGGTTCAATTTTCAAATTAATTGTCGCTGCTGCCGCTTTACAAGAAGGTGTGGTCACTGAATCAACGGTAGTACAAAGTACTGGCGGCATTCAACTGGATAAACTTTATCGTGATTGGAAAACTGGCGGTCACGGCGCTACGAATATATATAAAGCATTGGCCGAATCGGTTAATACTTATTTTTACATTGCTGGCGGCGGCACTTATGATTCAGCTAGTCGTGAAATTACCGGCGGTTTAGGAGTGGATCGAATAAACGCTTATGCGTTGAAGTTTGGATTGGACGAACCAAGTGGTCTAGATTTACCCGGCGAGGCGGCTGGTTTTGTACCTAGTCGCGAATGGCGCCAAACGGTTATCGGCGAACCATGGTATTTAGGTGATACCTACTTGCTGTCCATCGGTCAGGGAGATTTACGTGCCACGCCGCTGCAGGTCGCTTTAGTTACCAGTGTCGTCGCGAATGGCGGCACACTTTATCAACCAAGTTTAGTTGAGCGCATGACTAATCAAGCGGGGGAAACTGTTTCGCAGATTGAACCTAAAATCGTTCGCCAAAACATTGTTGCACCGCAATATTTAGCTGTGGTTCGATCTGGCATGCGCCAAGCAGTTAGTTGGGGAAGCGCCAGACGGATGAATAGTTTACCGGTCACTTCTGCTGGAAAAACTGGTACGGCTCAAATCGGCGGCAAAGAACAAACCCATTCGTGGTACACAACT
The DNA here is from genome assembly GCA_964394525.1 of uncultured Gammaproteobacteria bacterium. Classification (GTDB taxonomy): domain Bacteria; phylum Patescibacteriota; class Patescibacteriia; order UBA9570; family UBA9570; genus CAYMXY01. The sequence goes on along the minus strand of CAYMXY010000012.1, from coordinate 7,132 downwards.
TTTCTTCCCTATGACCAGCCAGAATTGGTTTTGACTGTTTTGGTTGAAGAAGGCGGCGAGGGGTCGGCGGCTGCTTTGACGGTAGCACAAGAGGTATTAATGAAATACTTGACAGGCTAGATGACCTATTTTAGAATAGCTCAATACTTAAAAACTTTGTTATGATGTTATGACAGACAAAAACATTTATTTGACAGCAGACGGATTAGAAAAATTAAAACGAGACTTAGAGTATTATAAAACAACTAAGCGTAAGGAAATTGCCGGCCGTATCGCCAGTGCTAAAGAGTTGGGTGATTTATCAGAAAACGCTGAGTATAGTGAAGCTGAAGAAGAACAAAGTCTGGTTGAAAGTAAAATTTTGGAATTGGAAGAAACCTTGCGTCATGTTCAAATGATTCAGAAGCCGCAAGGTTCAAAGACGGTAGTAATTGGTTCACAAATTACGGTGAAAGATGTTGCCGGCAACAATCAGACATTTCATTTAGTTGGTTCGAATGAAGCTGATCCAGCTAACGGAAAAATTTCCAACGAATCACCTCTTGGCAAAGCACTGTTGGGACATCAGGTTAACGATGAAGTTTCGGTAGTAGTGCCGAAAGGGACTGTGGTCTATACGATCAAAAAGGTGGCTTAAGTTTCTGTTATGCAACAACACCAATCGGAACGGACTGGGCGCATCGCTAAGGCTGCAGCCTATCAGCAGGCTTTGGGTACAGCCTACCCTTCAGCCAGCGAGCGGACACATACGGTGGCGGAATTTTTGGATCAATTTTCAGAACTGAAACAAGCGACCGTTGCCGGACGGCTACGCCGGTGGCGTGAGCACGGCAAACTTGTTTTTTGTCATTTGGAAGATAATAGTGGGCGGCTGCAACTGGCGCTGGCAAAGGAAAAATTACAGCAGCCAAAATTTGAACAACTGAGTTGGTTTGATGTTGGTGATATTGTTCAGGCCAGCGGCACACCATTTACTACACATAAGGGTGAACGTTCGTTATTAGTGGAGCGTTTCACGATGCTCACCAAATCGTTACGCCCATTGCCGGACGAATGGTTTGGTTTGCAAGATGAAGAACAGCGCTATCGCCATCGCTATTTAGATTTAATGCTACGGCCGGAGTTGCACCAGTTGTTCATACAAAAAGCTAATTGGTGGAATGCCGTTAGACGGTTTTTGCAGCAAGCAGGTTTTTTAGAAGTTGAGACGCCAGTGCTAGAGGTAATGCCCGGCGGGGCCGATGCCGAACCATTTGTCACGCATCACCGCGCCTTGGATATAGATTTATATTTGCGCATTTCCATGGGAGAATTATGGCAGAAACGTTTAATGATCGCCGGTTTTGAAAAAACTTTTGAAATTGGCCGACAGTTTCGCAATGAAGGTATTAGTGCGGAACATCTGCAAGATTACACGCAAATGGAATTTTATTGGGCCTATGCCAATTATGAAACTACCATGACATTGGTGGAGCGCATGTATAAACAAGTTATTCAAGAGACGTTTGGTAAGTTGCAATTTGACATTCATGGATTTTCCGTAAATTTTGATCAAACCTGGCCGCGGGTGAATTTTTTGGAATTGATTGCTGAACAGTTCAATTTTAATGTGTTAACGGCTGATTTGTCAGAACTGCGCGCCGGCTGCGCCCGTGTTTATGGATCATGTGACCCAAGCTGGCAACGTGGCCGACTAATTGATATGCTTTGGAAACACTGTCGCCAGCAGTTGGCTGGCCCGTTGTTTGTGACGCATCACCCAGTGGTGATATCACCGCTGGCTAAGCGAGTTGCTAACCAGCCGGAACTGGTAGAACGTTATCAAGTAATCGTGGCTGGCAGTGAACTGGGTAACGGCTATACCGAGTTGAATGATCCGCAAGATCAAGCGCAGCGGTTTACTGAACAAGCTGCTTTGCGTCAGGCCGGTGATCGCGAGGCGCAAATGGCGGATGTTGATTTTGTTGAGGCGTTGGAATATGGTTTACCGCCAACATCTGGTTTTGGTGTAAGCGAACGATTATTTTCATTTTTACAAGATAAACCAATTAGAGAGTGTGTGATGTTTCCATTATTGCGGCCGAAGTCGATTGTGCCGGATGAGCAAACCACTAACCAGACTATCGCCAGTCAATAATCTATGTTAGATATTAAATTTATTCGTGCTAATCCAGATCAGGTTACAACTGCGGCTAATGAAAAAAATTTGCCAATTGACGTGCCGGCTTTGATTGCTTTAGACGATCAACGTCGCACTTTACAGCAGGCCGCTGATACTATTCGTTCGCAACAACATCAAGCGAATCAAGCAGTTGCGCAGGCCGATGGTCAAGAAAAAAAGGCTAAAATTAGCGAACTAAAAGCGACGGCTGAAAAATTGCATGAACTTGAGCAGCAAAGTAAAACAATTGAAGAGCAATATAATCAAGCCATGTTGTCGGTACCAAATATTCCGGACCAGCGGGTACCACGCGGCAGTGGCCCGGCTGATAATAAGGAACTGAAACGAGTTGGCGCATTGCCGAAATTTGATTTTGAAGCAAAGGATCATTTAACTCTAGGGCGCGAACTTGACCTAATTGATATCGCCCGTGGCGTGAAAGTAAGCGGTAGCCGGAGTTATTATTTGAAAGGTTGGGGAGCGCGCCTAGAGAATGCGTTAATGACTTTTGGTTTAGATTGGTTGCGCCAGCGAGGTTTCACACAATTTGCAACACCGTTACTGGCAGATGCTAAGTGGTTTTATGGCACTGGTTATTTTCCTTGGATGGCCAATGAAACTTTTACAGCGGTGGCGCGCGATCGTCAGCAACATTTAATTGGTTCATCAGAAGTCACGTTATGCGCCCTTCATGGAGATGAAATTTTGACAGATACAGAACTGCCCAAACGTTATACCGCTTGGACCCCATGTTTTCGCACTGAAGTGGGCAGTTATGGTAAAGATACTCACGGCCTTTTTCGAGTACGTCAATTTAATAAAATAGAACAAGTGGTGATTTGTCCGGATGACGACGATTTAGCAATGCAATTATTTGAGGAGCTCATTACTAATGCGGAAGATTTTTTGACAGCGTTGGAATTACCGTATCGGGTGATGGAGTTATGCACCGGAGAAATGGGCGCTGGTCAAAAATATAAACGTGACATCGAAACATGGATGCCATCTAGGCAAAGTTATGGCGAAACTCATTCTTGTTCATGGTTAGGCACTTTTCAGGCGCGCCGGCTTGGTTTGCGTTATCGGGCCGCCGGTAAAATTCACTATTGTCAAACGTTAAACAATACGTTGGCGGCGTCGCCCCGTTTACTTATTCCGTTACTAGAGATTAATCAACAAGCCGACGGCAGCATTAAAATTCCATTGGTGCTGCAACCTTATCTTGGCGGTGCCACTAGTATCCGCGTCGATAACGCCTGATTGTTTCTACACCCCAGTTAAGCCAGTAGCGAGTGCTTAACGGTTTATCTTGCGCCGACACATACCTATGAGCTTCTCCGCCAAAACCTTTTTTGAACAAGCTTAAGCCGGCCCAAGGATGTTTTGGTTCGTTTTCCGGGCTGATTCCCCAAAAATTATATTTTCGGCAACCTCGTTCCTTAGCATATTTAATTACTGCCCATTGCAGTAAATAGGCTGCCGTTAATTTAGGATCTTTTTGTAATGACGCACCATGATGATAAAACGCCGACTGCGGCGTAAAAATAATCAGCGCTCCGGCTACGGTTTCGCCTTGATGATCAGCTAAAAAAAGTCGAGCTGCCTGATGTTGGGTAAAAACGTGGAATTCACGTTCCAAATAAGCTAGGCTAAATGGCGTAAAATGTTGACGTACAACCGTCGCTTGATATAGATTCCAAAATAATTCCAAATCGGTTGGTTCCGTGGAAGAACGAATCGTCACACCATCTTTTTCAGCCTTGCGAATAGAATAACGCGTGGTTTTGCGCAGGTTGGCCAATAATTTGTCTTGCTCGGGTGATAGATTTAGTATCCAACTTAATTCCGGGTGCACGTGAATTGGTGCTTTTCTAAATCCCTGAGCAGAAAATATCTGCCGGTGCTTAGGTAAATCAGTTAATAGCGGAGCAATGCGCACAAAATCAGCACCGCAATTTCGACCATAACTAATGGCGTATTCAATAATTGCTTGTAGCGCCGCGTCATTGTCTTCTGCCACTAGCGGTCCGTGTGGACAAAGAATATATCGCGCTCGCCGAGCTGCAATGTTTATCAGTAAGGCTGCGCCTTGCAATTCACCAGTCGGAGTAAATACACCGATGCGCTTAATTGGATCAGTCTGCGCTTCCCCCCATTCCCAGGTTTGTAAAAAGGTATCCGGCGATAAGTTATCAAACCAACTTTGCCAGATTGCACGGTCATGAATTTCTTTGACGATTAGTTCACTGGGCATAGTCTGATAATACATATTTGATAATATTATTTGCCGATGATTGATTGACATGAATATGTGTTGGCAAGTTAACAATATGCAAGGCGGCATTTTCTGCTGTTGGGCAACTGCCGAGGTGGTAATCCAGTTTGGACAAATTTGTCGTGGCCGGCGCAATTACACTATCATACCAATCACCTAAAATAATCCCGTTTTGAGAGCAGCGCTTTATTAGTTGTTTAGGATCGTCTACCTCAATGGGATAACGCAAATATACCGAATCGTCCAATACTTCAGTTGGTCGAAATTGTTGCTGGTAGATAGCAGCAATTTGTTGGCGATGATTATTAAAACTCGCCAATTTATGCCATTGATGTAAAGCAAGCGCAGCTAAGGCATTCGGCAATCGAGTAGGGAAGTAGTTTGGTTTATGACCAGAGCGTTCAGCCTTAGCGACAGCTAATGATAATAAATGAGTTCGCTTCGCAAACCAAAAAATTATTTGACCAATTCTACTCCAATACCAAGCACTAATTGCCAAATACGTCACCACCGGATGAAGTAATTGCTGTGCAATCCAACTCAGTGTGGGATAGGGGAGAGCGGCATAAGACTTAGCAACTTTTGCAAGAAGTTTTTTATTGGATACCACTAGAGCGCCGCCGTAAACACTTGAAATAACTTTATCTCGGCCGAAACTGATAATGGCGGCATCGCCGAATGTTCCCAATAACTGTCCGTGCCATTGGCCACCGATAGTGTGAGCGCAATCTTCAATCACAATCAAATGATGTTTTTTGGCAATGACCAGCAAGCGGTCAAGATCGGCCGCCCGGCCAAAGGTATGCTGAATAATTAATACTCGGCTGCGCGGTGTAATTTTACGTTCCAAATCAGCCGGATCCATGGTATATGATTGGTCGGCAGTAATGTCTACATAAACCGGTTTCAATCCAGCCCATAACACCGGATTCGGCACAGCATTGCAAGTAAAGGCTTGCAGCAACACTTCATCGTTCGGCGCTAAATTAAGTGCCTGCAAACACACTAACAAAGCTGACCGACCAGAATTAAATAACCATATTGCCGGTGCGTCAGCGGTAGTGGCGCTCGGCTTAAAAAAATTTTCCAATTCAGCAGTTAGTTTTTGACAAGCGTCGCCGTGACGATATCGCCAAGGTGCAATTAAACAGCCTGCGGCTATTACTGCATCATCTTTTTCTAAATTTGGGGATAAGCCAGTTGCCAACAACCGTTTCATTTCGTCACTAACTGATAATTGCTGAGATAGTCAATTTGGCCGTTGTTGCGTAATAATAGCGGTGTTTGCAAAAAACCAATCTGATATTCACGGCCCGATATGTTCAAATGATGATCCGATCCAACAGCGATGACAATCCGGTCACTACCAACCCAGTTATAACCGGCTACTTTGCGCGTGCGGCGCTGACGAAGCAAATAATCAGTTGATGGATCTAGCGCTACCCATTGCCCATTGGGCAACATATATTCCAGCCAAGCATGCATCTGGTTATGCTTCTGACCAGCCCAAAAACCGGAAATTATCCGACAGGGGATTTGGCAAGCGCGCATTAATGCCGCCAAATAAGTTGCGAACCCACCGCAGTCAACTTGCTCGCGGGTGAGCGCATCATTAGTGGAATATAAACCTGGAATCGGATCGCCGTAGTGCAGGGTGCTGATAGTGTGATCGTAAAGCTGCTTGGTTAATTTAACTATTGATAGTTTGTTTGTTTGATAGCGTTCAGCGACAGCTTGGATTGCCGGAAGTTCTGGTTGAATAAATTTGTCCGGTAAACAATATGTTTCAGCATCGAACCGAGCGGCATAATCAGCTTGAGAAATTGAATCAGGCAGTATTACAGTTCGTGGCTTAACGTCAATAGAACATGAAATTTCAGCCTCGCCTGCGTCACGACAGACAATAAATTGATCATGAATTTCAACTTCGCCGGAACTAGCATATTCAAAATTACTGACCGTTTGATAATCAGTCGTTTGAGGATATGGCAAAACAATCACCTCATCAGCTTTGATTGATTCAGAGATGACAACACTATAGCTCACCTGATAGCGGCGTGATCTATTAAATTTAAGGCGATAAGTCAATTTATTCCAGCACATCGCTTGACAGTATAGCAGAGAAATGCCGAATGCGATATACGTGAATCTATAAATTCGTGAGCTGTTGGCTGCGCCTGCTCCCGGCCGAGCCGGGACTCTGCACAGCCAACCCTTCGGGCTCGTTGTTCGCCGTAGCCGCTCTCTCACCGTAACTCTACTACGGCTCGGTCGCGGCTACAGCGCAACGTCTTCGCATCTCGTCGAATTTATAGATTCACATACTTCGTATTTTTGCTAGTTTCCGAATTAACATGATATACTACAAACTTAATGCTATGCATCTACCAGAGACACGTTTTCAAAATCCTTATTTTCAACCGGCTAAATCTTTTACTGCTTGGCGGCGTGATTGGTGGGCATATTTAGGCAGTGCCGCTCTGATTGGTTTTTTAATGTGGTATGCAGTAGCGCAACGCCAGTGGTTGTGGGTTGATACGATTGAATTGTCTGGTAATGCTTATTTATCTAATGAGCAAGTGGAAGCGGCGGTAAATCAAGCCTTAGCGGCTAAACGTTGGTTCATTGTGCCGCAGCGTTTTTATCCATTATTGAATGAAAATCGTTTGGCGAGCGCTACTCGTGAGTTATTAGAG